>WLOT01000029.1 GCA_009699125.1 Actinomycetota bacterium
ATGGCCAGCGCCGATGACCGACCCGCTTGACGCCACTGATGCGCGGGTGATCGCCGACATCGCCCGTCGTGCTCCCGACGCTTTTGGTTCTTCGTTCGATGGTTTGTGGGCGACAACTCGTGATGGCGCATTGAAACGACTGCATCAGTTTGTCGACGAGGTGTTGCCGCTCTTTGGCCCGCATGAAGATGCGGTTCTGTCCTCGGAATGGAAACTGGCTCATTCGATGCTGAGTCCGTATCTCAACATCGGTTTGCTTCATCCGCGCGAAGTTGTCGACGCAGCGCATAAGGCGTTTAACGAGGGACGGATTCCGATTGCGTCTGCCGAGGGATTCATCAGGCAAATCATCGGGTGGCGTGAATATGTCTGGGGCCTCTACTGGTTATGGATGCCGGACTACCGGGAATTGAACGCATTGAATGCAGATGCACCATTGCCAGCATCGTTCACGGGCGGCGAAACGCACATGGCATGCGTTTCGCACACGGTCCATGCGATCGATGAACGGGCATGGGCGCATCACATTGAACGTTTAATGGTTTTGGGAAACCTCTCTCTCACGTCAGGTGTTCGTCCTGGCGCGCTTGTGGACTGGATGTGGAAGTCATTTATTGATGGTGCCGAATGGGTGATGCTCCCGAACGTCATCGGTATGGCGCTTTATGCCGATGGCGGACGGATGTCAACGAAGCCCTATGCCTCTGGCGGTGCGTACATCAACAAGATGAGCGATCACTGTGGTGATTGTCGCTACGACCCGAAGAAGCGGATCGGTGAGCACGCATGTCCATTCACCACCCTCTATTGGGACTTCCTTGCGCGAAACGAGCCAGCCCTCCGATCGAATCATCGACTCGGCAACCAACTGGGCTCAATGCGCAAGCTCAAAGACCTTGACGCAGTGAGAGAACGAGCAGTGGAAGTACGGGCTCGCCTTATCGACGGTTCCCTCTAACCGCGAGAACGGACTTAGTTCGCTGAAGCGACTTCGTAGCCAGCTTCATCGACTGCGGCTCGTACATCGGCTTCGGTGATTTCGCCAACAACGGTGACGGTCTTTGCGTCAATGTCGACAAGTGCGCTTTCGACGCCTTCGAGAGGTGTGAGTTCTCCTTCAATCGCGTTCTTGCAATGGCCGCAAGAGATGCCAGGAACCGAATAGGTACGGGTTGTCATGTTCAGTCCTTTGTGGGGGAGTTGCGGCGAACGCCTTTGAATCTACGCAGTCGAAGAGAATTCGTAACGACGAAGACCGACGAGAAACCCATTGTGCCGGCGGCAATCATGGGATTGAGCACCCCGAATGCAGCGAGGGGGATCGCCGCCACGTTGTAGGCGAAGGCCCAGAACAGGTTTCCCTTAATGGTTGCGAGTGTGCGTCGTGAAAGTGCGATGGCATCGGCCGCAGCTCGTAAGTCACCACTGACGATGGTGAGGTCGCTGGCTTCGATAGCAACATCGGTTCCGGTCCCAATGGCGATGCCGAGATCTGCTTGTGCGAGGGCTGGAGCATCGTTGATGCCATCGCCAACCATCGCCACCATGTGCCCTTCTTCCTGCAGCCGACGAACCTCTGCGACCTTGTCGGCGGGAAGTACTTCGGCAACGACGCGGTCGACGCCGACTTCTGCGCCGATGGTTTCTGCCGTGCGCCGGTTGTCGCCGGTAAGCAGCACGACCTCAAGCCCCAGCGAGTGAAAATCGGCAACTGCCTCGGCGCTCGTTGACTTGAGTCGATCGGCAACAACGAGAACGACATGAGCGGTGAGTGGATCGCCAGCGTGGTCGGCCCAACCCGCGATGACGGCCGTGCGCCCCGCGTGTTCAGCATCGATGCGGGCTTGGTCAAGGTCGGGATCGATGGTGGTGAACAACGATGGTCGACCGACTCCGACGTTCCAGACGACTCCTGAATCGGATGTCACCTTTGCGATGACGCCGCGGCCAGGAAGATTCTCGAAACCGCTCACGGTGGTGGACATTGCGTCGCCGGGACGTCGGGAATCAGCACCAGCCACGATGGCAGCGGCAATGGGATGTTCTGATCGGGCCTCTACCGCTGCTGCCAGTCGGAGAGCGGCGTCGGCGTTTGCGCCCGCGCGAGTTACGACGTCGACCAATTCCATATGGCCTTCAGTGAGCGTGCCGGTTTTGTCGAGCACCGCAACGTCGACACGTCGTGTTTGTTCGAGAACCTCGCCGCCTTTGATGATGATGCCCAACTGCGCACCGCGACCAGTGCCGACCATGATTGCGGTTGGCGTTGCGAGTCCCAGCGCGCAGGGGCAAGCGATGATGAGAACAGCAACCGCAGCAGAGAACGTGTCTTGTGCGGAATGCCCGGTGACAGTCCAACCGATGATGGTGGCGACCGCGATACCGAACACGATGGGGACAAACACGCCAGCGACGCGATCAGCGAGCCGCTGAATCGGAGCTCGGGAACCTTGAGCGTCTTCAACGAGTTGCACAATCTGGGCGAGCGCAGTGTCGTTGCCGATACGAGTTGCTTGAACAACAAGGTGGCCGTTGGCATTGACAGTTGCGCCGACAACGTCATCGCCGGGACCAACCTCAACGGGAACTGGTTCGCCCGTGATCATCGACATATCGATTGCGGAATGGCCGTCGACGACGACGCCGTCGGTTGCGATCTTCTCGCCAGGACGAACAACAAACCGAACCCCAACAACAAGTTCCTCAAGCGCAATCTCGGTGCCGTCTTCAAGGCGTGCGGTCTTTACGCCGAGTTCCGCCAGTTTGCGCAGTGCGTCGCCAGAACGCTGGCGTGCTCTTGCTTCGAACCATTTACCTAAGAGGATCAGCGCAATGATGACGCCCGCAGTTTCGAAATAGACATGCGCGGTGTCGCTGTTTGTTGACATGCCCGCCATGCCACTCATAGACGTCGAGCTTTCGTCTGCAGCATGCAGGAAGAACAAGGCGACGGTTGACCATGTCCAGGCGGCGAGTGTTCCCATTGAAACCAACGTGTCCATGGTTGCGGTGCCATGACGAAGGTTGATGAGCGCTGCTCGGTGGAATCCCCAGCCGCAATAGAAAACGACTGGCGAGCTGAGGGTGAAGGCAACCCATTGCCAATTGGTGAACATGAATGCCGGCACCATTGAAATGAGCACGGTTGGCACAGTGAGCACCACGGCAACAAGCAAGCGAATGCCAAGGGTGTGGGCATACTCGGCTTCGGCTTCTTCGCGTCGGTCGATTTCGGGCACGTGGTAGCCGAGCGATTCAATTTTTGCGGCGAACTCGACTCGACCAGTGACCGAGGGGTCAAAGTGCACCGTTGCTCGCGCCGCTGCCAGATTTACGTCGGCTTGGGAAACACCGTCGATCTTGTTCAGCCCTTTGCCGATTCGAGTGGCACACGCCGCGCACGTCATTCCCTCGATCGGAAGATCGATGCGCTCAAGCGGAGAGGCGTTTGTCGGACTGGCCATCCCCCCACGATACGGCCGGCCATTCATTGTGGCTCAGCGGGCTGGGCGCACCATGCTCACAATCGTCCCGCTCGGCGATATCTCTGTGAGGGTTCGGTCGTAGCGATAGCCCTCTGGATGGCGAAATTTCGCAAGCGCGTTCGGGTCATCGGCACCGGTCTCGAGAATGAATCGCACGAGGGCGCCCTTGAGCAACTTGTTCCAGTGGTTGACCGTCGTGAAGGCGCGCTCGCCTTTGATTGGTTTGTCCTCATCAAGAAACTTGACCGAGAAGACTGCGCTCGGCTTTGTCGACATATGAACTGGCGAGAAGGGCGCCCATGCGTTGTCATGCTCCTTGGGCAACAGGTTCCAAACGACCGTGCCGCTCACTGTCGATGCCAACGCGGTGGTCACCGGTTCGCGCCACCACGTCGAAAGCTTTCCGACCGGGGCGAGGGTGGCCCCCATCTTCAACTTGTAATCGGGGATCATGTCGTCAGGGCGGACAACCCCCCACAGCCCACTAAAGATCAAGACCTGTTTGTTGAGTCGCTTCCGATCTCGAACTGAAAGCGATGCGACATCAAGAGCGTCATAAAGCACGCCGGTATAGCGCTCGATTGCGAGCATTGTCGGCGATGTCAGCACGTAGAGATTCGCGCTCGTCGCCGCAGCAAGTGCTTTGTCCTTGACGCCGAGCAACTTCGCGCGTCCCGGTTCTTTCCCTTTCATCGCCGCGCCGAGTGCAGCGCGAAGGGTGGCGCGGTGCTCTTCGAGTTCGGGGAACGAAAGGTTGGCGATTCGGAGCGCTTTGCCTGTTCCGCCATCGGCTTTACCTTCGGACGGGGGGAGCAGAATCACCGGTGCAGTCGCCATGTCTCCATCCTGCCCGACGGGGAACCAAGCATGAACGACAGGCGAATTCACGCTGCTTTGGGAATCCAATGGGGAACTTTCGGACCCCAGATGGTAGAAAGGGTCCTCTCAAGTCGACCAATGGTCGGCGTTGATATCTCGAGGAGGTGACCCACATGCCAGCTAGCGAGCCCCCAAGTACGCGCTTTCCGTCGTGTGTCGCCTTCTCTATGTCTCTGTAGTAGCCCACGTAAGTCGTGGGTCGCGAGGTGGAGATGGCGTAGTCCGTCCACTTTCCACTAACGGAGATCGTCATGCCGCAGACACTCAATGCCCCGCGTGCGATAGCGCAACGCCGCAAGCAACGAACAAAGCGCCTTCTTGCCCTTGAGGCAGTTGCCGAGTCCCTTCTCTCTGTGTCGGGACTCACCGGCGCGCCAGTCGTCCATTCATCTGGCATCGAAGTGGGACGACTTGTTGATCTCGTTGTTCGTTGGGAAGGCGAGCCGTATCCGCCGCTCACCGGTCTTGTTGTTCGTGTTGGTCGTCAGCTCACGTGGGTATCAGCCGACAAGATCGGCGAACTCGAACAGCGTCGCATCGTGCTGCGTTCAGCAAAGGTTGACCTTCGAGAATTCGCTCGACGCGACAACGAAGTGAAACTGGTCGACGACGTGATCGATCATCAGATGGTCGATGTCGACGGTGTGCGCGTCTTCCGTGCCGCGGATCTCTTCCTTGCTCGCGTTGGTGGTGGCTATCGATTGGTGGGGGCGGACGTCGGGTTCTCGACCTTGGTGCGTCGACTTGGTCCTGCGCGTTGGCGAGTGCGTCCCCATCCCGATCGGGTCATTGACTGGGCTGCGATTCAGCCGTTCTCCGATCCCGGAGAACCCGTGCGTTTGAGTCGCGCCAACAGCGAGCTCCGACGACTTCGCCCTGGCGAACTCGCTGACCTTCTTGAAGAACTCGGTCGATCGCAGCGTCAGGAACTTCTTGCTGCGCTCGATGCAGAGACGGCTGCCGACGCACTCGAGGAAATGGAACCCGATGAACTCGCGGTTCTTCTTCGCGATGCCGACCCCGAACAAGCTGCGTCGTTGCTGGCCGAGATGGAGCCCGACGAAGCGGCCGAGGCGCTCCGAGATCTTGATGACGAAACTCGTGAGGAACTTCTGGCGGTAATGGATCAAGAAGACGCCGAAGTCCTCGTTCGATTGGTTGGTTACGACGAAGAAACCGCCGGCGGTCTGATGACAACTGCGCTGTTTATGTTCGACGCCGATCTCACTGTTGCTGACGCCCGCGAGCGCCTTGAGGAAGCAGAAGACATCGCTCGACTCGAATCAGTTCTGGTTCTTGACGGTGACGGAACGCTGCTCGATGACATCTTGATGATTGACCTCTTCATGGCAAGCCCCGACGACACACTTCGTTCGCTTATTGGCTCGCCGTGGCCGGTGACTGTCACAGTTGAAGCGCCCATCGAAGACGTCATCGAATCGTTCGTGGAGAATCGCGGCTCGTCGATCGTTGTTGTCGACGAGCACAGCCGTCCCATCGGTCGAATCCTCGCTGACGATGTTGTTGATGCGCTTATTCCGCAGCACGAGTCCAATCGTCGACCCTTCACTCGATTGCTCGCTTGAGCTGAGTTGTCATGACCGAGCCGATCAACGACCCCGCGAAGTCGACTGGAGCGCGACCTCCCGCGCCCAAGCGCCGTCGACGCTGGATGATTTGGCTGGCAGTTCTTGGTCCCGGACTTATTGCTGCCAATGCAGGCAACGACGCAGGCGGTATCGCCACCTACGCATCGGCCGGTTCTGAATTTGGGTACCGAACGCTCTTTGTGATGCTTTTGGTCACGATTGCGTTGGTCATTGTGCAGGAAATGTCAGCGCGTCTTGGTGCGCACACCGGCGAAGGGCTGATGTCGCTCATTCGAGAGCAGTTCCCACTTCGTGCATCAGTATTCGCCATTGTCTGTTTGCTCATCGCAAATCTCGGTCTCGTCGTCTCGGAGTTCGCGGGTATTGGTGCAGCATTCGAACTCTTCGGCGTCTCGCGCTATATCTCGATTCCGATTGGCGCTGTTGCCATCTGGGCTGTAGTTGTTTTCGGAAACTACCGATACGCCGAGAGGGTCTTCTTGCTTCTCGGTCTCGCGTTCATCACCTACCCGATCGCGGCGATTCTCGGAAAGCCGGATTGGGGCGAGGTCGCAAGCAACACCTTTATTCCGCACCTGCTTGGAACGAAGGAGTTTCTCTTCTTGGTTGTCGCGCTTATTGGTACGACCATCACTCCGTACATGCAGCTCTATCAAGCAGCGGCAGTGGCCGATAGCGGCAGTGGGCCAGAGGAGTATCGGATGGTGCGGATCGACACCATTACTGGTGCCGTGTTCGCCAACGTCATTTCGATGGCGATCATCATTGCCACAGCAGCGGCAATTGGTGGCTCTGGTCCGCTGGAATCTGCCAAGGAAGCCGCCCAAGCGCTTGAACCCGTTGCTGGTTCGGCCGCGCAAATCCTCTTTGGCATCGGCCTCCTTGGCGCTTCGGCGCTTGCGGCAGCGGTGGTGCCGTTGGCGACCTCGTATGCCGTCGCCGAAGCGGTCGGTGTTGAACGATCGGTATCAAAGACCTTTCGTGAAGCACCGCTCTTTATGGGACTGTTCACCGCACTCATCGTGATCGGCGCGTTGGTCGCGCTTTTGCCGGGCAATCTCATTTCATTGCTGATCAACATGCAGGTGGTCAACGGTCTGATCACACCAATCATTCTGATTTTCATTTTGATCTTGGCGAACCGCCGATCTGTTCTCGGTAATGCGGCAAACGGTCCCAAGTTCAAAGCTGCTGCGCTCGTTTGCGTTGTCGTGATCGCGATTCTCGCGGTGGTCGTGCTTGTGCAAACTGTCGCTGGATGGATTGGGTTCTCGTAGTGGACTATTTACGAATCTGGGCCGACGCAGATGGTGAGAGTCACTTTGAAGAGGTGACGCTTGATCGAGTGGTGAATCCTGCCGAACACGGAGTCGCCGAACTTTGGGTGTCGCCGGGAGTCGATGTCAGTCGAGTGCAGTTCCTCACTGTGCAGGCGCTTGATCAGGTGCCTGCATCACACAACGCGCCTCGGCGTCAGTTCGTCGTGTTTCTCGATGGTTGGGTTCGCATCACCGCGAGCGACGGTGAAACTCGAACGTTGCCCGCAGGCAGTGTTGTTCTCGCCGAAGACGAACATGGCAAAGGCCATGTCACTGAACTCGAACCTGGTGTTAGGCGAGTACTGCAGATTCCGCTGGATTGATCAGAAGGCCGCGTAGCAGCGAGATCAGGAGTGCGTTGTAGGTCTCGGCCGGATCGGCGAATGCACACATTCCAAGAAGCTCAAGCGCGACAGCGCCATGACAACTTGCCCAAATCTCTTGCGCGACTAGTGCAGGATCGGCGGGGAGAAAATGTTGGGTATCGATTGCACGCTGCACTGCACTGCTCAATTCATCGAATGAGTGAGCCGCGGCCAGGAACGATTCGTCAGAGGCCTCGAAACCGGGAACCACGCGAAGAAACATGACTGCATAGGTGTCGGGGTTCTTGAGAGCGAAGAGTCGGTACGCCCGTGCCATCTCTTGGATCGCAAGAACGGGATGGTTGGACGTTGTTGATGCTCGGAGTGTTTCGGCGAACTCGGTGAATCCGTGTTCGAACACAGCATCGAAGACTCCGTGCATGTCGCCGAAGTGGTTGTAGATGCTCATGGGGGCAACACCGGCTTCAGCGGCCAGGCGGCGAACCGTCACTGAGTCGGGGCCATCAGACCCAATGATCCGGAGCGCGGCCTTAACGACCGAATCGGTGACTTCCAGCGAAGGGGTGCGGTGGCGCAGGGGCGCTGCGTTCGAGCGTTTTGCCGTGGCCATAGTTCAACTATAGGTCAATGTTCCACTTTTGTGGATCATTGTTCTATAGTTCTGCTCTTCACCCGTTCTGCCCTGGAGTTACTGATGGATGCTGCAACCGCCTACCGCCGCCGTTGGTGGATTCTCGTTGTCCTCGCGCTCAGTGTGTTTCTCGTTGTCGTCGATAACACAATCGTGAACGTTGCACTCCCGACCCTGAGTCGGGATCTCAAGGCGTCCACGACAGAGCTCCAGTGGATCGTCGACTCCTACAGCTTGGTCTTCGCCGGCTTACTTCTTGCTGCAGGTGGACTTGGCGATCGCCTTGGCCGAAAAGGTGCGATGCAGATCGGGCTCATCATCTTCGCGGCGATGTCCGTTCTTGGAGCGTTCTCAAGTAGTTCCGGGCAACTCATCGCTGCCCGTGCGGCGATGGGTGTCGGCGCGGCGCTGGTGTTTCCTGCGACGCTGGCGATTCTTACCAACGTCTTCACCGATCCGACCGAGCGCGCGAAAGCGATCGGAGCTTGGTCAGCGGTCTCCGGCATGGCAGTCGCGTTCGGACCCGTCACCGGCGGCATCTTGCTTGAACATTTTTGGTGGGGATCGATCTTCCTCGTGAACGTGCCGATTGTCGCGGTTGCGTTGATTGCCGGCTGGTTTCTTGTGCCGTCCTCGAAGGATCCAGAGGCCGGTGTGTTCGACGCAATCGGCACGGTCACATCAATCCTTGCGATCGGACTTCTCGTTTACACCGTGATTGAAGGACCGCACGCCGGTTGGGCTTCGTTCAGAACCATCGGTGGATTCATCGGTTCGGCGGCGTTGCTCGCGTTCTTCGTTTGGTACGAACTGCGACGGGAACACCCATTGCTCGACGTTCGCGTTTTCCGAATTGCCCGCTTTAGTGCAGCAGCAGGTTCGATTGCTGTTGCCTTCTTCACGCTCTTCGGTTTCATCTTCATCGTCACGCAGTACTTCCAATTCGTGCGCGGTTACTCAACGTTGTCGGCGGGCCTTCACACACTGCCGTTCGCAATCTTCGCCGCGATCACCGCACCCAACGCCGCTCGCTTTGCACTCAAGTTTGGACCGCGCCGGGTCGTTGGCACTGGGCTGCTCACAATGATGATTGGTTTCATCATCATTGGTTTTTGTGATGCAGACACCGCGTACTTCGGGCCGGTCGTTATTTCGATGGCGTTTATTGCCACCGGGCTTTCGCTCGTGACGTCACCATCGACTGCAGCAGTCATGTCCTCGCTACCGAAGGAGAAGGCTGGTGCGGGCGCAGCGGTGAACGACACGACGCGTGAAGTTGGTGGAACGCTCGGGGTGGCGGTTGTCGGAAGTGTGTTCGCTTCGGTCTATGCGCCAAAGATCGGCGAGTTCCTCACGAAGTTCCCGCAGGTTCCCGCCGATGCTGTTGCCGCCGCCAAGGCATCGATGGCTGCGGCAATCATCGTGGCGTCGCAAGCTCCTGACGAGGTGAAGCAGGTGTTCCAAACGGCTGCATCCGATGCCTTCATGCAAGGGATGCATCTCGCCTGTTTCGTATGCGCCGGCGTGGCCCTCGTTGGATCGATCGCCGCGTTCACCTTTTTGCCCGATCTCGAGTCACAAGAAGCGCCTCATCCTGGCGAGTGGCCCGAGCTCGAAGACGCCTGAGCAGGGATTGGGGCCGGGGACCGCACCAAACCCTGTTCTTTCGGGGCATGACGCTTGTCACTTCCGAATAGGGACAGTAACGTCGTTTCCTGTCGTCGCTTCGGTGGCGGCTCCGGGGGAAGTCGAAATGACCGACCCTGCATTCGTTCGAGTGCGCTGTAGTACCGGTTCTACTTGCTGTACCGAGTGAACCATCCGACGTTCGTCGGGATTCCAGTCATCTACAAAGGGGAAATCAGTGCCTAAAGGCAATGGAACTGCGTCGGTGAACAGCCGACCGAAGCGCCGCTCACGTGGCGCGGTGTTGGTTGTGGCGCTCGTCGCCGTGCTCAGCATCTTTGCTGCCGCTTGCGGTGGCGGCCGATCCGATTCGGGCGGCAGCTCAAACACCACGTCGAAGTCAAAGGCCACAAGCTTTGGCACTCTCGATTCGCCGTGCGGCGCAGGTGAAGCAAAGGGCGCGACCCAGCAGGGTGTCACCGACACCTCGATCACCATCGGTTACGGCGACGACGCTGGTTATGCCGGCGCTCCTGGCCTGAACAAGGAAATGTCTGACGCAATGAAGGCCATGATCAAGTGGTGTAACGATCAGGGTGGCATCAACGGTCGTCAGATCACTGGCAAGTACTACGACGCAGCAATTATGGAAGCCAACAACCGCATGACCGAAGCCTGCACGCAGGTCTTCATGCTCGTCGGTCAAGGCTTCTCGCTCGACTCGGTGCAGGAACAGACCCGTCTTGGTTGCAAGATGGCTTCAGTTCCCACCTATTCGGTGAGTGCTGCATTCGCCAACGGCCCACTCATGGTGCAGGCCGTTCCGAACCCGGTCGACAAGACCCCGCTTGCCGGTGCGTACCAGCTTGCTGGCCTCTTCCCCGCAGCAGTGCAGAAGGCAGCGATCTTCACTGCGAACTACGCAGCAACCAAGGACTCCACCGACAAGGCCAAGACCTCGTTCACGACCGCTGGTTGGAAATTCCTTGACTGTGAGCAGACCTACAACATCGGTGGCGAGTCCAACTGGACACCGTTCGTTCAGCGTCTGAAGGACTGTGGTGCAGAGGTTGTGTTCTTCTCTGGTTCACCAGCCCCGAACTTCCAGAACGTTCTTGATGCCGCAAAGGCCATCAACTTCACCCCGAAGTGGTACGTGGATGCAAACTTCTACGACTCCACCTTCGCAAAGTGGAACACCTCCGGAAACGCCGACAACGTGTACGTCCGCATGGCGTTCTACCCGTTCGAGCAGGCCTCTTCGCACCCGGCAACGCAGCAATACCTTGATCTCATTAAGGCATCGGGTGGCAAGACCGGTCTTCTCGGCGCACAGGCCACCACGAACTTCCTCCTTTGGGCAACAGCTGCACAGGAGTGCGGAAGCACCCTCACCAGCGATTGCGTGATGGAAAAGCTCAAGGCCATCCACGAATGGGACGGCGGCGGACTTCACTCCAACGCTGACCCGGGCGCAAACCTTCCTCCTGACTGCGGCATGCTCGTCCAGCTCAAGGGAACGGAATTCACCCAGGTGGCTCCGTCAACGAAGTCGCAGATGGAATGCTCGCCGAAGTTCATCGGCAGCGTTACCGGACCAGTTGTCGACGCAGCAAAACTTGACGCCAACCGCGTTTCGCAGGCTGCGAAGTAATTCCTGACGCTTCGGCGTCATAGAGAACTGATCAAGGGCGGTCATCGGGAAACCGGTGGCCGCCCTTGTCGTTGATGTCAATCGTCGGTTGGCGCGCTGCCAGTTTGCGACCGGGGCGAGGAGCCGATGCGGTATGGCCCACTCTCAAGCTTCGGTCTGCGTGGATCCTTTGAACGCCCGCAGGGCGGAGCCAACTGTTGGATAGAACGCATCGTCGCCAACAAGTTTGGTGATGTCGTATCGATCGAGCTTGTGCTTCACGCTGGTCATTGCGTCAGCGAAGACCAGTTTCACGTTGTGTTCGGAGAGTTCAGTGAGCACTTGCTTGATGGTGAGCGAACCGGTGAAGTCGATATCGGTGATGGCCCCAGAGTCGAGCACGATGTATTGCAGTGGCTCGGTTGAATTCGCAAGCGCGGTGAGATCCTCAAGGAAAAGGTTGGCATTTACATAGAACAGGTCTGAGGAGAATCGATACACCGCAACGCCGGGAATGGTTCGTTCATTTGCTTCGAACGGCTTTGAATGGAACCCGGGGTCATCTGTGTCGGGGATCATGACCGCAGTTGCAGTTTTGTAGGAGCGACGGAGGTGGCCGATCACTGAAGCAACGATCGCAAGAACAATTCCCTGTTCAACACCGAGCAGAACGACAGTTGCTGCGGTGAGTACTGCAACGACAAATTCGTCTTTGCGAACACGGAAGATGCTTCGCATTCCCTTGATGTCAACAAGTTGAATGCCGATCATGAAGACAACGGCGGCCAACACGGCTTTTGGCATGTATTCGAGGGGAGCCGTGAGGAAGAGCAGCACAATGAGAACGATGAGCCCAGTTGTGATTTGAGCGAGCTGACTCCGGCCACCAGCACCATCGACCATTTCGGTTTTGGTTGGGCTTCCGTTGACAACAAATGTGCCGGTGAGTCCCGCAAAGATGTTGGCCGCACCAAGGCCGACGAGGTCGACGTTTTCGTCGAATTCGTCGTTGTACTTTGCGGCATACGCTCGAGATGTCGCCGCGCTTTGAGCGAGGATCAGAATGAAGATCGACACTGCCGTGCCCATGAGTGAAGGGATATCGGAGAAACTGATCCCGCTCGGAATCCCAATCTTGGGAAGACCGCCTGGAACCGGGCCAAGTGTTGCGATTCCGTGCGAAACCAAATCCCAATGCCAAGAAATTGCGATGGCGCCGATCACCGCAACAAGCGCACCTGGAACCTTCTTCGTAACAAACTTTCCACCAAGGATGACGACGAGCACGCTGGCCGAAACCGCAACGGTTGCCCAACTCGTTGAGCCGACATGCCGAAGTGTTGAGATCAGTTTGGTGAGTGTGTTGTCGAAAAGTTCGCCATTGATGGTGATGCCTTTGCCTTCTGGGATGCCGAGGAGTCCGCCGACTTGCCCACACGCAACCTGGATGCCGACGCCGGTGAGGAAACCAATCAGCACCGATCGCGAAAGGAAGTTGGCGAGGAATCCGAGACGGATGAGCCGAGCAAGAAGCAGAAATCCTGCAGCCATGAGTGCGAGGAGGCCAGCGAGGGCGACGTAATGGTCCGAGCCCGGCTGCGCGAGTTCGACGAGGCCGGCGGCCATGACCGCTGCTGTTGCCGAGTCAGCGCCAACAACAAGGTGGCGCGAGGAACCAAACGCAGCGAAGGCCAACATCGGCAGGAGGATTGTGTAGAGACCGGTGATGACTGGCATGCCCGCGATCGAGGTGTAACCCATCACCTCGGGAATGGCGAGCGCTGCCAACGTGACGCCAGCAAGCACATTTGTCGGGATCTGTTTGCGATCAATCGGCAAGACGCCCTGGAGGATGGGCAATCGTCGTCGCTGTTTAGTCGAACTCGCTGTCATAACGACACGGTACTTGTGGAGGTGTCGGTGATGTGCGGGCGACGAGTTGCAGCGTCAGACGCGAAGCACGAGGAGGTACTGACCCCCGCCTGATTCGACAGTTGTTTCAAACGTTGCGCTGGGTACGAGTCGGCTCAAGCGATCGAGAAGCCAGATTGAAGCGTCATCCGCGTCTTGTTCCGAAGGGCACCGAGCAACGACCTCTCGGCCACCTTTTCGTGACAGTCGCTCAACGCTTCCAATGATCGGTGCAGGATCGACGACAAAAAGGTGGTCAGGCCAGTCAACGACGGGAGCGATTGCGCCCTTCTTCGTATTGCAGTCTCGATGCGCAAGACGTTCAGCGCCGAAAACGTCGGTTGAACTTTTGTTCTTGCTTTTCGACTTCGTTGTCATTGAGTCGATACTCGGACCGCGTGAATCGTTCACCGACATTTCGGGATCAACGGGTTCATCACACAGCCAACAGCGCCAGTTGTCATGAGAACCGACTTCATCGAGTGTGCTCATCGGGTCTCAGGTTTCTCGTGTTGATTAGAGGTGGAACGTCCCACGGCTCCGAACGTATCGCAGGTGATCATGGCGGGTAGAACCGTCGCTGAGTCGTTGACTGATGCTGTAGGCCGAACTAACACTTGTCGCAATGGATCGGCGATCGATCGCCGCCGAAGGAGCCCTCATGTCGAACACCTTTAGTCGTCGATCTGTTCTGAAGGGTTCTGCGGCCGTTGCGGCTGGATCGCTCGCTGGGTTACGTCTCTTTGACGCTGTGGCACCGGCAGCGGCATCAAGTGCAAGTTCTCGATCGGCTGAACGGCAGCCGAATATCTTGTTCATCATCGTCGACGAGACGCGATTCCCGAGTGTGTTTCCTGCCGGTATCAACACGGCGGGTGAATTTCTGGCCGCACATATGCCGAATGTGCACGAATTGTGGAAGCACGGCGTGAAGTTCCGACACCACTACTCCGCCGGAGTGGCGTGTAGCCCTGGTCGCGCCGCGATTGTCACGGGCTTGTATCCGCATCAAACGTGGATGCTGCAGACGCGTAAAGGTTCCGGTGGGCTTGGACCTCCGGCCCCTTCGCTTAAGCGTGAGTTCCCGACCTACGGAAAGATTCTGCGCGAGGCGGGCTATGAAACGCCGTACGTTGGAAAGTGGCACCTGTCGGATTCGAATCTCCCCAACGGTGATCCGATCCCGAATTATTTGCAGGAGTACGGATTCGAAGGTCTCACGCAACCCGACATCGTTGGAGTCAATGGCGACGGCTATCGCTATGACGGACAGATTGCTCAAGTAGCAGCTGATTGGTTGTCAAAACGTCGCGCCGATCAAGGGCCGTTCTGCCTCACTGTCGGACTTGTCAACGCGCATGACCGCGAGTACTTCTGGGGCGGAATCGAATGGGATCGATTCAATAGCCTTTACGCGGCAAAGGGGCTCAAGCCCGTTGCTGATTTCAGTCCGGCAGTTCCCGAAGAAGCGAACCCGCCTCGCCTTGGCTTCCCGACGCTGCCGCCCAACTGGGAGTCGCTCGAAACACTCACCGCGAATAAGCCGTCCTCACAGGTATTCGCTCGTCGATTCACAGAACTCGTGTGGGGTGGGATCGATGAGAATCCGAACTCAACCGATTACTCGTTGCAGCCGTATCCAATCGACAATTCGGGC
>WLOT01000003.1 GCA_009699125.1 Actinomycetota bacterium
ACGACGTCGAGAGCAAGATCACCGTCAAGCTCACACACCATTGATCCGGTCGAGCGCGTCACAGTGAGTGGCCCCAAGAGCGATGTAGATCCGAAGGCGAGACTTGCCTGGGCTGCGGTGGAGCGGAAGGCAATGGCAATACAACCGTGGCGCCGACCCGATGCTTCATACAGCAACGGCGCACCGTGTGAACCCGAGAGGAGTCCGCCGGCGATGACCTTGTTCGTTCGAAGTTCGCAGAGTTGGTCGATCGTTTGCGTCACCATTGGCAACGATGGGTCGCCGAGAACGATGACAGATTCCGCCGAAGCGAGAAGTCGCGTTGAGAGGTAGTTGAGGTCTTCCACGCCGTTATCGAGACTGATGAATTCAATGTCATGGTCATGTGTCTCGGACCAGAAGGCCCACAGGCTGAGTGCGGCTCCTCGTGAGACTTCGGAGCCAGCTCCGATAACGCCGGAGGAAGCGACGAAGAGCAAGTGTCGCGGCCCGAGAATGGTCTCGACCGCTTGCGCTATGTCCTCTGCGGCGCCGCTAAACGCAGACGTCGCAAACACCATGATGAGGTCCGGAGCTTCATTACCAGAATCAAGAATGTCAGCGATGACGTCGCCGGTTGCATGCGATGCAAGCGGATGCGTGGAAAGCGCAGCGGCGCTGCGCATCAGGAAACTGGAGGCAGCAGCGTGAATGGAACGACGGTGACTGGCCCGAGATCGACACGACAATGCGCTTCTATCGTTCCGTATTCTTCAAATGACAATTCGGCACGAACGAGTCGGTAATTGAACTTTCCGGGTTCAACCTGGAGCGGCTGGACGTTTCTCGCCAACTGTTCTTCGCCCTTGAGGTACACGACCTCTAAGGCTCCAGAATCGCGTGAGCCCGGTGGACAATGAACAATCACGCAAAGGTGAGGCTCCATCGTCACGGGAACTGCATGCGGCGCAGCGGCCGAGAATTGAATGCCTGTGATGTCGATGCGCGTGGAAGGGCCAGCGACCTGGCGAGTATCGATGCCTTCGATGAAAAGTGCCGAGAGGATCTCCATCAATGAGACGGTAATCGGAGTCACCTGCCGGGGGAACAGACCACCGCTAGCCTTGGCAGATGGCCGTAGGCGAAGGTGTGACACCAACACGTGAGGTAATCCTCATTGAGGCAGAGCTCTGTTTCGCAGAAAACGGGTTCGATGGGACCTCACTGAATGACATTGCTGGTGCAGTTGGCATCCGCCGTTCGAGCGTTCTTCACCATTTCCCTTCAAAAGAGGCCATCTACAAAGAGGTCTTTGATCGTGCGCTAGCGGGCTGGATTATTCAGGTCGACAACGCAACCGATTCTCCGGTTCAGGGCTGGGAGAAGGTCGATCTCGTTCTCACGGCTGGCTTCTCATTCTTTATGGAGAACTCAGAATTTGTTCGCATCGTTCGTCGCGAGGCGCTTGACGGCGGACGGAGGCTTGGTGTCGACCTTGGCGTGGCGTTGCGTCCACTCTTCGAAAAAGCGGTCGACTACTTCACAGTCGAGATGGAAGCAGGCACCTTCCGAAGGTTCGACGCCGAGCAACTCATGCTCACTGGTTATGGCGCCCTCTTGAGCTATTTCAGCGACCTTCCGTTCATTGAGGGTCTCCTTGATCGAGATCCACTTGCACGTGATGCGCTCGAACAGCGACTTGAACACCTGCGTTTGTTCTTCAGGGCAGCGCTTGAGGCATGAGCACCACCCTTTCTGAATCCGACTCGAAAACTTTGCTTTCTGGTTTCGGAGTGCGCTTTCTCCCGGAGTCTTTGGCGACGGGCCCAGCCGATGCGGTCGCATTCGCGGCTCAGTGCGGAGGACCGATGGCCCTCAAGCTCTGTGGGGCCAATATCGCCCACAAATCTGAACGAGGCCTCGTGCACCTAGGCGTTGTGGGGGCCGACGCGGTCAGTCGCTCATGTCAGGAATTGCTCGACGCAGCGCGACCCGAGGACAACGCAACCGGTGTCCTTATTGCTCCTATGGCAATCGGGCTACGTGAGTTCATCGCAGGTATTTCTGTTGACCCGGTTTTTGGGCCGACGGTCGTGTTCGGACTCGGGGGAGTCCTCGCTGAGGCAATCGCCGATGTGACCGTTCGGCTTGCACCGCTGCGTCGATACGACGCGTTCGACATGCTTCATTCCTTGCGAAGTCAATCGTTGTTCGGGCCATTCCGAGGAGAGCCAGCGGTCGATCTCGAGGCGCTCGCCGATTTGCTGTGTGCACTCTCTGCAGCTTCTTCGCAGATCGAAGGCTTGATCTCAATCGATCTGAACCCGGTCATGATCGTTGACGGATCACCGGTTGCACTCGATGCTCTTGTCGAAGTGACTGCGGCGGACGTGGTTTCGTGATCTCCACAGAACACTTCACTGCGCTTTTTGATCCGCGAGCGATCGTGGTGGCAGGAGCCTCGACACATCCTGGCAAGTTCGGATTCGTCGCTCTCCACAACATTCTTTCGTGCGGTTACAGCGGCGAGGTTTTCGCCACAAACCGAGAGCGTGCTGAAGTACTCGGCCGGTCAACCTTCGCGGACCTCACCGAGATCCCCGACGGAGTCGTCGATCTTGTTTTTGTTTGTACCCCTGCTGCTTCCAACCCTGAGTTGCTGCGTCAGGCCGCCTCAAAGGGAATTCGAGCGGCGTTTATCGCTTCGGCTGGTTACGGCGAGTCAGGAGAAGACGGTCGCCGGCTCCAATCCGACCTTGTCGATCTTGCGAATGAACTCGACATGGTCATCGTCGGCCCAAACGGGCAAGGTCTGATTTCGACGCCTTCGTCTCTCTGCGCGCAGATCGTTGCTCCCTTCCCGCCCGCGGGTCGTATCGGGATCGCTAGCCAGTCAGGGAACTTCGTTTCTTCGTTTATGAATCTTTCTCGACAGAGTGGCGTCGGAGTCAGTCGCGCAATTTCGGTCGGCAATGCTGCCCAGGTTGGCGTGATCGACATGCTTGAGTACTACGCCGACGATCCAGAAACCGCCGTAGGACTTGTGTATCTCGAAGGTGTTCCCGATGGTCGTGAATTCGCGAAGCGCCTTGAAGCGGTCTGTCGCCGAATGCCGGTCGTGATTGTGAAGGGCGGAGCCTCAGGGTCGGGGGCCAAAGCTGCCGCGAGCCATACCGGTTCTCTTGCGACAGACGATCGAGTTTTCGATGGCATGTGTCGTCAGGTTGGCGCGAGTCGGGCGTCTTCGGTTGCGGAGGCGTTTGATCTTGCTGCAGCTTTCGCGACCCTTCCTGCTCCGTCAGGGCCGCGGCTGGCAATCGTCACCACCGTGGGAGGATGGGGTGTGCTCGCAGCCGACGCAACTTCCAACACGAGCCTCGAGCTCGTCGATCTGCCTGACGATCTGCGCACCACGCTCGACGGGCTTCTGCCGCCACGTTGGAGCAGGAATAACCCGATCGATCTTGCTGGCGGGGAAACAAAAGATACGGTGCCGGCAGTTCTTGATGCAGTCGTTCGCCATCTCGACGTTGACGCAACATTGGTCCTCGGCATGGGGATCCAGTCGAATCAGGGTCGGCTTGAGCGCGAGGGTCCCTTTTATCCGGACCACGGTCTTGAGCGGATTGTTGCGTTCCACGATCGTCAGGATTCTCGTTACGTTGAAGTCGCACTCGCAGCTTCTGCTGCGTCGAACAAGCCAGTACTAATTGCTTCGGAATTAGCCGTTGCCGATCCTTCGAATGCTGCTGTCTCAGCGGTTCGAGAAGCGGACCGTTACTGCTTTCCATCAGCAGAACGGGCGGTGAAGGCTCTTCACTTCATGTACGAACGTGAGCGATGGCTGGCGTCATTCGCCAGTGAGTCGTCCAACTGATTCCAGATGTCGACACGCAAACTCTTCGCTGCAGCAATCGCGACCGTTCTGGTTCTGATTGCGTGCTCTGCCCCCTCTCAGGCAGCAGCGGGCCCCGAGTCTGACCAGACGACATCGTCCTCGGTGCGTCTGACGACGCCGCTGCTTTCAGCTCGCCGGTTCCCGGGTTCTCTGCAAGCCACGACCGCTGATCCCGAACTCTCTGCGTCAATTGATCAGTACGTGAACAAAGTCGTCGGTTCGACCTGCGTGATCGTCGCCCAAGATGGTCGAGTCATTTACGAACGCGTCTCGAACGGTGCGTTAGCACCAGCATCTACGCTCAAGCTGGCGACCGCTCTTGCGGCACTCGACCTACTCGGCCCGGAGTCGACCTTCACAACGCGATTTGTCGCCTCGAAGCAACCTAAGAATGGCGTGGTCGACGGCGACCTCTACGTCGTCGGCGGTGGCGATCCGTTGTTTGCGACATCGGGATACAAAACAGTCTTCGACGACCCGGATCAGTTCTACGAAGACTTCACTGCTCTTGCCGATTCTCTGAAGGATGCCGGGATCAAAGAGATCACGGGGAACATCGTTGGTGATGATTCTCGGTACGACGCTGTTCGGTGGGTACCAACGTGGCCGACCCGGTATCAGATCGGCGGGACTGTTGCGCCGCTGTCGGCACTCGTCGTCAATGACGGCAACACCGGTTACACAGACACGCCAAATGATGCAACGACAAACCGTAAGGCCGGTGATTCGCCACTTTTATTCGCGCAAACCCTCCGCACCGTTCTCAATTCCAAAGGGATCAAAGTAAGCGGCGCGGCGGCTACCGGCAGAGCGCCATCTGATGGCAAAGAAATTGCGTCATTCAATTCTGTTCCCATGACGCAGGTGGTGGCGGAGATGCTCACCAATTCCGACAACACCACAGCCGAACTCGTGATGAAAGAAATCGGTCTTCAGTCGAAGGGACAGGGCACAACTGCAGCCGGCGTTGAGGCCACCAAGGAATCGCTGATCCGTCAGGGCTTCGACCTCACTGGACTGGTCATGCTCGACGGATCTGGCCTCGATACTGGTGATCGCATGACGTGCGAATTGAATCTGGCGCTCATCACCGCTGTCACACAGAACGATGAACTTTTGAAGGCCCTTCCGCTGGGCGGGAAAACTGGAACGCTGCGTAAGCGCATGGCGGCGACACCCTCGACCGGACGGGTACGAGCAAAGACTGGAACGTTGAACAGCGTCAACGCGCTCGCTGGTTTTGCGGACACACCGCAGGGCAACACGTTGTCGTTCGCTTTCATCCATAACGGCTCAGATGTCCGCACGACTGGGGTTGCCGACGGATTTACCGATCGACTCATGGCCTATGCCAAAGGCCCCCGGATCAGCGCCCTCGGTCCGCTTCCAGTGAAATGACGTCCAGCGAGACCCCGTGGAGACGCGAACTGCCAATGTTCCCGCTCGGCTCCGTTGTACTGCCGGGTGTCGGAATTCCGCTCCACGTGTTCGAGCCTCGTTACAGGGCCTTGGTGATGACCTGCTTGACCGATGACCGTCTGTTCGGATCGGTCCTCATCGAACGAGGGAGTGAAGTTGGTGGGGGAGACCATCGCGGCACGGTCGGCACGCTTGTGCGGATCATCGAGGCCGAAGAGTCGCCAGATGGACGTTGGGCGGTCATGGGGATCGGTATCGAGCGTCTGCGCGTCTTGGAATGGCTTCCTGATGATCCATTTCCACGATGCATCGCAGAAGCGTTGCCTGATGGGTCGACGACACCGGAGACGGAAAGCCTTGTGCGTCGCACCCTTGAAGAAACCCTGAGGCTTATGGAGCGATTGGGAGTGGACGGGATCGACTCCCAGTCACGTCCGGAACTCGATGACGATCATTCGGTGGCATCGTTCCAGCTCACCGCTCTGTCGCCGCTAGGGCCACTTGACCGTCTCAAGGCTTTGAAGTCTCCCGATCCAGATTCCCGACTGACCGGTCTTCTGGATTCACTTGCTGATCAGACATCCATTCTCGACGCCATCGACAGCCTCAACGATGGAAACAATCCGCCAGATTGAGGCGATCCCAGCCGTCGGAGGGTCGTGCGGACTCCAAGAGCATCAATTGAGTGGGATACTTGTGGCCTTGGAGCGCCGGAGGGCCGGCGTCCCCTCAGTCAAGAGACTCCGAAGGAACAACTGTGGCGTCCTCAAAATCTATTTCTGAAATCGTGCAGGACCTTTGGGATCTCCTCGTGGCATATGCCCGTCAGGAGACGATTGATCCGCTCCGCAACATCGGTCGCTATTTGGCCTTTGGTGTTGGAGGAATGATCGTGATCACTCTCGGAGTCTTCTTGCTTGGCCTTTCAGGATTACGAGCGCTCCAGACTCAGACCGGCGATGTCTTTGTCGGGTTCTGGTCGTGGGTGCCGTATTTGATCGTTGCACTTGTGTTCTCCGGCCTCGTCGCCCTCGCGATCTCACGGATCGGAAAGGGCAGTGTCGGGGCACGTTCGACAAGCGCACTTCCAGGAGCGAACCGATGAGCCCCGACGGACCAATCACTAGAGATCACATCGAACAACGGTTCCGAGACATCCAGTCGGAAGTTGAAGGCGTTGAATCCGAGGCGCGCAGCTACACCACCATTGCTGTCGCCGCAGTTGCTGTAACCCTCGTCGTCGTTGCCTTCGCGCTTGGAAGTCGACGCGGCCGCAAGCGCCGGACGTTTGTCGAGATTCGCCGAGTATGAGCCTGCTCTCCGACATTCGCCGCCAGGCCCTTACGAAGGGTCTTTTCGGGGGGAGCCGTCCATGGCTTCTCCTCGGCATCGCAGCTTGGACGTTTCGGGGTCTGCAATGGGCGCTTCGTCCAGAACCCAAGGTCGTGTATCGGAGCAAGCTCGAGGTAGGCGAGACCATCGTCCTGACCAACGAGCCAGCGGCTCCAACGCGTCGCCAACGCAAGAAGTTGCGGAAGGCCGAGAAGCGCTCTGACCGCAAGGCAGAACGCCTCTCAAGACGCGCCTAGGAGTTTCACCCTCCGGCCTGCGATCATGTGCAGGTGAAGGTTCGACTCCATAATCCGCGGCGGGACCTCGAGATCGAGGGACCGATCACCATTATCAATTTGCTCGCTCGGCTCGACCTCAATCGGGAGGCGGTACTTGTCGTTCGAGACGGAGAACTCGTGCCTGGTGACGAAAGTCTGTCCGATGACGACAGCATCGAGATCCGTCCCGTGATTTCGGGCGGCGCGTTGTGAAGTGCGTGACCTGTCGCGGACCAGCGATCATCGACATACGTCGACACAATTCCAATTTCTGCGCAGAACATTTCATCGAGCAGTGTCACCGACAGGTGCGCAAGGCAATCGAGGAATTCGAAATGTTTGGGCCTGACGACAAACTTCTCGTTGCGGTTTCGGGCGGCAAAGATTCGCTTGCAATCTGGGACCTTCTTGTCGACCTCGGCTACGAGGCCGACGGTCTCTACATCGGACTGGGAATCGGCGACTACAGCGACACGTCACTAGATCACGCCCGGGCCTATGCACACTCGAGAGATCTTCGTCTGATCGAAGTCGATGTCCCGTCGACATTTGGATTCGACATTCCAAATGGATCCCGGGCCGCCAAGCGAGTCCCGTGCTCGGCCTGCGGTCTGTCGAAGCGCCATCTTTTCGATGAAGAGGCGATCAAGGGTGGTTACGACGTCCTTATCACCGGGCACAATCTCGACGATGAGGCAGCAGTTCTTTTCGGCAACACCCTGCATTGGCATACCGAGTACCTCGGTCGCCAACTTCCCGTTCTTCCTGCTCGCGACGGCTTCCCTCGAAAGGTGAAGCCGTTAGTTCGCCTCGCTGAACGAGAAACCGCCGCCTACTGCATCGTTAAGGGCATCGATTATCTCGTCGACGAGTGTCCGATGGCCGCTGGCAACAAACATCTCAGCTATAAGAATGCACTCAACGAGATTGAGGCGATGTCGCCGGGAGCGAAGCACTCTTTTTACTTCGGGTTCCTCGACCGAGCCGCCGCCTTCTTCGAAGTTGAGGCATCCATCGACCGCGAAGGCCTCGGAGCCTGTGCATCATGTGGGGCCCCAACGACCTCTGAAATCTGCGCCTTCTGTCGCCTCGTCGATCGAGCCGGAGGCCAACTTCCCGAACGAACCGGAGTTTCCGCTGTGTCAGTCGATCTTGGTCCAACCCGAACAGGATCAGTCCAGTGAGTCGGTCGTTCGCCGTGGGCGACCGCGTGCTCCTAATCGACCCAAAGAAACGTCGCTACCTCATTACGTTGAAGCCAGCAGGGGAGTTCCACTCCCACTCGGGATTTGTGCCCCACGACTCACTGATCGGTTCACCCGAAGGCGTCACTGTGCAGTCAACAAAGAACGTCGCCTATTTGGCTGTGCGACCAACCTTGTCGGACTTTGTGCTGAAAATGCCGAGAGGCGCTCAAGTCATTTATCCGAAGGATCTCGGGCCGATACTCATGCACGCAGACATCTTTCCGGGTGCTCGAGTTCTTGAATCTGGTATCGGTTCCGGCGCACTCTCCATGGCGATGTTGCGAGCCGGCGCAGACATCATCGGATACGAACTCAGGGAAGACTTCGCCGATCGTGCGAAAGAGAACGTCGAGGCGTTCCTCGGCACCGAGGCGCTCGATCGCTACCGCGTTGAATTGCGTGATTGCTACGACGGCATCGACGAAACCGATCTAGATCGAGTGGTTCTTGACCTTCCTGAACCGTGGCAGGTAGTTCCGCACGCCGCCAAGGCAATGCATCCGGGCGGAATCCTCTTGGCCTACACGCCGAGCATCGTTCAGGTGATGCAACTTCGCCAAGCACTCGAACAGAGTCCTTTCGATATGCCCGAAACACTCGAAGTTCTCAACCGAACGTGGCATGTCGAGGGTGTTGCCGTTCGTCCCGACCATCGCATGGTTGCCCACACGGGATTCCTCACTCATGCGCGCTTGCTCGGCGGCTGAACGAGCCCTTGTGCTGATTGTCCGGCGGGCCTTTCGATGAACATTGTCGACATTGCGCTTCTCGTAGTCGTTGCCCTGGCCGCCTTCGGTGGCTACCGCCTCGGGTTCATCACGAGGGTCGTGTCATGGATCGGTTTGGCCGCTGGTCTTGCTCTCGCGGTGTGGCTCCTGCCCAAGTTCCTGAACCAACTCGGTTCTGCAAACCACGGCCTCGTGCTCGTACTCTCCATAGGACTACTTCTCATCGGAGCCTCACTCGGGCAGGCGCTTGGATTCGTCGTGGGTGGTCGCCTCTCCCCACATCGCCGCGATGGAGCCTTTGGCATCGTTGACCGAACGATGGGAGCGATTGCAGGACTGGCCGGAGTTGTCGTCATCTTGTGGCTCGTCATCCCGGTGTTCGTTGCCAGTCCCGGGTGGATCTCCACCCAAACCTCGAATTCCTGGATCGCTCGATCAGTAAATAACTCGCTCCCACCAGCACCTGACGCGATGCAGGCGCTCAGGTCGGTCATTGGGGACGGTTCGTTTCCGGACGTTTTCGATGCGTTGCGACCCTCACCTAATTTGGGCACGCCACCGCCGTCAACCGGACTCACTCTCGAAACCGCGGCGGCCGTGGCTCGTTCGGTGGTCAAGGTTGAGGGGCCAGCATGCAGCAAGATCCAAGACGGTTCCGGATTCGTCGTGCGAGAAGGTCTCATCGCAACGAACGCACACGTCGTTGCTGGTGAACGTACAACCACGATTATCCGAAACGATGGTCGACGCTTCGAAGGATCCGTTGTCGCGTTCGATCCCGAGCGGGATCTCGCGATCGTTCGGGTGAACAGTTTCGATCGCCCTGCGCTCCAAATTGCAAATGATCCAAAACCCTCCGGCGATGAAATAACCGGTGGAGTGTTTGGTCATCCGGGTGGCGAGCCACTCAGGATTGCTCCGTTCAAAGTCGCGCGAGTCATCAACGCAACCGGCCGCGATATCTATGGCTCGAACCGCACTGAGAGAAAGGTCCTCGAGCTATCCGCTTCCTTACGTCCCGGAGACTCGGGGTCTGCACTTGCGAACGCTGATGGGGTTGTTGTGGGAATTGCCTTCGCGATTGCCCGCGACGTCGAGAACGTCGCCTATGCCTTGGCGCCTTCAGAACTCCAGGACGTTCTCGCAACAGTGAACGGTGCGACTGTTAGTACTGGATCCTGCGTCAGTTGAGATCAGATTCTGCGAGCTGTTGAAGGAAATCAGAAATGAAAGAGCCCCAGCATCGCTGGGGCTCTTTTGAAACTTCAGACGTTTTGGAAGCGGAGATCACTCAACTTCAATGAAGATGCATTCTCCGGGGCACTCTTCGGCGGACTCAATGACACCATCAAGTTGACCGTCGGGGATGTTGGCGAGACCAGCCGCGCCGCCAGGATCGGAAAACACCTTGTCGCCCTCTTTGACATAAGCGAGACCGTCGTCAAGCAGCGTGAACACGTCAGGGGCGATCTCCTCGCAGAGTCCGTCGCCTGTGCAGAGATCCTGATCGATCCAGACCTTCATGTGTCACTACACCTCTTCGTGAGGGGGAAATGGGAACGTCAGAAACCATAGTGGCTCCGGCACCGTTGGAAGAACCGGGCGGCTCATTCTTCTTGAATCTGCAGGTCACGCCTGTTCTGGTCAGTCACGGCGCGGAGAGTGCCGATAGGGTCCCTCGGACGACAAGGAGGTCTGTGCAATGAGTCCCCAGGATCCGAATGTTGGCAACAGTTCTCCCGACGATGAGCTGCGTGAACAGTTCCGCGTTCTCGAAGAGGAAGTCGCGTCTCTACGCCGCCGCCTCCAAGATGCTCCCAAGCGAGTCCGAACCCTCGAGGAGCGCTTGCTCGAGACCAAGGGGCAGCTTTCTCAAGCGGTCAATCAGAACGAGAAGTTGACCTTTACATTGCGCGAGGCGAGAGATCACATCGCAGCACTACGGGACGAGGTTGAAAAGCTCAGTCAGCCTCCTGCGGCCTATGGCACGTTCATCGATCACAACGATGATGGAACTGTCGATGTCTTCTCTAGTGGCCGAAAGGTGCGGGTTTCTCTCCATCCCGATATTTCGGCTGCCGAACTCGTTCGAGGCTCCGAAGTCGTTCTTAACGAGTCTCTCAATGTCGTGCTTGCGCGGGCCCCAGAACGCACGGGCGAGGTCGTGACATTTAAAGAACTCCTGAGCGACGGCCATCGCGCAATGGTTGTTGGCCGCGCCGACGAAGAACAGGTGGTCGAGGTTGGCGCTGACCTGCTCGGCGTCAAACTTCGTTCTGGTGATTCGGTGCTCCTTGATCCACGTGCATCGATGCTGCTCGAGAAGCTCCCGCGCCCAGACGTCGAAGAACTTGTGCTCGAAGAAGTTCCAGACATCTCCTATGCCGACGTCGGCGGGCTCGATTCCCAAATCGAACAGATCATGGATGCAGTTGAGCTTCCATTCCTGCATCACGATCTTTTTGCCGAGCACCAACTTCCCGCACCGAAGGGCATTCTTCTTTACGGTCCTCCTGGATGCGGGAAGACGCTTATCGCGAAGGCCGTAGCCAATTCCCTTGCAAAGAAAGTGTCAGAGGTATCCGGCGACGAGCATGCTCGTAGCTATTTCCTCAATATCAAAGGGCCCGAACTTCTCAATAAGTACGTCGGCGAAACCGAGCGCCAAATCCGACTTGTGTTCGAACGTGCTCGCGAGAAGAGCGAAGAAGGGTGGCCCGTCATCGTCTTCTTCGACGAGATGGATTCACTCTTCCGTACACGCGGAACCGGTATCAGTTCAGATATGGAATCCACCATCGTCCCGCAGTTGCTTGCAGAGATCGATGGTGTCGAGACCCTCAAGAACGTGATTGTGATCGGCGCTTCGAACCGCGAAGACCTCATCGATCCCGCGATCCTCCGACCTGGGCGACTCGACGTGAAGATCAAGATCGAAAGACCCGACGAGAATTCGGCTGCGCAGATCTTTGCTCGGTATCTCACTGCCGATTTGCCACTCGACATCGTCGAAGTTGATTCACTTGGCGGAGGAGATCCTGAAAAGACCGTTCGAGTGATGATCGAACAGACCGTTGCCGAGATGTACCGCGAGGACGAAGCGAATCAATTCCTCGAAGTCACATACCAAAACGGCGACAAAGAACTTATGTACTTCAAGGACTTTTCATCTGGAGCGATGATCGAGAACATCGTGCGTCGAGCGAAGAAACTTGCGATCAAACGATTTTTGCGCACCGGTGAACGCGGCATCCGAGTCAACGACATGTTCGAGTCGATTCACCAGGAGTACAAAGAGCACGAAGACCTTCCGAATACGACCAATCCGGATGACTGGGCCAAGATTTCAGGAAAGAAGGGCGAGCGGATTATTTACATCCGTACCCTTGTGAAGCATTCCGAATCAGAAACATCTGGTGGTCGCTCCATCGAGCGAGTTGGCACCGGTCAGTACCTCTGAGAATGAGCCGGAAGCATCAGTAGGGACTTTTCGTGGCGATCAGAAAGATCTGTGGAATCGAAACTGAATACGGCATCGTTCATCGCGGCGTCGACGATCCGAATCCGATTACCGCGTCTTCCATCCTGATCAATTCCTACCTCAGCGATCTCAGTAGATCTGGCGGCGCCGTGCATGGAGCCCCTGGAGTTGGATGGGATTTCGAATTCGAGACTCCTGGTGCCGATGCCCGAGGTGTTGCCAATCCCTCTGCGATGCCCCCCGAAGTTGAGACACACATGGTGAATGCAGTACTCACCAACGGAGCTCGTTACTACGTCGATCACGCTCATCCGGAGCTGTCAACGCCGGAGTGTGGCGATGCTTTTTCGGTCACCACCTTTGACCGTTCAGCCGAACTGATTTTGGAGCGGTCGATGAGGGCCGCCGACTCTCTTTTGCCCGACGGTCAGTCCATCGTTGTCTACAAGAACAATTCCGATGGAAAGGGGAACTCGTATGGATGTCACGAGAACTACCTCATCGATCGAGACCTCCCTTTCGGCAGGATCGTGGCCGAGATCACCCCGCACTTCATCACCCGACAGATTTACTGCGGCGCAGGAAAAGTTGGTAGCGAACTCGGATTCCCATCTGACGTCATTCCGTTCCAGATCAGTCAGAGGGCAGACTTTTTCGAAGAAGAGGTTGGGCTTGAGACAACCTTGAAGCGACCGATCATTAACACCCGCGATGAGCCCCACGCCGATCCTCAGAAGTACCGACGCCTACACGTCATCATCGGCGACGCCAATATGAGTGAGGTTGCGACATTTCTGAAGGTCGGCTCAACAGCCTTGGTCCTCGCGATGATCGAGGACGACTGGATCAAGAGAGATCTCCGATTTGCCGCTCCGATTTATGCACTTCGTTCCGTCAGCACCGATCTTTCCCTGACCGTTGCGTTGCCGTTAGAGACGGGCGGCTCAGTGACAGCGCTGGAATTGCAGCGTTACCTCTTCGAACGAGCTGTCGATTGGGGCGAGCATCACGGCTTCTCTGTGGTCGGTGAGAACGTAGGGCCCGAAATCCTCCGTCGTTGGGACGAGGCTCTCGCCGGTCTTGAAAACAATCCTGAATCTCTAGCAACAACTGTCGATTGGATCGCGAAGTACCGACTTATCAACGCCTACCGAGAGCGACACGGTCTCGAATGGGGCGATGCACGGCTTCACGCACTTGATCTGCAATATCACGACCTCCGTCCAGAAAAGTCGCTTTCTCGGCGGGTAGGTCTCGAAACCATCTGTGGGAACGAGGAGATCCTCAATGGAATCTCTTTACCCCCAGAGGACACTCGTGCCTACTTCCGCGGCGCATGTTTGGCGAAGTTTGGCGACGAGATCATTTCCGCGAATTGGGACTCTATGGTCTTCGACATCGGCACTGAACCGCTCCGGAGAGTGGCGATGATGGAACCGTCGCGAGGAACTGCCGCTCATGTGGCTAGCGTGATTGAATCCAGTCACTCCGCAGCTGAGTTGCTTGCCAAACTCGATGCGTAGGGGAGTGGTCTCCGTTACTACGGAACGTTTCGAACTCGACTTCTAGGAGGTGCCATGGCTGAGCGTGAGCAGATCAAACGAACACCAACTGAGCGTTCCGAAGAGACAGTGGACGAAGCGCCTCCAAGTTCGGACGCGGGCGAAAAACTCAAGGCAGAACTTGATGATCTCCTTGATGAGATCGATGAAGTCCTCGAGACGAATGCCGAAGATTTTGTGCGGAGTTTCGTGCAAAAGGGTGGCCAGTAGCCGCCACAGGCGGACCGCAGCCAAACCGGTAGCCTCTCAACCGTGAGTATGCCGTTCTTCAATCCAGCCGAGGATCCAGGTCCCGACTTCGCCGCTCTCGCGAAGTTGCAGGGCCTCGTTCCAGTGCCCCCTTCTGCTGCAGTCGATGAGCGGCTTCAGATAACCCATGCAACAACGGTCGTGGCCATTCGTTACGCCGACGGTGTTGTGATGGCTGGTGATCGGCGAGCAACGTCCGGACACATCATCAGCCACCGAGCGATCGAGAAGGTCTTTCCTGCTGATCGCCATTCCGGTGTCGCGATTGCCGGAGCGGCAGGACCAGCGATGGAAATGGTCAAACTTTTCCAGTTGCAGCTCGAGCATTACGAAAAGGTTGAAGGCTCGCAGCTCTCGCTCGAGGGCAAGGCGAACCAGCTCGGTCAAATGGTTCGCAACAATCTCCCGGCGGCAATGCAGGGTCTAGCGGTGGTGCCTATTTTTGCTGGCTTCGACACGCGTCGTTCAATGGGTCGTCTCTTTCAATATGACATCACCGGCGGGCGGTACGAAGAGTCCAATTTCGCAACAAGCGGTTCAGGCGGATCCCTTGCGGGGTCAGTCGTCAAGATGCGGTTCCATGAGGGACTCACTCGGGACGATGCAGTTGATTTAGCGATTACTGCTCTGTTCGAAGCTGCCGATGAAGACTCAGCCACGGGTGGCCCAGACATGGTGCGAGGCATCTACCCCGTGATCGCCACGATTACCTCCAATGGCTTTGAGAGAGTGGCCGACACCGAAATCGCCCAACGATTCGTTGGGCTTCTCGACGCCCTCTCAAGTCGCGATGGCGGCGGCCGCTTGCCTGAAACCTCCACCGAAACCGCAGGGGGTGCCCGATGAGCATGCCGTTTTATGTCGCTCCCGAACAGGTGATGAAAGATCGGGCCGATTACGCCCGTAAGGGCATCGCTCGCGGCCGTTCACTTGTCGCCACGCAATTTGCCGGTGGCATCGCGATAGTTGCCGAGAATCCGTCAACCACCCTCCGCAAGGTCAGCGAGATCTACGACCGCATCGCGTTTGCTGGTGTTGGCAAGTACAACGAGTTTGACCAACTTCGGATCGCCGGCGTTCGTGCTGCCGATCTGAAAGGTTTCTCCTACAGCCGTGAAGACGTCGACGCTCGAAGCCTTGGAAACCAGTACGCGCAAATTCTCGGTCAGGTCTTTACCCACGAGATGAAACCTATGGAGGTTGAGATCCTCGTCGCTGAGGTCGGACTCACATCGGAAGATGATCAGTTCTTCCACATCCTCTACGACGGCACCGTGATGGACGAAGACCGATTCACTGTGCTCGGCGGCGATGCTGACGCTATTGCGAATCGGCTCGAAGAATCGTGGGCGCCCGAGCTCGACCTCCGAGGCGTCCTTGCAGTTGCGGTCGCTGCACTCGCTGGGCCCGATCGAACTCTCGAGGCAGCGGACCTTGAGGTCGCCGTTCTTGATCGGGGAGCCGATCGTCGAGCATTTCGGCGTATCGAGCGTTCCGAGTTGCCAAAATTCCTGCCCAAAAACTGATTCCGATTTGATCACACCCCACCATGCGGTCGCCGATAGCGTGCCGGTATGGAGCGGAGGATCTTCGGACTCGAGAATGAGTACGGCGTTACGTGCACTCTGCGCGGACAACGTCGGCTGAGTCCGGACGAAGTCGCCCGCTATCTCTTCCGCCGCGTTGTTTCCTGGGGGAGAAGCTCAAACGTTTTCCTCCAAAACGGCGCACGCCTCTATCTCGATGTCGGTTCGCACCCGGAGTACGCAACGCCTGAGTGTGACTCAATCCATGACGTCGTGGTCCACGACAAGGCGGGGGAGCGCATCCTCGAGCAGTTGCTGACCTCGGCCGAGAAGCGTCTCGCCGACGAAGGAATCAACGGCGACATTTACCTCTTCAAGAACAACACCGACTCGGCGGGAAACTCCTACGGCTGTCATGAGAACTACCTCACTGGCCGAAACGACGAGTTGGCTCACTACACCAACACGTTGATTCCGTTTTTGGTCACGAGGCAGATCTACGCGGGCGCCGGGAAGGTCCTGCAGACCGCCCGAGGCGCGATGTTCTGCATCTCGCAGCGCGCAGAACACATCTGGGAAGGGACGTCGTCGGCGACGACCAGAAGTCGACCAATCATCAATACCCGTGATGAGCCACACGCTGACGCAGAGCGATACCGGCGCTTGCATGTAATCGTGGGCGACTCGAATATGAGCGAATACGCAACGTTCCTCAAAATCGGAACGACGGCGATCCTCCTCAGAATGCTCGAAGAGCCAAACGTGATTATGCGGGACATGACGCTTGAGAACCCGATTCGGGCGATCCGCGAAATCAGTCACGACATGACTTGTACCCGCAAGGTTCGCCTTGCGAATGGTCGCGAAGCCACCGCTCTGGAAATTCAAAGCGAATACCTAACTCGAGCGCTCCGCTACGCCGACCGCCGCGATTTGTCGCCGCTAGAAAAGCAAGCACTCGGAATGTGGGAAGAAGCGCTCACAACAATCGAAAAGGATCCTCTCGGCCAGGATCGTCAGGCCGATTGGGTCATCAAGTACAAGTTGATTGAGGCGTACCGAGAGCGCCACGGACTCGACCTCACCGATCCGAAAGTTGCGCTGCTCGATCTCCAATACCACGACATCAACCGAAGCCGCGGCGTCTTCTACCGCATGCAGGATCGGGGTCTTGTTGAACGAACTTGCGACGACACAGAAATCGATGAAGCGATCGAAACGCCTCCCCAGACCACAAGGGCACGACTCCGAGGCGAATTTATTAAGAAGGCGAAAGAACGAAAGCGCGACTACACCGTTGACTGGGTGCATTTGAAGTTGAATGATCAGGCACAACGCACAGTTTTGTGCAAGGACCCGTTCCGTTCGCACGACGAACGTGTCGAAAAATTGATTGCTTCGTTGTAACCCTTCTGTTCCTCCCAGCCCAAGTGATGTGTGAATGACTCCGACCGATAAATCTGCCGAGAAGTTTGAGCGCCAGATGAATCTGCTAGCAGCGTTGAGCGACACAGTCCAAGGCATTCGCGCCATTGACATCCAGCAGCGAGTGCCGGGCTATAACGCTGACCATGACTCGTTCCGCCGCACCTTCGAACGGGACAAGAAAGACCTCCTGAGCCTCGGTGTTCCGATTGAGGTCGTTGCCGGAGCGACAGCTGATCTCACGGCGTATCGAGTCGACAAGTCAAAATACGAACTACCCGACCCAGGGTTAGAGAGTGACGAACTCGCTGCTCTCCATCTCGCCCTTGAAACAGTGACTGTCGGTTCTTCTCCCGGCGATATGGCCCGTGCCATGTGGCGACTAGGGGGAGTCGTTGATGCCGCTTCGACCAACCCCGTCGGAGTTCCTGTGGGGGAGTTGACCGAAATCCCCAGCGACGCGTCACTCGTCCCTTTGTTCAGGGCGGTGATGGAACGTCGAGTGGTTTCGTTCACGTACGAAAGCACGTCTGGAACGTCGTTACGTTCCGTCGAACCATGGCACCTCGATTTCAAGCGGGGTCGCTGGAATCTCACTGCGTTTGACCTCGAGCGCAATGAACAACGAAATTTCCGTCTCGATCGTGTGCGTAGCGAGGTCGAAATGGCCGATGCGGGAAGTCAGTCTCACGGCGTCCCCGCGACTCCGACTGCACAGGCAGAACCATGGGAGTTCGGGGACAATGAACCCGTTGTGATCTCGGTGAAGTTCGACGCCGAGGTCTCCGAATTTGCTCGACAATCACTGGCCTCGTGTCCGGTGTCCGATCAGGCCGACGGGGGAGCGACATTCGAGGTCCCCGTTACGAATTGGCCCGCATTCCGGTCGTTTGTTCTCAGTTTCCTTGATCACGCAGAGATCCTCGCTCCTCCTGAATCGCGTGCGTCTCTCTCTCAATGGCTCGAGGCCATCGGCGGCGATGTCCATGGCTGACATGACTGCTGCTGAGCGACTCGACCGCACCCTTGCCATTGTTCCCTGGGTTGCGAGTCAAACCAATGGCACCGCGACCATCACCGAAATCAGCGAACGCTTCGCGATCGATGCCGACGATTTGCGTGATTGCCTGATCATTACGTCGATGGTCGGAGTTCATCCGTACACGCCAGATCTCCTCATCAATGCAATCGTCGACGCCGATACCGTGACGATCGAACTGCCTGACTATTTTCGGAGACCACTTCGACTCACCGCAGAGCAAACCTTTGCGCTGCTCACATCCGCGAAGGCGTTGCTTTCCGTGCCAGGCGCTGATCACTCAAGTGCGTTGGCTCGAGGTCTTGACAAGGTGTTGCGCACCCTGGGCGAGGGCTCGGAGACTGCAGTCGACATAGGCATCGATACCGCTCCCGATGCGATCACTGAACAGTTACGTTCCGCCGTCGAGAGGCGCGAGACCGTTGAAATCACGTACTACAGCTACGGACGCGACAACACCGGTAGTCGTCGAATCGATCCTTGGGCGATTCATTCTGAAGGTGGTCTTTGGTATCTCCAAGGCTGGTGCCATGCGAGTAACGCTGAGCGTGTCTTCCGGATCGATCGGATTCGTGATGCAACTTCGACCAATACACCCTTTGTCGCTCCAAAGCCGTTACCGCCGTTCCAACTCTTCGACGGGTCGAATGCACTTGGTCGAATCACGTTGCTGCTTCAACCTGAAGCTCGATGGGTTACTGAGTACTACCCAGCAGAATCCATTGAGGTGCATCCCGACGGAACGACGACGATCGTTCTTGCGATCGGGTCATTGGCCTGGCTCGAACGACTTCTGCTTCGTCTTGGGCCAGACGCCGAGGTCGTCGAAGCGTCCCCAAGCCTCCAAGGAGCAGGCGTAGCCGCGGCCCGAAGATTGCTCTCTGCCTACCGTGAGTAGTCTGAGCAGCGCCGGACCGAACCGGTCCCGTTCCAGCCCGAAAGCCCTTTTGTGACCAGTCCTGAAACCGATCCCGTCGCACCGGCTGGTTCTCGCCGATCGCGTCGCCGCTTCGAAAAATGGTTCGGACCGCGTGGTTCCGGAGTCGTTGAATGGGTCCTTGTCATCGTCGGAGCAATTCTTCTCGCTCTCGTCGTGAAGGTCTTTTTGCTTCAGGCCTTCTACATCCCATCGTTATCGATGTATCCGACGCTGCACGAAGGCGATCGAGTTCTCGTCAACAAACTGAGCTATCGGATCCACGATGTGAACCGCGGAGACGTGATCGTTTTCGAACGACCAGCTACGGAAACGTCAAGCAACATTCCCGATCTCATTAAGCGCGTGGTCGGGTTGCCTGGGGAATCTGTCACGTTCGTCGACGGATCGGTATACGTCGACGGTAAGCGCCTTGAAGAGTCCTACCTTCCTGACGGCACGGTCACGAGCAGTGCGAATGCGCCGAACAAGTGCACAGTCGAAACGCCATGCGTTGTTCCTGCGGGTCAGGTGTGGGTCATGGGCGACAACCGCGGTGATTCAAAAGACAGCCGGTACTTTGGCTCGATTGACCAATCGTCCATTGTCGGACGCGCGTTTGTCACGGTTTGGCCGCTTGGAAGATTCGGTCTTCTGTAATCACCAAATAACAGGTGATGGTGCGATCGCCGTCTAAACGTCGATCGAACCTGTTCCTGCCGCTCTTGCGATAGCAGTCATCATCGTGTCGACGTGGTCGCTGTAAACGCCATCGATTCCGCTCTCGAGTAGCCCGTCGAGTGTGCGATCAAACTGTGCGTCCCAGCCGAAAGCGAGCAGGCCAAAGCGATGGACCATCGCAATAGTGCCGCCACTCCAGTCACTGTGGTGGAGGTTGACCACTTCGATTCCAATTTCTGCACTGCGGGCAATGTGGAGTTCCGGGCTTCCCTCGAACTTTGCGGCTCGGGTGGACTCGATCAGGCGAACCGAGGGGGAGAGCTCCCGCCAGGAACAAACGAGTTGCCGATCTGGGTGACAAAGCCAGAGCCGATCCTCGGCCCCTACGTCGCGAGCACAGGCAACGACTTCGGCAGCAGCATTGGGGTCCTTGATATCGAGAGAGAAGTCCACCGATGATCCAACGAGTTCATAGAACTCGCGCAGAGTCGGAATATGTTGCGGGAGATCTCCCGATGCGACCTCGGAAATGGGACGACGCAGTGGCCGTCGTCCGACCACTCCATCGTGGTCGAGGACGGCCACGCCGTCAGAGGTCATCCACACATCACTCTCAAGACCCGTGGCACCGAGGCGAAGGGCTAACTCGAACGCCTCCATCGTGTTCTCGGGGGCGTTGGCTCGCGCTCCACGATGAGCGAACCCGATGGGCGGTCGAAGAGAGGGGAGGCGAGTCACTCAAACAGCCTGCCCTAAAGAAACGACCAGCCCTCGCATCTGACGTCGGGGGGAATCCAGTCGAACTCAGGAGTACGATTATCGACATGTTCAATGTCGGTGGCGGTGAGATCGTCGTGATCCTGCTGCTGGCACTTTTGCTGTTGGGCCCGGAGAAGTTGCCCGAGACCGCTCGAAAGGTCGGAAAGTTCCTGGCCGAGGTCCGCCGAGTCACCTCGGGCTTCGAGGAAGAAGTCCGAACCGCGATGGATATCGGCGATGCTCGAAACGTCGATGCTGCCCTTGACCGGATGACGGATGGACCGCGCCTTGTGGCGCCGGTTGATCCCGTGATGCCGTCGACTCCCTCTGGATCTCCCACACCTTTTGTTGGTGACCTCTCAGCGACACGTTCCGAGAACGACGATGCGGCGAGCGCCTGAGTAATCGATGAGCACCGACACCGCCACAGCCCCCACGGGCCATATGACACTTTGGGAACACCTCGCAGAACTTCGGACACGTCTGTTCCGCATTGCGATTGCCGTCGCCGTCGGGGCACTTCTTGGATGGTTTTTGTACCCGTATGTCCTCGCGATTCTCAAGCACCCATTCAACGAAGTTCAGCCGGGACAACCGTTCATCGCCACCGAGCCGCTCCAAGCATTTGGATTGCGAATCAAGATGTCGGCGTATATCGGGATTTCAATCGCGATGCCGATCATCGTTTGGCAAGTATGGCGGTTTGTTACGCCCGGTTTGTACCCGCATGAGAAGAAATATGCGATTCCATTCACCGTTAGCGCAGTCGTACTTTTCCTTGGCGGTGCGGCAGTTGCGTACTACGTCCTGAACCCGACACTTGAGTTCCTCACAACTATTGGCGGATCTCAGATCGAGCCCTTCTATACCGCCGACAGTTACGTCACGCTCATTGTGTGGATGATGCTCGCGTTTGGCGTCGGGTTCGAGTTTCCGGTTCTACTCGTAGCCCTCCAAATGATCGGTGTCATAACGCCGAGGAAACTCATCCAGTGGTGGCGCCAAGCGATTGTCGTCATTGCTGTCATCGCAGCAGTGATTACCCCGAGTGGCGATCCAATCTCGATGATCGCACTCGCTGTTCCTATGCTCATTCTTTACATCGTGTCGATCGGACTCGGCGCCACGATCCTTGCATTCCGCAGGCGTTCAAAGCGTAAGGCAGAGAAGAGCGAGGCAGCCGCAGACCAAGATGACTCTGCCGACTGACGTGGCCGCACCTTTTGAACTCGACCAGTTTCAGAAAGATGCGAGAGACGTCATAGATCGCGGTCTATCGGTGTTGGTTTCTGCTCCGACCGGTTCAGGAAAGACAAAGGTTGCTGAGCATGCTGTGCAGGTCGCCCTTCGAGCAGGTCGACGGGTTTTTTACACAACTCCAATCAAGGCGCTCTCAAATCAAAAGTTTCATGATCTAATAGAAGAGCACGGCAAAGACGCTGTAGGTCTTCTCACTGGCGACACTGCGATTAACGGCGATGCCCCAATCGTCGTCATGACCACAGAAGTTCTCCGAAACATGATTTACGCTCGGTCCTCCGCGCTTGATTCCCTCGATTGGGTAGTTCTCGATGAGGTTCACTATCTCCAGGACTCCGCTCGTGGGTCTGTTTGGGAAGAAGTGATCATTCACCTCCCTCGACACGTTCGGCTGGTCTGCCTTTCAGCCACTGTGTCGAATGCTGATGAGTTGGGGGAGTGGATTACCTCTGTTCGTGGTCCGACCGAGGTCGTGGTTGAAACGAAGCGACCCGTAGAACTCGATAACTGGTATCTCGTTGCCGATCGTCTGGACGACGGTCTTGCCCTGATTCCCACGCTGTCCGATGGCAAGCCCGATCGAAGGGGGCAGCAATACGACATTGACCCCCGAGATCGGTCCCGAGGCGGTCGTCGTCGCTATTCGACACCCGGTCGCGTTGAGGTCGTCGAGTTACTCGCAGAACGCGCGATGCTCCCAGCGATCTTCTTCATCTTCAGCCGAGCAGGCTGCGACGAAGCTGTCACTTCATGCACGCGAGCAGGTCTCAGGTACACGACCGTCGAGGAGCGCGACCGAATCAGGAAGATCGCCGAGTCGCATGTCGAAGAACTTACGGACGAGGATCTGCGAGTTCTTGACTACGGCCGGTGGCTTGAATCACTCGAGCGAGGTATTGCCAGCCACCACGCCGGCCTCGTGCCTCCGTTCAAAGAAGCAGTGGAACAGTGCTTTGTGGAGGGGCTTGTTCGCATCGTGTTTGCGACCGAAACCCTCGCCCTCGGCATCAACATGCCGGCGCGGACAGTTGTCATCGACAAGCTCACGAAATTCACGGGAGAGGGACACGAGTTTCTCACTCCTGCTCAATACACCCAGTTGACAGGTCGAGCGGGCCGACGCGGCATCGACAACCACGGAAACGCCATCGTGCTGTGGTCTCCGTTTGTCACCTTCGAGGATGTCGCAACGCTGGCTGCGAGCCGAAGCTTTCGACTCACGAGTTCCTTCAGACCTACGTACAACATGGCGGCCAACCTCGTGCGCCGTTACGACGCAGGCGAAGCACACCGACTACTCGGTAACAGTTTTGCTCAGTATCAGGCCGACGCCGACGTCGCCCGCGAAGAGCATCGCATTGAGATGCAAGTTGAGAAGCTCGAGCGACTCGAGATGGACACTGCGTGTGAGCACGGTGATGTACGCGCCTATAAGACTGCCTTGGATCGTGAACGGGGAGTCCGAACACCAGGGAGCGGTGGTTCTCATATCGAGCGAGCCCTCGGTTCGCTGCGGCCAGGCGACATCCTTTGGCTTGACGGGAGCGGCGGACACGACCGAGTCGTCGTCCTTTCGGTTTCCAATCGCAAGGGCGGTTCGGTCCGAGTGAAAGTTCTCAATGCTCGACGCAATGTGCTCCAACTGGGCGCTCGCGACTTTGACGAATTACCAACGGTGGTTGCGCATATCGATCTGCCTGTGCCGTTCACGCCAATGAAACCAAAGTTCCAGAAGGCGGTTTCGCTTGAGCTTGATCGTGTCGTCAATAGTCTTTCCCACGGTGATGAGCCTCGCGAGAATCGACGAGACGAAGACCGCTCAGCCCTCGAGCGGCATCCGGTTCATCAGTGTCCCGATCGTGACCGGCATCTTCGTGCACTGCGTGATGTGGAGCGAGTCCGTCGGGAAATCGATGGCCTCGAGAAGCGCATCCGGTCTCGCACCGGTTCCCTCGTCGAGCACTTCGATCGGATTCTTCAAATGCTCGAACAGTGGGGATATCTCGACGGTTGGAAACTTACGGAACGAGGGGAGAAGCTCGTTCGCATTTATCACGAGTCCGATCTTGCGATTGCTGAAGCACTCGATGAGCACCTCTTTGATGACCTCTCACCATCGGAGCTTGCCGGTCTTGCAAGTTCTTTCGTGTATGAGTCTCGTGCTTCTTCCCCGGATCTTTCGCCTTGGTTCCCAAGTCGCGATCTCTCCGATCGATCTGATCAACTTGAAGATCTCACTCGCACGATTGCCCGTGACGAACTCTCCCTCGGGATCTCGGTAACGCGCGCCCCAGATGCCGGGTTCTTCGCTCTTGCCCATGCGTGGGCAGCGGGCGATGACCTTGACCACCTGCTCGGCGACGACGACATGCCTGGCGGCGACTTCGTCCGCACCATCAAACAGCTTGTGGACCTGCTTCGACAGATTTCCGAGACAGACGCTCCGTGCGCTCAGACAGCTTCAGATGCTGCCGACGCCCTTCATCGAGGCGTTGTGGCCGTTTCCGGGCGTGGGCGCGTTGGAGAAGACGGCGCAGACGAATCAGCAGACGGCGTTGATGACGTCGCTCAGGTCGTCCCGAGCGAACAACTATGACGATCCGAAAGGGAAGCGACTACGGCGTCGTTCAGCCACTACCCGAAGGCGCAGCAGTCGCTCGCTCCGATGCCGAGCTTCGCGAGTTGGTGCTTGCTTCCCGAGGACCTGGACACGATCGAGTCACAATCGGTCTTGTCGGAGGTGACCTCTGTAAGACGTTGGGTGGCGCAGGCAACATCGAACGACTCAGCGGACCCGACGCTTTAACGGTCCCGATCGATCTTGCGATCGCTTCAATCGACGGAGTCGACGTTCCATTTGTTTCACATCTCATCGTCGGCAAACTCTTCCGGCGGAACTTCGCAGTCGTTATGAATGCGCAATGGAGAGGTGAGCAAGACCTCGGCCCTCGGTCTCATCCTGGGGACGGATTCGTAGACATCACCACCGGGTCACTTCAGTGGCGGCAGCGCCGTGTAGCGCGTGCACGGTTAGTCACCGGCACGCACTTGCCGCATCCATCGTTGAACTATCGCCGAGTCCGCTCAGAGACGATCGCCTTTGATCGTTCGATGCCAATGTGTCTCGATGGTGAGATCAAGGTGAAAGGTCGGACGCTCGCACTACGGGTAGAACCGGACTCCTTTCACGTTGTCGTTTGACCCTCCGCCACAAGCAACGCCCCATGTAGCGTGAGTCCATGGATGCACATGAAGCGAAGCAGCGAGCTAAGGATTCCATCGATGCCCACCGGAACCTCCTTGTCGAGGTTTCACATTCGATTCATGCACACCCCGAAGAAAATTATGCAGAACATCATGCCCATGAGGTTTTGACTGCGGCCCTAGACGATCTTGATTTCGACGTTACGCGAGGCGCTTTCGGAATGCCCACCGCGTTCAAGGCATCCACCGGAACTCGCGGTCCGCTCATTGCAGTGTTCTGCGAATACGACGCGCTCCCAGGTATCGGACACGCCTGCGGGCACAACATCATCGCCGCTGCTGGTCTTGGTGCCGCACTCGGAGCAGCTGCTGTCGCAGATGAGTTAGGCGGTCGCCTTGTCGTGCTCGGATCGCCTGCCGAGGAAGGTGGAGGCGGAAAGGTGTTCATGATCGATCGCGGTGCGCTCACGGGTGTCGACGCAGCGATGATGATCCATCCAGCCGACAGTGACCTTCGGTGGATGACCACAATCGCAGTTCAGCAACTGCGCATCACATGGAATGGCCAGGCTGCTCATGCGGCTGCTCATCCGTGGGACGGTCGCAATGCGCTTGATGCGGCAGTGCTCGGGTATATGAACGTTGCCGCGTTGCGCCAGCACATTCGCCCTGAAGAGCGCATCCACGGTGTCTTCACCGACGGGGGAGACAAGCCAAACATTGTTCCGGCCACCGCAGCGATGCATTGGTTCATTCGCGCGGCAAACCTTGAGCGGCTCGAAGCATTGAAGCCGCGCGTACTTGCTGCACTCAAAGCAGGCGGCGACGCAACTGGTTGCACGGTTTCGTACGAGTGGATTGACCCGGCCTACGCCGATCTCCTCCGCAACGAGCCATTCGAATCGCTCTATGCAGCCAATAGTGCTTCCCTCGGACGGGTTGTCCTCGAACCAGGTCCCGCAGGCGCTGTCGTTGGTTCCACCGATATGGGCAACGTGAGCCATGAGGTTCCCTCCATCCATCCGATGGTGTCGGTTGCCCCGAGTGGCGTCGGTATCCACACACCGGGATTCGCCGAGTTTGCTGCATCACCGAGTGGCGACGACGGCGTCGTTGATGGGGCCAAGGCGATGGCGATGACAATCATCGACTTGTGGAGCTCTTCTCAGGCGCTCGAATCGGTCGCCTCCGAGTTCGAAGCGACAAAGCGGTGACCGACAACCGATGGGCCATCCGCGGCGATAGCCGATAAAGGCCGTACGCTCGCTCGCCGTGAGCGTCTACGTCGCAGAAGAATTCAGCCCCGAAGAGGCGGATGTTCTTCGTCGCTATTTTACGAACCTCTACGGGCCCGTTTTTGCGCTCGTAAATCTTCCTGAGGTCGTCAAAGGCGCATTGTTCGCGAGGTACTCGCGCTCGCCCAAAAGCCTCCGTCGGCTCTTCCTCGACGAGTTCGTTGGCGAACTCGACATCAGTGGAGACGACTCCATCGACGCAACGATCGGTCTGCGCCGAGCCGAAGAGCTCTACGACAAAGTCTTCTTCGAATACGGCGACGATTCGGTCGCACAGCTCGGTGGCGTTCATCTTGCGTGTGAACAGGCCTCAAATCTCCTCACCAAGGTGCTTGAGTGGGGTCGCCTGATGGCCTACCTCGAACAGTCGACCCGGTACATCTCCTACGACGCTCGAATCGGTGGGCGCTACCGCTTCTACCGCCCACCCGAGGTGCTTCAGTCAAGTCTCGGCACTCGGTATGTGGGCGATATGGATCGTCTCTTCGATACCTATGCCGAGCTGCTCCCCATCGTTGTTGACGACATCAAGGAGCGGATCCCAAAAGATCCCTCTGATAGTGACTTCGTTTACCGCCAAGCCATCCGAGCGAAGGCGTTCGATTCGATCCGTGGCCTTCTTCCAGCTTCATCGCTGTCCAACGTCGGCATCTACGGCACAGGACAGGGCTACGAGATGCTTCTGCTCCGTATGCGGGCCCATCCACTGCCCGAGGCTCGCACCTACGCCGACCTCATGCTCACCGAACTTCGCAAGGTCGTACCGTCCTTCCTGAAGCGTGTCGATCTCGACGACAGGGGAGTCGCCTGGAGCGAGTACATGACGAATAGTCGCTCTGCGATGGAGGACATCGCCGGCCGACTCTTTTCCGGCGTCGACGACATCGAACCAGCACCGGTTGTGGCGTTGGTCGATTTCGATCCCGATGCCGAGATCAAACTCGTCACCGCAGCGCTCTATCCGCATTTGTCCCTACCAGAACGTCAGATCGAAGATCGTGTTCGAGCAATGACGGTCGAAGAACGCATCGCCGTGCTCACGGCGTACGAAGGCAACCGCGACAACCGCCGTCACAAACCAGGCCGAGCCCTTGAGCGTCCGTCGTACCGATTCGACATCCTCGCTGATTACGGCGCTTTCCGAGACCTACAGCGCCATCGCATGCTCACCATCGATTGGCAGAAGCTCACTCCGCTACACGGCTACACACGGCCAGCTGCTGTTGATGATGCCGGCGTGGGACCAATCTTTGACGAGGCCATGCAGCGGTCCGCCTCGCTGTATGAGGCTCTCGAAGAACGGTTCCCCGCTGAGTCGTCGTACGCAGTCTCTCTGGCCTACCGAGTTCGTTTCTCGATGGACATGAACGCCCGCGAGGCCATGCATCTCATCGAGCTCCGAACCACGCCACAAGGCCATCCGGCGTACCGCATCGTCGGTCAGGAGATGCACCGATTGATCGCTGAACAGGCTGGACACCATGCCATCGCCTCGATGATGCGATTTGTTGACCACAGCGCTGAACCCGAACTTGAGCGCCTGCAGGCCGAACGGCGTGCGGAAAGTCGTCGTTTGGACTCCTGACCTTACGTGTCGTTTGTCACCTTTCGTGGTGACTGACCCGAAAGGCACCAATTTCACCCGCGACTGTGCCTATCATCCGCGGCACGAATTACCCCGGCTGCCTTCTGGTGGCCCCGACCTGAGGACTCCATGGCTGACGATCCCATCGACGAAGAATTCGACGAGGAAGAAATCGACGTCGAAATCGAGGGAGAAGACCTCGAGGGCGAACTCGTTGAGGACCTCGAAGAGGTTCTTGCCGACGACGTTGTTCTCGATGATGACGACGAGGATGAAGCTGCCGCCGACGCGGCTCTCGCTGCTCGGCCAAAGCGTGAAGACGAAGACGATGAGGAAGAGGATCTCAATCCCGACGATGTCGAGGCTGACCTTGACGCAATCCTCAAAGATCGAATTGCCGCCGCTGACGACGATGAAGAAGAAGACGAAGAAGTCGTACCCGAACCTCGTGCTCCGGCTGACATCGCCGAAGGCGTAACGCCGAAGAAGGCGAACGAGTTCATGTGCACTGGCTGTTTCCTCCTCGTGAACCGCGGCCAATTCGGAGCCCCCGGTGCGATGCACTGCCCAGTTGGAGAAGCAGCCTGTCCGGCAATCGAGCACATCGAATCTGGTGCGCTCGATCGTCAGGTAAAAGCTGCAGCCAAGAGGCAGGCAGCCAAAGCTCCCACCAAAGTTCCTGCAAAGTCTCCTGTAAAGGCTGCGGCAAAGGCACCCGCCAAGAGCGCAGGAAAAGCAACAGCCAAAGCACCGGCCAAATCTGTAGCGAAGAAGGCCCCAGCCAAAAAGGCGCCGGCAAAGAAGACGCCAGCCAAAAAGGCGAAGAACTGACGTGGCTTCCTCGGCGAGCGATCCCGCCGTCGATCCGGTCGAGCAATTGCTCGATCTCTTTCTCTACGCGCCGATTGGTCTTGCCTCGAAAGGTTCCGAAGCACTTCCCGATTTGGTGAAGCGCGGACGCACACAGGCAGCCAATGCCCGAGTCATCGGCCAGTTCGCTTTGGGCGCGAGTAACGCGAAGGCGCGCAAGTCACTCGCCGATGCCGAGCAACACATTCAGGCATTCTTCAAAATCGTTGCTGATTCGGCGCGACCGACGCCCGCAGGGAACACACCTTCGTCAACTTCTGCATCGGCACCGGCGGCAACGACGGCACAGACCCCTGAAGCCAGCATTGATGACCTCGTTGAGAACTACGACAATCTCACAGCGGCCCAGGTGCTCCCACTGCTTGCGCCACTAACTGCCGATCAGCTCAACCGCATCGAGGCATACGAGCGCTCACAGCGCGCTCGTAAGACCGTGCTGAGTCGCATCCGTCAGTTGCGGAACTAATGGTTGCGGCGGTCTCGCGCCCGGCAGAACTCAGCGATCTGCACGAACTTTCGCAACTTCTCGTTGACGCCACAGCCGAGATGACAACCCAACGCGGGGGAGAGGCGTTGCTTGCGTCATTTCGGCGCTCGCTCACTCCATCCGAAACCCTCGAATCCGCAATCAGCGATCCGAATGCAATGGTGTGGTGCGGAGTTTGGGAAGGGGCGGTCGTTGGTTATTCGATTGCGGTCTCGTCGAAAGAAGGCGACTCTGACATCGTCTCGATCACCGATCTCTACACAACGCCAGAGGCTCGCGACGTAGGAATAGGGGAAGTTCTTCTTGAGGCAGCAATCGCATGGGCAATCGGGATCGGTGCAACCGCCATCGATGCGCAGGCCCTGCCGGGAGCCCGCGAGTCAAAGAACCTGTATGAACGACTTGGTCTCACCGCTCGGCTTATAACCGTTCGACGAGACTTGCGTTAATCGAACGCTGAACGTTCAGCGGGCCTTCCACTGCGGCGCACGCTTTTCGATGAACGCCGTGAGCCCTTCGGTGGTGTCTTCAGATGAAAGCACGCGTCCGAACGCAGCAGCGGTGTTCTTGTTGATTGTCGCTTCGTCTTCCCAATCGGCAGCGATGACGAGCGCACGGCTTTCCCACACAGCGAGGGGAGCGTTCGCCGCTATTGCATTCGCGAGTTCCATCGCACCATCGAGTGCCTTGCCGTTTTCGGTGAGACGATTCACAAGGCCGAGTTCATACGCACGTTGTGCAGTGAGAGGCTCGCCGGTGAGGGCGACCTCGAGAGCAACGTTCTTGCCGACGAGCTTGGGCAGTCGGTAGAGACCGCCAGCAGCAGCGACAAGATTGCGCTTCACTTCGGCGAGACCGAACTGTGACTGCTGTGAGGCCACGATCATGTCGGCAGCAAGAGCGATTTCGCAGCCGCCGGCCGTTGCGAGCCCGTCAACTGCAGCGATGATGGGCTTTGTGCGAGGGAAGGTGGTGAAGCCACCGAAGCCACCCTTTGCAGTGGCGAGGTCGCCAGCACGACCAGCATTGATCATCTTGAGATCGGCGCCGGCGCAAAAGACCGGCGACTTGTGTCCAGTTGTATTCGCAGTGAGCACGCCGACCCAAACCTCGGGATCGGCTTCCATTTGTTCAAGCGCCGCGGTCATCGACTGGGCGACAACGTCGTTGACCGCGTTGCGAGCCTCGGGGCGATTGAGGGTGAGTACTCCGACATGTCCGTGAACTTCGTATTCGACCATTCCTGAACTCTAGCGACTCGACCGATCTCCATCAGTTTCGTCACGTGACGAAACTACGCTGCGACAATGAGCGAAGAGCAGGGGAGTCGACCGAAATCGGCCACCACACGCAAGGTTGCGGTTTGCGATCTTGATGGAACGCTCATCGATTCCGATGCAGCGTTAGCGAATGCCTTCGTAGCTCTTGGCGTCGATAGGGAAGAGATCACGTTTGGCCACGTACTCGCCGATGAATGCGATCGCCTCGGTCTCTCGGTCGAGGACTACCTCGCTGCCTACGACCCAACACAAGCCCTTCCGTTCGCAGGTGTCACCGAATTAGTGACGTCACTTGATCGTTGGGCAGTGTGCTCAAACAAGCACCCGCACTCGGGCCGAGCCGAACTCGAACGTCTGCAATGGCATCCGGAGGTCGCCCTGTTCGCCGATTTTTTCGGTGGTCCCAAGCAGTTGCCGCCAGTACTTCGGTTACTTGGGATTGCTCCAGATCAAGTGATCTTTCTCGGCGACACTGCGCACGACCGCCGCTGCGCGTCAGACGCGGGAGTTACCTTCGCATTAGCCGGGTGGAACCCGCGAGCAACGGCTCACTCCAGTGACATCGTTTTGTCTCACCCACTCGAACTGCTCGAGTTGCTGGGGGAGTAACTCAGGCGTTGTCGCCGGGTGCTTCCTCGACCGCTGCAGCGGCCGACTCTTCAGGCGTCGTTTCAACAGCCGTCTCTGGAGCATCGGCAACCTCGATAGCGGGCGCGTCGTCTTCGACAACTGCGACAGGAGCGGCAGCGTCTGCAGAGGCTTCACTGGGCGCTGGTGCATCGGCGATCACCGGCTTCGGCGGACGAGGCTTCGCCGCTGGCTTCGACTTTGAAGGTGCGGTGACTTCGATTCCAAAGAGCGCCGCGATCTGCGGAAGGCGAGCAGCCACCTTCTTCACGGCAGCGACAAGCTCTGGTGTGGGTTCAGCAGGAATGCCAACTGGCGTCACCTGCGTGCGCACCGGAGAGAATGCGAGTGCATCGAGCACGGTTGCGAAGCGATCCTGGCCAGTCTCTGCCGTAAGTGAGGCTGCCGCAGCTTCAGTGAGTTTCGCTGAAAGTTCAGCAGGAAGCGGTGCTCCGGCTTTGGGGGGACGTGAACTCACGCGCAGTGCACGAACGGCGCGTCCGCCAGCAAGAAGTTCGCTGATTTCAGTGAGCCATGCAGCTTGTTCAGATTCGACGCGCTGGGCGAGGCCGGTCTTTAACTGTTCGGCAAGGGCACGAGTTTCGTCGTCACGTGCTCCAGCATCTGAAGCAACGACAACTGAACGAAGATCACGTAGATCGAGTTCAGGAAGATCGGCAAGCGCAGCTTCGGCCTTATCGCGCCACTCAGCAGACCGAAGTGACGGCATCAATTGCTCTGCCAGTTGCAGCAGCGGAGCTGGGCTGATTTCCGGCTTGCCTTCGGCCTTATTGGTTTCGTTCTGCTTTTCGACTGCTTGACGTACTGCGGGAATTCCACCGCGCAGCACCTGCTCAGCGATCGGCTTCTGTTCGGCCGGAAGCGCAGCAAGTGCAGCGTTGCGGTGAGTGCGGCCCGCGCGAAGTCGCTTGGCCTTCGGCTTCGGTTCCGGAGCAGGTGATGTCGGGCGATTGGGATGATGAGCGCGAGTGCCGGTCTTGCGACGAGCGTCCTGTGATCCTTCGCCTTCAGTCCGAGGCTTGCGGTCACGCGGCGGACGACCGTCACGCTTTTCGCCGTCACCTTCGCGTCTCGGTTTGCGATCACGGCGATCTCCACCGCGACCCTTCGGAGCGAGCTTCGTCGTTACAAGCGGTTCGTCATCGCGGCGCGGCGTGCCAACGACCTCGATGCGTTCGGCCTCTTTACGCGCACCCTTTGGGGCGAGCACGGCGATGATGTCGATGCCATCCATCATGAAGTCCGCATCGGCTCGAACAACGTCGCCGACCTTTGCACCGTCAAAGAGCAATGAGCCATTGAGTTCGCCCTTGGGCAACTTGGCGCCGGCAGCTCGCCAGGTCCAGGTTCCGTCTTCACGAGTACTAGTGAGTTCAACTTCGATGCGGCGTGACATAGGGGGACCACGCTAACGCTGAGCATGTGGGCAGAGCGAACGAGCCCATCGATGGGCACTCGCTGCTACCTTCCGGCCATGACTGAGGATGAGGTTGAGTACGGTCAGCGTCCGTTTCAGGCACCACCGGGAGCGACCGAGGTCTTCTTGGTTCGCCACGGCCAATCAGCCGCCTTCAAAGACGGCGAGCCCTTCGCTCTCGTCGATGGCCAGGGCGATCCGCCTCTGACACCCCACGGACAATGGCAGGCGGTTCAGGTCGGAGAACGGCTGCGTCATGTCGCTCTCGCCGCTGTCTATGTCACGACCCTCCAGCGCACGATGCAGACTGCCGCGCCGTTGCTGGCCCACATCGGACAGTCGGCAATTGTGGAACCTGATCTGCGCGAGATCCATCTAGGGGAGTGGGAGGGCGGCATCTTTCGGAAGAAGGTCGCCGAACGAGACCCAGCGTTCCTCGAGGTTGAACGCACGCAAGATTGGAGTGCAATCCCTGGCGCTGAATCGTTCGCTCAGCTGCAGGATCGAGTGGTTGGGGCAATCACCCGAATTCATGCCGCCCACCCCGGAGAGCGGATTGTGGCGGTCAGTCACGGGGGAGCGATCGGGGCTGCCCTCTCCTATGCGACTGGATCGAAGCCGCTTGCGTTCGCAGCCACCGATAACGCTTCAATCGCCCACCTCATCGTGCTCGGCGAGCGATGGATCCTGCGTCGGTATAACGACACCGGTCACCTCGGCGGCGAACTCTCAGCGGTCGCGGAAGGACTGACCTGAGCCCAAAGGCACCTTGCCATTTCTCCGTTCCGATGCCGATAATCCTCGTTATGTAAAGTTATGGGTTGAATCCGGACAGGGCTCCAAAGCGGCCCACCGTTCAAACAATTGTCGCCATCCTGGGTTCAAGCCTTGCAGCCGCCAATGGCTGTGCGTTCTCCATGAGCCACGCCAATGCCTCGGAGACGTCCTGAGCCGTTGACGATGCGGCAAGGTCGCGCTGGACATCTTCGACGGCCGCCTGGAGGCAATACAGCAATCCTTGGAGCTCTTCGATGGCTGATCGGTCGACAATCACATCGTCGTCATCGAGCCCATGGCTCTGGGCCAACTTTCTGGCCATGTACGACTGTTGCTTGCAACCATCTCGGCAGAACGACCGAGGTCGACCCGGGCCTTCGCGAGGCTCAACGGGCCGACCGCACCAGCGGCATCTCACCATCGGATTCTCTCGGCCACTCTCACCCATGGGTAATTTCGTCACGTGACGATATTACCGGACTCAGCCTGTAAACGAGGGAACGGCAGGTTGTTCGCTTTGGTCGGCGGTTGGTGTCAGATCAGGGAGAACGCGGAATGGGAATGCCGAGAGGCTCAAGCCCCATACACCCTGATACGACGCCAGCAGATCGGGCACCCCAGGATTCCAGTTGGCGAAGAACGCTCCTGCATCGCTGGCCGGCGTAGAAAGCTGAAATGTGCCGAGCGCCGTAAGAGGATCTGCTCCACCGACTGACCAAGAGGAAGGACTCTGGCCCATCGAGGTGATCGCTTGGAGAACGAGAGCGGTGGAATTGGCATCCACGTCTCCCCCAGCGAACCACGGAAACCCACCGGCAGCGGATCCGCTCGTCGCCTGTGCGTTCTGCAAGAACGTCACCGCTGAAGCAACCGGAACCGTCCGACCAAACAATTGCAATGCTTGGACTGCAAACGCAGTGGAGTTGGTGTCAGCGCCTACATAGTTGATGGGGTCAGGTGCATCGCAGTCCTGAAGCACGTTGCCATTCGGTGCTCGAAAAGCTTGCCAGCCACCGAGCGAACTCTGCGGGTTGGAACCACCGACACATTGCTGATTTACCAGCCAATCGATAGCAGCCGCTGGAGGGGTCGCCCCTACTGCTTGCAGCGCGATCACCATCAACGACTGATCCTGAATCGACGACCACGGTTCTTGGTACCCATAAAAACTTGGGACAACTTGTCCGTACATCGCTTGGGCTCGAGCAACGAGATCCACCACTGGAGTCCCAAAGGCCCTCGGGTTTCCCCGTGTGGTGTTGACGAGCAGGATCAATGCTGCGAGTCGCTCAGGGAGGTCAGCGCCAGGTGGTGCAACGGTGCCACCGCTTCCGTCATTCGTGACCCATTCGTCGATACTGCTGCTGAGCGAGAGATACGACATCGCACGATTCAGAGCATCACGCTGCTCCCCCGTCGCAGCAAGACCCTGAGCGACATACATCGTTTGCGTAACGACCGACTGTGTGGCGCCGCTGATGTTCACTTCGCCCGTAGGACCAACCTGCGCTGCAAGCCAGTTCGAAGTGAGCGTCGACGCTGGTGTTGTAATTGCTGACGATTGTGACTGTGAGGTTGCGAGTATGGCGACTGCGACGACGAACACAGCAACCGTTCCGCGACGGATGCGAGTCGAAACTCGAGTTGATTGGGTGCGCATGATGTCCTTGTGTTGGACCGAGGTGGCGACGATGCCGGCCCTCGTCGAACACCAAATGGCGCTGGATTTGGGGCTCGACACCGCATTCCACGACGGTGAGTTGAGCTTCGCTCTCGCGTTCGGTGATCCGACTCGAATGCCAACCTCGGGCTTTCGCCGAAGGACCAACACTCACACGGTTGCGGGACAGCGCCGGATTCGCACCGGACTTCCCCTCACACGAGAACAACTTGTTGCGTTCTCAGACAAACAGCAATCGGCACTCAGGTCAAGGACGCCTTCCGATGCGAAGGCGGACATAGGATCACCGCATGGCAACGGGGTGACTCCCCCAACTGAATGGAGTGCTGCGATGACCGCAAGTCTCGATCCTGACAATTTCGGCGTCGTTCGAGGGGCGAGCAAACCAATCCCCTACGACATTCCCGTGTTCGACAACTTCGAGGACGAACGTCAGCACCGCAAGGAGCGACTCGCTGCAGCGTTTCGACTTTTCGGGAAGTTCGGATTCGGCGAAGGAGTCGCCGGGCACATCACCGTGCGCGACCCTGAGCATCCCGATTGCTTCTGGCTCAATCCAATCGGTATGGATTTTCGTTTGATCAGCGTGTCCGATCTCATTCTCGTCAACCACGAGGGCGACATTCTCCACGGCGAGTATGCGATCAATCAGGCCGCGTTTGCGATTCATTCCGAGGTGCATGCGGCGCGGCCCGACGTCATCGCTGCCGCCCATACGCATTCGATCTATGGCAAAGCGTTCTCATCCCTCGGACGACTGCTTGATCCGATCACTCAGGACGCATGTGCGTTTTACGATGACCACGTTCTGTTCGACGACTACACCGGCGTCGTTCTCGATTCAAGTGAAGGCAGGCGCATCGCAGCAGGCCTTGAAATGAAGAAAGCAGCGATCCTTCGCAATCACGGGTTGCTTACTGTCGGCCATTCCGTTGATGAAGCTGCCTGGTGGTACATCACCATGGAGCGCAGCTGCCAAGCCCAGCTTCTTGCCATGGCCGCCGGGTCACCGATTTCCATCGACGCCGAATGTGCCTCCATGACCCACGATCAGGTCGGTCACAACTTCGCAGGATGGTTCTCCTTCCAACCGTTGTACTCGACCATCGTGCGCGAACAACCAGACCTCTTCGACTAGGTTCAGAACCACAACTGACGCTGATCACCGCTTGCGGGAGAGTCCAGCCACTCTCCTAACGATCACCACGATCGAACGGACATTGACTGGCGCCGAAGGAGCAACCCCCCGGGAAACTCTCAGGCACATGTACCGCTTGCGTAGGCAACTCTGGAGAGCAGTCGCCACATAAGTGGGTGACTCACCGACGGGGAAAGTCGACAACGAATGACGTGCCACTTTCGGCACAACAATTCGTCGGACACGAAACTCTCAGGTACCACAACAGAGCGGGGTCCCGACCAAGGCGCTTTCGCGTCGCGACCATCGAGGCCACCATGACTGATCCCCGCCCATCACTCGAAGAACTTATTGCTGCCGATCAATTCGTCGGCCGCCATATCGGTCCTTCCGACTCCGATATCGAGCACATGCTCGCGGTTGTCGGTCAGCCAAGTCTTGAAACGCTTATCGATGCAGTCGTGCCGCCGTCGATTCGCTCCGCCACTCCCCTCGCCGTTCCTGCAGCGATTGACGAAGCAACCATGCTTCAGCGGTTGCGTTCGATAGCCGACCGCAACATTGTCCGTACATCACTCATCGGATGCGGTTGGTACGACTGCGTTACTCCCCCAGTTCTGCGACGTAACGTTCTCGAAAATCCCGCCTGGTACACGGCCTACACCCCGTATCAACCAGAGATTTCTCAGGGCCGTCTCGAAGCTCTTCTCATGTACCAGACGATGGTCTGCGATCTCACGGGTATGGACATCGCGAATGCATCGATGCTCGACGAGTCGACTGCTGCGGCTGAAGCGATGACGCTTTTGTATCGATCGAATGGAAAACGTGGCGATCGATTTGTCGTCGACCGCGACACGCATCCCCAGACAATCGCCGTACTACAAACACGTGCTGAACCACTCGGTTTCACGATCGAGTTGGCCGATATCGATAACCCCATCGCTGACGATGTCTTTGGTGTGCTGCTCTCGCATCCGGGTTCTTCGGGTGCGATTCGCGATCTCGCTCCCGCAATTGATGCCGCTCATATCGCCGGAGCACTTGTGGCTGTCACCACCGATCTCCTTGCTTGCTGTCTCATCACTCCCCCAGGTGAGCTCGGTGCCGACGTCGTAGTCGGCTCGTCGCAGCGATTCGGGATACCTCTTGGGTTTGGTGGACCTAGCGCGGGCTTCCTCGCCACACGCGACGAACACCGGCGCGTTCTTCCTGGTCGCCTCGTCGGCGTTTCGATTGATACTGCTGGTCGTCCTGCGTACCGATTGGCGCTACAAACCCGAGAGCAACACATTCGTCGCGAAAAGGCGACATCGAATATCTGTACAGCTCAAGTTCTGCTAGCAGTCATGGCTGCTCTCTATGCGGCATGGCACGGGCCACAGGGTCTTCGCCGAATCGCAACACGCATCAACAGACTGACCGCAGCGGCCGCCGAGGGATTCCGTGCTCTCGGAATCGCCGTTGTCAATGAGACCTTCTTCGACACGCTCACACTTTCGATTCCGTCAGGAACAGATGCTCTCGTTGCAACAGCGCGGTCAGCAGGCCTCGAACTGCGACGTGTCGACGCAGACACCGTTGCGATTTCGTTCGACGAGACCACAACTCCAGTGACTGTCGCTACGCTTCTGGCCTGCGCGGGGGCAAACGACGTATCGGTTGCCAAACTCGATGCGGCCGCGTATGAGTCGATCCCGGTTACGAGTCAACGCACCACGAGTTATCTCGATCATCCGAATTTCACGACCCACCACAGCGAGACCGAGATGGTGCGTTACTTGCGGAAGCTTGCCGATGTCGATCTCGCTCTCGACCGAGCAATGATCCCGCTGGGGTCGTGCACGATGAAGCTCAATTCTGCTGCCGAGATGGAACCAGTCACTTGGAGCCAATTTGCGGGGCTTCATCCCTATGTCGATCCAGCAGATGCAGCCGGCTACCGCACGATCATTTCTGATCTCGAGCGTTGGCTCTGCGACATCACTGGCTACGACGCAGTTTCACTTCAACCCAATGCTGGCTCGCAAGGCGAATTTGCTGGCCTCCTCGCGATTCGCGCGTGGCATCTCGGCAACGGAGACACGAACCGCACCGTTTGTTTGATCCCGGCGTCAGCACACGGAACAAATGCTGCCAGTGCGTCGATGGTCGGAATGCGAGTCATCGTCATCGCTTGTGACGACAACGGCAATGTCGACGTTGAAGATCTCAAGTCAAAGATCGCCGAAAACTCGGAGAATCTCGCAGCGCTCATGATCACCTATCCCTCAACCCACGGGGTCTTCGAAGAAGCCATCGGGGACATTTGTGCTGCGGTGCACGACGCAGGTGGTCAGGTCTACCTCGACGGCGCAAATCTCAACGCGCTTGTCGGCGTTGCGCGACCCGGACATTTCGGGGCCGATGTCAGTCACCTCAACCTTCATAAAACGTTCTGCATCCCGCACGGCGGAGGTGGACCAGGAGTTGGTCCTGTTGCAGTTCGTGCTCACTTGGCTCCCTATCTGCCTGGCCATCCTGTGGTGCCATCGGCAGGACCGAACAGAGAGAGTTCTGTCACTGGCCCGCATGTCGGCCCTGTTTCATCTGCCCCCTATGGCTCAGCAAACATCTTGACGATTCCATGGTCGTACATCTCGATGATGGGTCCAGAAGGACTCGAACGCGCAACACACATCGCAATCCTCAATGCCAACTACGTCGCTCGCCGACTCGAAGGCGCCTTTCCGGTGCTCTACACCGGCCGCGATGGCCTGG
>WLOT01000030.1 GCA_009699125.1 Actinomycetota bacterium
ATGAAGTGCAACAAGTAACGGAACTTTTGTGCCGACAACCAGAGAAGCAGGAACGTAGGTGCGGTAGCGACGAACGCGACCATCGGGTGTCGTGATGGTCGCTTCGGTCACCGTTCCCTGAGGGTCGACTGCAGCGCGGGCGTTGGCGTACGGCTCATACACGGTGCTCAAGGCAGTTGCGGTGGTCGTTGAGATACCTGACGAAGTTGATGGCGCTGTTTGCGAGGAAGACCCACGCGAACAACCCAACAAAACAGTCCCCAATGCGAGTGCAACGAATGAGGCGCGTACAACTCGAATCACCGAGCGAAGGCGTCCTTCAACGCTGACGCCACCTGATCCTGCGCTTCGGAAGCAACGTCGATTGCCGCGTCCATAGAGAAGAAACCGTGGAACATGCCTTCGTATTCGACGTGATCGACATCGACGCCTGCTTCGGCAAGTTTTACGGCATAGGCGTTGCCCTGATCGCGCAGCGGATCGAATCCGGCGGTGACGACAACCGCAGGCGGTGCGCCAGTGAGGTCGGAGAGGATCGGCGAGTAACGCGGGTCGCTGAGATCCTCGACGGTGACGGTGTAGTGGTCGTGGAACCAATCCATGGCATTACGAGTGAGCATGTAGCCCTCAGCATTTTCTGCCATCGACGGACGATCACAGGTTCCATCGGTCACCGGATACAAGAGCGCTTGCTGAATGACTTCGACATGCTCGTGATCGCGAGAGATGTTGGCGACAACGGCGGCGAGGTTGCCACCCGCACTGTCGCCAGCCACGGCAAGACGTGAGGTGTCGACGTTGAGTTCATCGCCATGGGTTGCGACCCATTCGGTTGCTGCCCACGCATCGTCGATCGCTGCGGGGAACTTGGCCTCGGGAGCGAGGCGATAGTCGACCGCAACGACGACACAATCGGCCTTTGACGCAATCGTGCGACAGCAATGATCGTGCGATTCAAGATCGCCAATGACCCAACCGCCGCCGTGGAAGAACACAGTCACGGGAAGGCCAGCGTCGTTACTCGGGCGATAGATGCGAACTGGAATGTCACCAGCAGGACCAGGAATGGTGCGGTCGGTGATGCTCGCCAATTCAATCGGGCTTGGCATGGCGGTCATTCCCATGCGTTCGCGCAGTTCCTCTGGAGTCGCGCCTTCGAACGTAAAGCCAGAATCGGCCATGAGATCGAGAATGATCTTTGCTTGCGGATCAAGTGCCACGTGAGTTCCCCCTAGAAGCGGTGTGGGATGCAACTGTGGCACAGCCAACCAATGCCCGTCCTGCGAAACGAACGGCGATTGTGGTTTAGACGCCGAGAACGGCGGGAACCTCAGCGTGGTCGTCGATGACGACATCACCTTCCGGTCCGTGATCGGGATCGTCGTCGGTCACACCTCGGTAGCGCAACGCCAACATTCCCATTCCCTTGGCACCAGCAATATCGGTGCGACGAAGATCGCCGATATGCGCTGCACGAGTTGGGTCAATCCCGCCTAAGCCCGCGAGAGCGTGTTCGAAGATCGCGGCGTCTGGTTTGTACACGCCGACTTCATCAGAGAACGACCAGTGATCAAACAGTTGCAAGATGCCGTGGCCTTCGAGATAGTCACGCAGAACAGGCGACGGCGTGAGACCAACATCGCACACGATCCCCACGCGAAGTCCGGCGCCCTTCAGCACTCGCAACGTTGATTCCAAGTTCTCTGTGAGATCGAGTTCCATCGTGCGCGGAGCCGACAAGTACGCGTCGATAACGCGAATGCAAACCTGCTCGTCGTCAGTGTGACCGAGAACTTCGAGCACGGTTTCGGCGGCATGATGACCAGTGAACTGTTCGCCAAGTCCCCATGACGCATCGAAACGCTTCCACGCTTCGTCGAACGAGGCATCAATCTCGTCGTGCTCCGCTGGGAGTCCGTGTGATTCGAGGACCTCTGCGATCGCAAGACGGCGCTGCACGCGGGTCGCGGCGACGTCGGCTCGAACGAGCGTGTCCCAGAAGTCGAATGTGATCGCGTCGAACCGCGACACGTTGTTCAGCGCTTTCGGATGACGCCGTCGCGCACTGCAGCTTCAGCAGCGGCAGCAGCAACGAGAGGCGCAATGCGCTTGTCGAACACCGACGGAATGACGTGATCAGGAGCGAGGTCTTCGGGGCTGACCGCGTTTGCAATCGCGTACGCAGCAGCAACCTTCATGTTCTCGGTGATCTGCGTTGCGCCGGCGTCGAGGGCGCCGCGGAAAATGCCTGGGAACGCAAGAACATTGTTGATCTGATTCGGGAAATCGCTTCGGCCCGTTGCCATAACGGCAACACAACCTTCAGCTTCTTCGGGACGAATCTCGGGATCGGGGTTCGCCATGGCGAACACGATCGGATCCTTCGCCATGGTGAGCACGTCTTGACGGTTAATAAGGTTCGGTCCACTCACGCCGATGAAGACATCGGAGCCCGGCATGATGTCGGCCAGTGAGCCCTGACGGCCTTCGGGGTTCGTGTTCTCGGCGAACCACTGCTTCGCAACGTTGAGGTTGCCACGACCGTTGTAGACCGCACCTTCGCGATCCACACCAATGATGTTGCGAACGCCAGCGTTCATGAGGATCTTCGAGATGGCCACACCAGCCGCTCCAACGCCAGCGATGACGATGGTGAGGTCTTCCATCTTCTTATTAACGATCTTGAGTGCGTTCATAAGTGCAGCAAGCGTGACGACCGCGGTGCCGTGCTGATCGTCGTGGAACACGGGGATGTCAAGAAGTTCCTTGAGGCGATCTTCGACCTCGAAACACACCGGCGCAGCGATATCTTCGAGATTGATGCCACCGAATGACGGGGCAATGTTCACAACGGTACGAATGATTTCTTCCGGATCCTTGGTGTCGAGGCAGATCGGGAAACCATCGACGCCTGCGAACTCCTTGAACAGAAGCGCTTTGCCTTCCATGACCGGCATTGCGCCAAGCGGACCAATGTCGCCGAGACCAAGCACTGCGGTGCCGTCGCTAACGATTGCGACAGTGTTCTTACGAATCGTGAGATCGTGCGAAAGCAACGGATCCTTTTCGATCGCGGTACACACTCGCGCAACGCCCGGCGTGTAGGCCATTGAAAGATCGTCGCGATCGTTGACAGGAATCTGACTAATGACATGCACCTTGCCGCCAGCGTGCAGCGCGAACGTGCGGTCTTCCCATTCCAAAAGTTCGATGTCAGGAAGCGCCTTCACGGCATCGAGCACTTGCTGCTGGTGCGCTTCGCTTGAGCAATTGACGACGAGCTCCTCGTCAAGCGATTCCTTCTTGGCTTCAAATCCTTGAAGCGACCAAATGTTTCCGCCTACCGAACCAATAGCGGTAGCGAGATGGCCCAGTGCACCGGGTTCATTCCCCAGACGGACGCGAAGACGGATGCTGAAAGCGGCGGTAGTTGAGTCGGCCATAGGGCGGAGACGCTACCCGTCAGGCCTATGCCGTCCCCAAGTCGGGAGCCGGAGCCCCCAAAGCGACCGGAATTGAGCGGTCAGGCGCCTTCGTAGGGGAAGCCGAGTTCAGGAGCGGTGACCAGCGCACGAAACTGCAGGCCTTCGGCTTCGGCCATGGCCTGGCAGGTGCCGCCGCGATCGACCACGACCATCACCATGACCGGTTCGGCCCCGAGTTCACGGGCGACATGCACCGCTTCCATAGGAGAGGTGCCGCGGGTGACGGTGTCGTCGGTGATGACGACCTTGTCGCCCGGTTCAAGAGGGCCAGCAAGCCGACCGGCAACGCCGTGGTCCTTGGCCTCTTTGCGAATGGTGAAGGACTTCAGCGCGCGGCCACGAGTCGCAGCTACCGCGGCAATGCCGTAGGCCACCGGATCGGCTCCGACCGTGAGGCCACCGATCGCAGTGACATCGTCGGGAATGAGGTCGAGCGCGAGGTCGGCCATGAGCAGCAACCCGTCAGGGCGGCTCGCGGTCTGCTTCGAATCAATAAACCATGAGCTCTTCTTGCCCGACTTCAGCGTGAAGTCACCGGTTCGAACTGAATAGCGAAGAAGGTGATCGATCAGTTGCTGTTTCGTCGCGTCACTCATGGTCAGGAACCTACCGTTCCGCAGCCTCTGAAGGGAGCGGTTTCGAAAGAGTCAGACGATGCGGACGGTGCCATCGCCTTCGACGATGCGACCGATCACGGTGGCCCGATGCCCAGCAGTGCGAGCAACGTCGAGAGCCTTGAAGGAATCTGATTCAGGCACCACGACGACCATGCCGACGCCCATGTTGAACACGCGCGCCATTTCATCGTCGGCCACCGAACCCAAACGCTGGATTTCGTTGAAGATCGGCGGAACGTCCCAGGTGCCCCACGTGACCTCGGCAGTTGTTCCGTGCGGGAGGACACGATTGAGGTTGCCGGGAAGACCGCCACCGGTGATGTGGGCAACGCCACGAACATCGACTGCCTTCTGCAACGCAGCGATTGCCGGCGAAAAGATCACCGACGGTGCAAGCAATTCGTCGGCAAGCGTGTGGTGCGCGCCTTTGTAGGCCGGACCATCGAGCGGAAGCTGCGCACGTTCGAGAAGAACTCGGCGAGCAAGCGAGAACCCGTTGGAGCGAAGGTTCTGCGAAGGAAGTCCGATGAGGACATCGCCAGGCCTGATTGTTTCGCCGGTAATCAGCGCGTCTCGATCAGCAATGCCCACGGCAAAGCCAACGAGATCGAATTCGCCTGCTTCCATCGCGCCCGGATGTTCGGCCATTTCGCCACCGACCAACGCGCAACCAGCTTGGCGACAGCCGTCGGCAACACCTTCAACGAGTTGGTCGATGTGATCGGGATCGAGCCGTCCTACAGCGATGTAATCAAGAAAGAACAGTGGTTCGGCGCCCTGACACACAAGGTCGTCGACACACATGGCAACAAGATCGACACCGATTGTGGTGAACCGACCCGTAGCTTGGGCGACAAGCGCCTTTGTTCCAACACCATCGGTTGACGAAACAAGTACGGGCTTCTTGTAACGAGCGAGGTCAAGGGCGAAGAGCCCACCGAAGCCACCGATGTCACCAATGACCTCGGGTCGGAAAGTTGAGCGCACGTGTGACTTGATGCGGTCGACTGCTTCTTCGCCGGCGTCGATGCTGACACCAGCACCGGCATAGGTCTCGCCCTGGGTTGCGTCGTCAGCCATCGATCTCTTCCGATGAAGTGAAGGTAAGTGCGTCTTGTGCCGAAAGCGTGGGCGCTACGTCGGGCGTGTCGGCAAGGCCCGTCGTGTTCGTTGATGCTTCCGATGGAAGTTCGAGAATGTGCTTACCGAGTTCGGCGGGAATCTCGACGGGATAGTTACCGGTCAAGCACGCGTCGCAGAACCCTGCGCCAACTGCACCCGTGGCCGATACCAATCGATCGAGCGTGAGGTAGGAAAGCGAATCGACATTGAGGTATTCGCGGATTTCGTCGACGCTCATATTTGCGGCGAGAAGTTCTCCGCGAGTGCCGGTATCCATGCCGTAAAAACACGGCCACTTATAGGGAGGTGACGACACGCGCATATGAATTTCAGCAGCGCCGGCTTCGCGCAGCATCGAGACCATGGCGCGAGTTGTGGTTCCGCGAACGATGGAATCATCGACCACGACGAGTCGTCGACCAGCGATGTTGTCGCGCAGTGGATTCAGTTTCATGCGCACCCCAAGGGCGCGCATTTCCTGATTCGGCGCGATGAATGTGCGCCCGATGTAACGGTTCTTCACGAGGCCTTGGCCGAAGGGAATCCCTGACTTGCGTGCGTAGCCCTCGGCGGCGGGAATGCCCGATTCGGGAACACCCATCACGAGATCGGCATCGACAGGAGCTTGTTCCGCGAGTTGTTCGCCCATACGGACTCGGGCCTGATGCACGCTTTGACCATAAAGACGTGTGTCGGGTCGAGCGAAGTAGACGAACTCGAAAAGACAGAGTTTCGGATCGACAACCGCAGGCTCGAACACGCGCACCGCGCGATAGCCCGTGGCGTCGATGACAATCATTTCGCCCGGTTCAAGTTCGCGAACCAAGTGCGCACCAACGACATCGAGTGCGGGGCTTTCCGATGCAAGCACCCAACCGTTATCGAGTTTGCCGAGACAAAGCGGACGGAAACCGTTGGGGTCGCGAACGCCGATGACATGGCCTTCGTCCATGGCCACAACCGAGAACGCCCCCTTAAGCCGAGGAAGGATCGCCTGCATCGCCCGTTCGAGCGCGCGGTGATCGGAACTTTCATCGGGGTTCTTCGCAAGTTCCGACGCGAGAAGTTCGGCCATGACATCGCTGTCTGAACTCACGGTGCCCGGAAGCATGCCCAGTTCTTCAGCGAGTTCTGCGGTGTTTACAAGGTTGCCGTTATGCGCAATTGCAACGGTGTGCGCACCGACATCGCGATACACCGGCTGCGCGTTGTGCCACACGCTTGAACCAGTCGTGGAATAGCGAGTGTGCCCGATTGCAAGATGACCGGTGAGCGCAGCAAGCGTTCGATCATCGAAAGCATTCGAAACCAAACCAGTTTCTTTAACGACGGTGACAGTGGAACCGTCGCTGACGGCCATGCCGGCAGCTTCCTGCCCGCGATGTTGCAACGCGTACAAACCCAGATACGTGAGATGCGAAACCGCTTGACCCGGCGCGTACACACCGAAGACACCACACGCTTCCTTCGGTGTGTCGTCATCAGGGTTCACGCAATCGGTTTCCATGATTCAGTCCTGAGCCGTGCCCGCACCAAGTGCTGAGGGAATGTGATTGGTCCAGGCGTCGACAACATCGGAAAGCGGAAGGTCGACGAGACCCTTCACGCTGAAGCGATCGCCGCCGGCAACCCCGATGCGCGAAACAGGAACACCAGCTTGTTCGCAGATGTTTTCAACCAGTCCCATTGATTCAGGATCGACGCAGACCACAACACGTGACGGACCCTCGGCGAAAAGTTCAGCAGCGTTCGCAACCCGGGCAGCCGAAACACCGATGCCCGACTTCGCAGCCATTTCCGCAAGAGCGACACCGAGGCCACCACCAGAAACATCGTGGATACCCGCAACGACATCGCCGATCACGAGTTGACGAACAACGTCGGCAACTTTGAGGTGATGTGCGGGATCAAGGGCGGGAAGGGTTCCGCCGCGATGACCACGGGCGCGTGCCCAACGAGAACCAGAAACTTCAGGTTGCGTCACACCGATCAGCATCAGGCGACCCTGTTCAACCAAACCAACGCCTGGCGGGCGGCGATCGAGCGAATCGATAACGCCGAGCATGCCCACAACCGGAGTTGGGTCGATATCGGTGCCCTGAGATTCGTTATAAAGACTGACGTTTCCGCCAATGACTGGCGTATCGAAGGCCACGCAGGCCTCGGACATTCCGTCGATTGCTTCGGACAACTGCCACATCACTTCGGGGTGTTCAGGGTTACCAAAGTTCAAGCAATTCACGACCGCAAGTGGGCGAGCCCCAACACACGCGAGATTCAACAGCGATTCGGCAACTGTGAGTGCCGTGCCCTGACGGGGATCGACTGCACACCAGCGATGGTTGCCGTCGGTGGTGAGCGCAATGCCGCGACCGGTGTCGACACCAGAGGTCGGATGCTTCAAACGAAGCACTGCTGCGTCGCCACCGGGACCTTCAACGGTGTTGAGGAACAACTGATGGTCGTACTGCGAAAACACCCAGCGCGCATCGGCAAGGAGTTCGAGTAATTCCGCTGCAGTGTCGACCGACGCCGGCGCAGGTTCGGTACCCATCGTGCGCGTTGCCGCATCAAAGATTGCCGGCGCAGCAATCGGACGGTTATAGAGCGGCGCATCTTCATGCAGTGATGCGGCGGGGATATCGCACAGGACTTCGCCATCGAAACCGTCGCGAATGCGGAGGCGACCGCCCTCGGGATGTCCGGTAGCGGGGCCATCGGTGACGATGCCGATAACAGAGGAACGAACTTCCCAGCGCGCACAAATTGCAAGCACCTGATCGAGATCAGCGGGCTCGACAATTGCGAGCATGCGTTCTTGGCTTTCCGAGGTCATGACCTCGAACGGCTCCATGCCGGCTTCGCGGCGAGGAATGGCGTTGACATCAACATCCATGCCCATGCCGCCGCGGCTGGCGGTTTCGCTGGTGGCACACGCAAGGCCTGCGCCACCGAGATCTTGAATGCCGACGACAAGACCAGCATCGAGAAGTTCGAGACACGCTTCGATCAAACGCTTTTCTTCATAGGGATCGCCGACCTGCACGGACGGACGCTTTTCGGCGTCGGTTTCTTCGTCGGAGAAACCGGCAGAAGCGAGAACGCTCACGCCGCCAATGCCGTCGCGGCCAGTGCTCGAACCAAGCAGCACTGCGAGATTGCCGACGCCGGTGGCCTGTCCGAGCACGAGTCGCTCGGTGGGCAGAACCCCGAGGCACAGCACGTTCACAAGCGGATTACCCATATAGGTAGGGTCGAAAACCGTTTCGCCACCAATAGTGGGAACACCCACCGAGTTGCCGTAACCCGAAACGCCACTGATGACACCTTCAGCAATCCAGCGACTGCGGGGGTCGTCGAGCGGACCAAAGCGAAGCGGATCCATCAGTGCAATCGGACGTGCGCCCATCGTGAAGATGTCGCGCAGAATGCCACCGACGCCTGTGGCTGCACCTTGGTAGGGCTCAATTGCGGAAGGGTGATTATGCGATTCAATGCGGATCGCGGCAGCAATGCCATCGCCAACATCGACAACGCCGGCGTTTTCGCCAGGACCAACAAGCACCCAAGGCGCTTCGGTGGGGAGACGCTTGAGATGCACACGAGATGACTTGTACGAGCAGTGCTCGGACCACATCACCGCGAACATCGCCAACTCAAGGTGGTTGGGGTCGCGGTTGAGGATCTTGCGGATGTCTTCGTATTCGGAGTCAGTCAGGCCGAGGGCACGGTGAATCGCGTCATCCATTACGTGCAGGCTAGTGCGCCGGAACACCACAATTCGCCGGGTTTCGACGTGACCGTTGTCCGTTTCGCGGTGGTGTGATGGACTCAACGCTTATGAGCGACCAGACCTCTGAACTTTCTGAGGAGAAGCCGCGTATCGGTCTTCCTCCCGGCACGATGACGCCGAGCCACAAACTCGCGCTCAAAGAGGGTCGCGAGCGCGGACAGATCGTGCGCCGCTACTTGCAGGCAATCGAATCGGCGAAGCCCAGACGAGGTCGACCAATCACACCTGAGGGCTTGCGCAAGAGCATCGAGAAGATCGATGCCGATCTCGCAACCGAGAAGGACCCGCTCCGCAAGCTCGATTTGGTGCAGTCGAAGATCAAGAAACAGAAGGATCTCGAGGAACTCGAATCGCCCATCGACATGGTCGCCCTTGAAAACGAGTTCATCGGCGTGGCCAAGGACTACAACGATTCCAAGGAACTCAGTCCTGAGGCTTGGCTCGAACTGGGTGTTCCGCGCGAGGTCTTACGGCGCGCCGGAATCTTGAACTGACGCAGTTCCTTCAGACGCTGCCGATCAGACAGACAACAACGAACGAAGCAACGGCAATCCGTCAGTGCTTCCAAGGAGTTCGCTGGTCGAGCGTTCCGGGTGTGGCATTAGCCCAACCACGTTGCGACCTTCGTTGCACACGCCAGCGATGTCGTCGACCGAACCATTGGGGTTCACGACGTAACGCAACACGATGCGCTCTTCATCGCGAAGTTGCGCAAGCGTTTCTGCATCGCAGGTGTAATTACCTTCGAAATGATTGATCGGAATACTCAGTACGGCGCCTTTGTCCGCAGCGCGAGTGAGCACCGAGTTCGTGGTCTCAACCCGCAACTGTGCAGGTGCGCAAACAAACTTCAGACCGGCGTTTTTTTGCAGTGCGCCGGGAAGAAGCCCTGCTTCGGTAAGCACCTGAAAACCGTTACAAATACCGACGACTGGGCCACCCGAGGCAGCGAACTCGGCAACCGCAGACATCACTGGCGAGAAACGCGCAATGGCACCGGGGCGCAAGTAATCGCCGTGCGCGAATCCACCGGGAACGATGACGGCGTCGACACCGTTCACCGTTGCATCGCCGTGCCACAGAAGTTCAGGCTCGCCGCCAACGAGGCGCATGGCCTCGAGCATGTCCTGCTCGCAGTTCGAACCGGGGAAGACGACGACCCCGACGCGTGAACTCACGATGCGACGCCAGCTGGTTCGAGTTCAACAATCGCGTCTTCAATGACGGGATTGGTGAGGAACCGACGACAGAGATCTTCCGCTTCAGCGCGAGCTGACGCTTCATCAGCAGCATCGATCTCAAAACGAATGCTCTTGCCGACACGCACGCCGCTCACACCTGCAAAACCCAGCGTAGGCATGGCTCGTTCGATGGTGGAACCTTGGGGATCAGCGATCCCAGGTCGAAGACGGACTTCGACGTGCACCGAGAAGATCATGCGCCCATGTTCGCACATCGACGCGCGCATGCGACGCAGAACTGCATCCGGTCGATCGTCACCCGCGCCATTCGGCGAATGAACGACCGGTGATGCGCTCGTAGGCATCGATGTACCGCGAGCTCGTGGTGTCCACGACCTCGGCCGGCAGCGGTGGCGCGGGTGGCTGCTTGTTCCAATCGAGCCCGTCGAGGTAATCGCGCACAGGTTGCTTATCGAACGAAGGCGGCGTGCTGCCCGGCTTCCAGCTTTCCGCCGGCCAGAATCGCGAGGAATCGGGGGTCAGAACCTCGTCACACACCACAAGTTCGCCATCAATCAGACCCAGTTCGAACTTGGTGTCGGCAATGAGAATGCCTCGGGCCGCGGCCCATTCGGCACCCTTTGTGTAGAGCTCGAGTGCCACCGAACGAGCCCGCCCAGCGAGGTCGACACCCATTAGATCGACCGCGGCCTCGAACGAGATGTTCTCGTCGTGGCCTTCGGCAGCCTTGGTGGAGGGGGTGAAAACTGGCTCGGGCAGTTGCGCCGATTCGAGCAGGCCGGCGGGGAGTCGCTGACCGTGCATCGTGCCGTCGGCCTTGTATTCCTTCCAGGCCGAACCGGTGAGATACCCACGAACAATGCATTCGATCGGCAGCATCTCGGCCTTGCGGCACAACATGATGCGGCCCTGCCAGTCGTCGCGCTGAGCCGCAGGTGGGCAGTCATCGAGCGAGGTTGAGATGAGGTGGCTACCAGCAACGCCTTGGAACTTCTCGAACCAGAACGCGCTCATAGCGGTGAGCACTCGGCCCTTTTCGGGTATCGATTCGGCCATGACGACGTCGAACGCGCTCAGCCGATCGGAGGTGACCATTAGCAATCGGTCGTCGCCCGCGTCGTAAATGTCGCGAACTTTTCCTGAGTAGATGTGTGGGAGTGCGTCGGTCATAGCGGTTCTCCTGAAATGGCCCGCGGCCGATCCTCAGTTCAGAGGATGTCACCCGGACGATACCCAGCAGCAGCAGGGTCAGCCGCCACGAGCTCCGAAACAGTTGCAACAAATGACGCAACTTGTTCAGGTGCGCGACCAACAAAGTCGATTGGGTGTGCGAGTACGCCGGCGAGTTCGTCGGGTGCAAGACCAAGCCGCGGATCGGCAGCGAGTCGTTCGATGAGATCGTTGCCTTCGGCGCCGTCTTCGCGAAGTCGCAGCGCCGCCGCAACCGCATGTTCCTTGATGGCTTCGTGCGCTTGTTCACGACCAACGCCGTTTCGCACTGCAGCGACCAGCACCTTGGTTGTTGCAAGGAACGGCAGATAACGATCAAGTTCGCGTTCAATGACGGCGGGGTACGAACCGAAGTCGGCAAGAACCGTGAGGAACGTTTCGAACAAACCATCGATGGCAAGAAACGCGTCGGGCAGAGCAACGCGGCGCACTACCGAACAACTGACATCGCCTTCATTCCATTGATCGCCAGCAAGCGAGGCAATCATCGTGAGGTGGCCGCGAAGAATGGCAAGCAACCCGCCGATGCGTTCGCAGCTGCGGCTATTCATCTTGTGCGGCATTGCCGAAGAGCCAACCTGGCCAGGGCGGAAACCTTCGGTGGCAAGTTCTTGCCCAGCCATAAGCCGAATCGTGAGAGCAAGATCGGCAGGACCAGCAGCTGCCTGAACGAGCGCAGAGACCACGTCGAGGTCGAGCGATCGTGGGTACACCTGACCAACGTTGGTGAGCCAGGCATCAAAACCGAGATGCGCGGCGACGCGCGACTCAAGCTGTTCCAGACGTTCACCATCGCCATCGAACAGATCAAGCATGTCTTGTTGCGTACCGACCGGGCCCTTGATGCCACGCATCGGATAGCGCGCAAGAAGATCGTCAACTCGGTACAGCGCCTGCAGCAACTCTTCACCAGCGTTGGCGAATCGCTTACCGAGCGTGGTCGCTTGCGCTGGAACGTTGTGCGAACGGCCAGTCATGACGACGGTTGCTGATTCAGCAGCGCGTTCGGCCAAACGGGCAAGAGCCGCGAGCATGCGGCCACGAATCACAAGCAACGAACGACGCAACTGCAGTTGCTCGACATTCTCGGTGAGATCACGAGAGGTCATGCCCTTGTGTATTTGTTCGTGACCGGCCAGTGCACAGAACTCGTCGATGCGGGCCTTCACATCGTGACGGGTAACGCGTTCACGCGCATCGATGGAATCGAGATCAACCTGATCGATCACGCGGCGATAGGCATCGATCGCATCGTTGGGTACAGCAACACCGAGGTCACGCTGAGCTTCAAGAACGGCAAGCCAGAGCTCGCGTTCAAGAACGATTTTCTGTTCGGGCGACCACAGTCGGACCATCTCAGCGCTCGCATACCGAGCAGCAAGAACATTGGGCACAGACGTGGACGCCATTCGGTCTCCTCAAACGCCCAAAACGGGCACCTCTTTAGGATACGACCACGCCGAGGTGACCCCGGCGCGATTTAGAGATCAGGGATTCGCGCGGCGATCGCGATCTTCAAGCCCATCGACCGCAGCGTCCGAGGCGATGTCGTTGCGATGGTGCAGACCGGGCCAAGAAATCTTGCCGACCGCGTCGTAAGCAGTCTGACGGGCTTCGGCCAAAGTGGCACCCTGGCCAGTGACGGTAAGCACTCGACCACCAGCGGTGATGAGTTCGCCATTGGCGTTGGCGCCAACTCCGGCACAGAACACGGTGACTCCAGTGACCGCTTGCGCGTCGTCAAGACCTTCGATCACATCGCCGGTGCGCAGATCGCGTGGGTAGCCCTCGGCCGCACACACAACAGTGACAGCGGCGCCATCGTCGAATGTTGGCGCTGCGCCGAGTTGACCGGCAGCGGCCGACGCAAGCAACTCACCGAGATCACTGGTGAGTCGGGGAAGCACAACCTGTGTTTCAGGATCACCGAAACGCACGTTGTATTCGAGCATTTTCGGACCATTCGGCGTGAGCATGAGGCCGGCATACAGAACACCGCGGTAATCGATTCCGATCGAACGCAAATAGGCGAGCGTGGGGAGCACGCCATCGTTCATGACTGCATCGATCACTGATTGATCGGCAACAGGCACCGGCGAGTACGCACCCATGCCGCCAGTGTTTGGGCCGGCATCGTCATCGCCAACGCGTTTGAAATCCTGCGCAGGCGCAAGCGCGACCGCGTTGGTCCCGTCGCAAATTGCGAGTACCGAAACCTCAGGGCCAGTGAGGCCTTCCTCAATCACAAGCGTGCGTCCGGCATCGCCAAATGCATCGCCAGACAGATAGTCGAGAACTGCAGCGCGTGCTTCTTCAAGTGATGTTGTGACGATGACGCCCTTGCCCGCAGCGAGACCATCGGTCTTTACGACGTACAAGCCGTCGAGCGTGTCGAGAAACGCGAACGCCGGTTCGGCTTCAGTGAACGAGCCGTGACGAGCGGTGGGAACACCGGCCGCCACAAGGACCTCTTTCATCCACGCTTTCGAGCCTTCGAGACGCGCGCCGTCGGCCCCTGGACCGAACACCAGCTTGCCGGCAGCACGAAGTTCATCGGCGAGTCCAGCAACGAGCGGCGCTTCGGGGCCGATCACATAGAGATCAGCATCAATTTCCGTTGCGGGCGTGGAGACAGAACCGGGGATGCCGGGATTACCTGGGGTGACAACAACCTCGTGATGGCGGCGCAGCACCGTGGCAAGCGCGTGCTCGCGACCACCGGAACCAACGACGCAAACCTTCATCAGCCGTTGAAGTTCAGGTACTGATCGCGCCCCGGACCAACGCCAACAAGCCCAATCGGTACACCGATCTGATCCTGCAAGAACGCCACGTAATCAAGGGCTTCCTTCGGCAGTCCTTCACGAGTCGTCACAGAAGAAATATCGGACTTCCAACCGGGGAACTCCGCATAGACGGGCGTGACTTCGTGCAGCACCGACTGATGATACGGAAGATGCGTGAACGTTTCGCCATTGAGTTCATAGGCGATGCACACCTTGATCGAATCGAACGTGTCGAACACATCAAGTTTCGTCAGCGCGATTTCCGACAACGAATTCAAACGCACCGAGTGACGCAACATCACCGCATCGCACCAACCCGTGCGACGCCGACGGCCGGTATTCGTTCCGTATTCATGACCGATGTCGATCAGCGCGTCGCCGATTTCGTCAGTGAGTTCAGTGGGGAACGGCCCTGAACCAACGCGAGTCGTGTACGCCTTGGCGATACCTACAACGCGGTCGATGTAACGAGGACCAATTCCAGCGCCAGTACACGCACCACCGGCTACTGGATTCGACGAGGTCACGAATGGGTAGGTGCCGTGATCAAGATCGAGGAACGTGGCCTGTGCACCCTCGAGCAGAACGTTTTCGCCCGCTTCAAGAGATTCGTGAATGAGATTCACTGAATCGGTGATCATCGGCGCAAGGCGCGGTGCACAAATATCGAGGTATTCGGCAGCGATCTCGTCTCCATCGAGTGGCAGCTGATTGAAGACTTTGGCGAAAATCGCGTTCTTCTCTTTGAGCGCAACGTCGAGCTTCTCACGGAAGATTTTCGGATCGAGAAGATCCTGCACACGCAGACCAACACGAGATGCCTTATCGGCATA
>WLOT01000031.1 GCA_009699125.1 Actinomycetota bacterium
CAGATCAAGTAGTCGTCATGCCGGAGATGCTCGAAATCGAGATCTACCGGCGCGCTGCTGCTGCATCGTTAGGTCGTCGGATCGTTGCCGTCGACGCGCCCGATGCATGGTTTCTCAAAGGCGGTACCGATCAAGCATCTGTGGTCGCAGCATTAGTTGGACGATCATTCGTTACTGATCGTCGTCGAGGAAAGTTGTTACTGCTCGACACCAGTGATGATGGACCGACGCTTGGGCTGCGCTTCGGGATGACTGGCGTGTTGGAGCTTGACGGTGTTGATGCGATCGATGGCCTTGAGTATTCGAGTCATCGCAAAGATCCCGCGTGGGAACGATTTGTTGTGCACTTCGATGGTGGCGGCGCACTGCGATTACGAGATCCGCGTCGTCTCGGGGGAGTGGAACTCGATCCCGACGAAGAACGACTTGGCCCCGATGCGGGCGATGTTTCGCTCGCACAACTCAGAGCGATCCTGGCCGACTCCAATGCACCACTGAAAGCTCGGCTCATGGATCAGGCCCGCATCGCCGGGCTCGGCAATCTCCTTACCGACGAAACGTTGTGGCGAGCGGGCCTCGACCCGGCACGCGCTGCGGGTTCGCTCACTATCGACGAGGTTGCGGCATTGCGGAAATCGATGCGTTCGACGTTGCGAGTGTTGGGTCGGCGTGGTGGATCACATATGGGCGATCTTCAAGATTCGCGACATCGTGGCGGCACCTGCCCGACTGATGGCGCGGTGCTGCTGCGCCGCACCATCGGCGGTCGAACGACCTATTCCTGCCCGCAACATCAGCGGTAAGCGGCCGCCGAGTCGGATCACCGACCAAGCCAGAAGACATCGCCGGTCTAGGGTGAGCGACGTGATTCGCCCGTCCGCCCCCCGCCGAGCCTCGATTGCGGCCCTTGCTGTAGCGGCGCTCGCGTTGATGATTGGGACCTTTGCGTTTGGGCTTGGAACGGCAGGGGCGGAAGGGGCGGAAGATCCGCCACCGACGACTCCAACCACTGAAACTCCTACGACGACGACGGTTGCACCGACAACTACTGCAGCTCCTGCGCCCACAACCACACAGGCGCCGCAGACAACGACCACGCAGCGCAACACCACAACAACGCAACGCTCGACAACCACGAGTTCCACCTCAAGCACGTCGACCACCTCAACGACCTCATCGACCACCACCACGATCGCAGCGGCGGCAGCGCCGAAGTCGAGTGACCCCACATCGAAGGGTTCGCCGTTTTGGTCGAGCGGCCGCAAACTCGCTGCCGTCGTGACGCTCCTGCTTCTCGCTGCGGTAGCGATGTCGGTGCTGACCTACTTCTACTGGCAAGCAACGCGCCCGGGCCAAGCCCCCGCTGGCGGCAGTGGCACGGGCGGCGATGACGCCGGTTCAGGTGGCATTCCCGACACCACCGGTCCGGTTGGTCCAGTGAGCCCGATGCTGGCCGAAGCGTTGCGTCCCGATCCGTTCGTGACTCGCGACGATCTCGGCCTTCTCTGATCTAGCGTTGGCGTATGGCCGACGCACTTGATCTCGACGCAATGCTTGAACGCTTCCGTGACCGCGCCGCTGCGGTGAAGAACCGCAATCTTCCGCCTATCGGTGGTGATGAGCGGGCCCGCTTTATTGAGCAGGCGCAAAACGATTTTCAGGATTTCGCCATCATTGGTGATGCGAAGGCAACACTTGACGATGGCTTCCTCACGCTTACCATCGATCTTCGTCCCAAGAGCTGAGCAGCCGACGTCGTGAGCACTCGTTTCGACGAAGCAATCGCTGCGATCGATGCAGCCAACTCGGATGATCCATTTACCGTCACCTATGTCGTTGACGGTGTTGAAGTCACTCGTCCGAAGGAACTCGCGCATTCAGAGTTGATGTGCGAATGGGTGAAGACACTTGATCCCGAAGCTGACGACGCGCAGCTACTTGCAGCGCGCGCTCATCATCTTCGACGGTGGGCCTACCCGCGAACCGAACAGCCCGAAGGTCGCGCTGGCTATTTGAAGTGGCGCACCGAAGCGCGCAAACGTCACGCCGCGTTGGTGGGGGAGATTCTCACTGGCGTTGGATACGGCACCGACGGCGATGACACCATCGAACGCGTGCAGGCGTTGGTGTCGAAGCAAGGTCTTGGCAAAGGCGGGCTTGCCGATGTCGATGGTCGGTCACCGGCCGTGCAGGTACACGAGGACTCACTGTGTTTGGTGTTCCTGCAGACCCAGTTCATTCCCGTCACCTCACAACTTGGCGATGAGAAAATGATCGACGTGCTTGTACGCACCGTTCCCAAGATGGGGCCTCGCGGCCAGGCCGCGGCGCTGGCCCTCGATCTCGATCCCCATTGCGCTTCGCTGGTCGGCGCGGCCCTGGAACGGCTCTCGGCGGCGTCCTAATCGCTCGGTTTTTCCCTCAACGCCCGCCATTGGTAGGGTGTCCATTCCTGCGGACGTGGCTCAGCTGGTAGAGCATCACCTTGCCAAGGTGAGGGTCGCGAGTTCGAATCTCGTCGTCCGCTCCATAAGAAAGGCCCCGGCTCCGGTCGGGGCCTTTCTTATGGAGATGCGGGTTCACTGACGGTCCGTGACATATGGCCACATCTGGGCGACCCCAAGGGGCGCTTGGGATCGCTCTCCCAAATGTGACAGTTTCATGACGAACAGGTTGCGGTTCGCAACGGGACCGTGTTTGACTTGTCATCTCATGACGACCCCCCGCCGAACGTTTCGCTCCGTTGTCCGACTGCGCACGCTGGCCGTGATGCTTGGGCTTGCCGTCGTTGCAGGCCTTGTCGTGCAGCCCGTGGGCGCCGATCAGCTTTCCGACAAACGAGCCGAAGCCGCCAAGATCGCTGCTCGTCTGAGCGAACTTGATGCTTCCATGATGGAAGTCAACGCCCGCTTCGAGGCCGCCAACTTCAAGCTTCACCAGGCTGAGGCCGCAGTGGCCGAAGCCCGGCGCATGGCCACCATCACCAAAGCCGAGATGGACAAGCGTGCCGGCGAACTTCGCGGCTATGCCGTAAAGGCCTATAAGGGCGGTACCGAAGGCCCGGCTGCCGACACGCTGCTTACCGACGATGCATCCTCCGGTGTCATTTCCAAGACCTACATGTCCTCGTTGTCGGGCAATCGTCAGGACTACGTCGACGCGCTGAACGCGGCTCGCACGCAAGCCGAAGACGACGCGACTCGTCTTGCTCAGGCCGAGGCTGAAGCCAAGGCCAGTTCCGACGAAATCGAAGCCGCCCGCAGCCAGGCGCAGGCTCAGCGCAATGAACAAGCGGCGCTGAATTCCAAGGTGCAGGGCGAAGTTGCTGAACTCGTCCGTAAGGAGCAGCAAGCGATTGCTGCCGCTGCTGCCGCTGCCGCCGCTGCTCGTCGAAACGCCAATGTCGGTGCCAGCTCCCGTGGAGCAAGCCAAGTTTCGATCAACATTCCTCCCGCCAACGGTTCGGTGGCCAATGCTGCAATCCGCGCTGGTCTGGGCAAAGTCGGCAGTCGCTATGTGTGGGCGGCGTCTGGCCCCAACGTGTTCGATTGCTCGGGCTTCACACAGTGGGCATTCGGTCAAGCGGGCGTCAGCCTTCCGCATTACAGCGGTGCGCAATACGCCATGACCACCCGTATCTCGGCCTCGCAGCTTCAGCCTGGCGACCTCGTGTTCTGGGGCGGCGGCGGATCTGCGCATGTGGCCATCTACATGGGTAACAACCAACTCGTGCACGCCTTCGGTTCCCAGGTCGACGTGACCGAACTCGATGGCTGGTGGATGACCCCATCGGGCTACGGCCGTCTCAATCTCTGAGGCTGAAGTCATTCGATAGGTACGGTTGTGGTTCGTGCCTGCTCTGACCGAATCTCCTGAAGAAGTCGATGCGCCCCTCGGGGCTGCATCGACGTGTTCGTTGTGGTGTGAGCGACTTGCCTATGTGTTGCTTGGTGTTGTCGTCATCGTGTTCGCGTGGAAGGCCGCCACGCTGGATTGGAAGGCTGCAGGCGATCTTTCCGTCATTCGTCTCCGAGCGCTCGATGTTGGTACGTCGAACACGCCATTGGTCGGCGCGTACTCGCGTTTCGGCTGGAATCACCCGGGGCCGTCGCTTTCATTCGTGTTTGCTCCGTGGGCGCGTTTGTTCGGCACCTCCGGAGTAGGCATCCTCATCGGTGCGTTTGTCGCAAATCTCGCCGCGATGTTTGGTGCCGCGTGGGTCGCACGTCGTTCGTCGAAGGTGTTGTTTTTTCTGACTTCGATCGTGCTCGCTGCATTTGTGCTGTTGGGGCAATCGGGCGAGTTGTTCAACCCGTGGAACCCCTTTGTCATCGTTCTGCCATTGTTTGCAGCGCTCATTGCAGCATGGGGAACCTTTCGTGGTGACCGAGTCGCTGCAGTGGTTTTGGTCATTGCAGCGAGTTTCGCAATGCAAGGACATATCGGCGCCGCTCCGCTTGGCGTCCTTGCGCTGCTGGTTGGTGGCGGGGGATTGCTGTACGCGATTGCTCGCTCGGCGGGTGACGATCGTCGAGGTCTCGTAAAGACATCGCTCATCGCTCTTGGCGTGATGGTTGTTTGTTGGCTTCCGCCGGTGCTCGATCAGTTGTTCGGTACGGGGAACCTTGGCCGGCTCGTGAAGTTTCAATTCTCTGCGACCGAACCTTCGGCAGGTCTGCGATTTGCTCTCGATCAAGTCACTCGATTGTTGACCTTTCCACCGGGCCGAGAAGTTGGGTTCCTTGGCGATGTAGGCACCGGACCAGTTGTGCCATGGATGGCGATCGTGCTGCTCGCCGCCACTGTTGTGGCGTGGAAGAAGGGCTGGCGTGATCGGCTGCAACTCACGCTCATGGCCTGGTTGTCAGTCGCTGCGACTGGGCTCGCCATTTCCGGAATTAAAGGCACACCGTTCCAGTACGTCTTCCGTTGGTCGTGGGCGATGGTGCTCATTGTTTGGATTGCCTGCGCGTGGGTCGGTAGTTCGCTGCTACTTGAGTTCGCGCCGGTTCGTAAATGGTTCACTGCGGGAGCATCGCTCGTGCTTTCCGCCTTACTTGTAGCAATGCTTGTTTTCGGTGTGAGTTTTCGCTCGGTGCAAGGCTGGGATGCGCAGCTGCGTTTGTACGAGCCACTGATTCAGCCGACACTCGAGGTGTTGCGAGAGGCGCCGAAGCCGGTGATGGTCGTGACGTACCTGAACATGGCCGATGGAACGGTGGCCAACGAACTGATCGCGCGCAGCGATGAACTCGGTCTTGACCTGCGCCGCACCCCGGACCTCAAATTCATCTTCGGTTCAGGCCGATCAGTCGATCCGGCCAATGCAAAGAGCGAACTGGTGATAGTCACGAAAGGTGAAGTCGAGCAGTACCGCAACGATCCGCGTTTCACACTGATTGCGCATTTCGATCCGTTCACGGCTGAAGAACGCACGGAGTACAACGCGTTGCTGGCTCGATACAGGGGCCGTGAAGGTGACACCACGCCTGATCCCGGTCTGCAGCGTTATCGCCAACTCGCGGAGAATCCAGAGGAGATCTGGGTGTACTACGCCGACACGCCTCCGGTGGGAGCGAATTGATGGCAGCACTGGGTTCCATGCTCGCTTCATTCGAAGAGTCGTTGGCGGTCATTGACCAAGATGGCGAGCAGAGTTACCTCGCGCTTGACGCTGCTGCGACTGCAGTGGCTGCGGCACTTGTTGGTGCCGGAGTGCGAACCGGTTCAGTCGTTGCAACGGTGTGTCCCGCAGGTCGTTGGTGGTTGGCCGGAACCTATGGGGCATGGCGCGCAGGTGCAGTGCTGTTGCCCCTCGAGGCATCGCATCCTCCTGCAGAACTTCGTCATCCCGTAACCGATTCCGCGGTCACGCATGTTCTGTGCACTGCGGAATCTGCCGAGTTGGCCAACGAACTCGCCGCGTTTACGAATGCGCAGGTGGTCGATATACGTGCGGCTGTCGCAACTGAAAACTCGGTGACGCTCCCAGAACTCTCTGACGACAACGACGCAATGATCGTTTACACAAGCGGAACGACCGGCTTGCCAAAGGGTGTCGTGCACACTCATCGCTCGTTGGGAGCGCAATGCGCGGCGATGGTCGAAGCCTGGGCCTGGACCTCTGCCGACCGAATTGTGTGCGTGCTCCCGTTGCATCATGTCCACGGTCTTGTGAACGTCACATTCACCTCACTTTCGGTCGGGGCAACACTCGAAACCCCCGGTCATTTCGACGCACTCGAAACATGGGAACGCTTGGCGTCAGGTGACATCACGATCTTCATGGCTGTGCCCACGATTTATTCACGACTTGTTCGGGCATGGTCCGATGCCGACGATGCAACGAAGGCGCGATGGTCCGAACACGCAGCGTCACTCCGTCTGATGGTGTCCGGTTCTGCGGCGTTGCCAGTTTCGACACTCGAACAGTGGCGGGAAATCAGTGGCCATGTGCTTCTTGAACGTTACGGAATGACCGAATTGGGAATGGCGCTGGGTAACACCCTCGATCGTCGAGTACCGGGCTATGTGGGTTGGCCGTTCCCGGGCGTCGAGGTTCGTATCGTCAACGAGGCAGGCGTAGATGTTGTCGACGGCGACGTCGGAGAACTCCTCGTGCGTGGCACGCAGGTCTTCAATCGCTATCTCAATCGTCCCGACGCAACGGTCGAATCCTTTGTTGATGGTTGGTTCCGTACCGGAGACGTTGCGCAGCAAACGCCCGATGGCTACCGCCTCCTCGGTCGAGCATCGGTCGACATCATCAAGTCCGGTGGCGAGAAGGTTTCGGCCCTCGAAATCGAGGAAGTATTTCGCACCCATCCAGCGATCGCTGATTGCGCCGTTGTCGGTTTGCCCGATGACGAGTGGGGCGAGCGCGTGGCGATCGCATGGTTGGCCGATTCTGCCGATCGGCCAACCGACGCAGAGTTTCGTGCATGGGGCAAGGAGCGTCTGGCTCCGGCGAAGGTGCCGTTTGCGTACCTCTGCATCGATGAGCTTCCTCGCAATCCCATGGGCAAGGTCACCAAAGTCGCTGTTCGGGAACTGTTTGCCTAGCGAGTTCGGTGCTCCCATCGAAGGGTGGCACGATAGGAGCCGGAATGCAGCCCGGAACCTCTGGGTGCCGAGGGGGAAGCCGTGCTCGAAATCACCGACGTTGATCGCATTCGCACCATCACGCTCAATCGTCCCGATGCTCTGAACGCGTTCAACGAAGCGCTCTACGACGCCACCACCGACGCGCTCATCGACGCAGCTTCCGACAACTCTGTTGCTGTCGTGATCATCACGGGTACCGGTCGTTCATTCTCTGCCGGTACCGACGTCGTTGAAATGGCGATGCGCAACACCGGCGGAATCGAAAACGGTCGTCATGGTTTCCCGGGACTCGTCGACAACCTTGTCGATTTTCCGAAGCCGTTGATCTGCGCGGTGAATGGAATGGCGCTTGGAATTGGCGCAACGATGCTTGCGCTTTCTGATCTTGTGTTCATGTCCACCGAGGCGCGCGTCCGTTGTCCATTTACCGCACTTGCAGTGGCACCTGAAGCCGCAAGTAGTTACACATTCCCCGCAATGATCGGGCGTCACAACGCAACGTGGGCGCTCATGAGTTCCGAGTGGTTGTCGGCGCAGGAATGTTTGGAAATGGGCATCACGTGGAAAGTGTGCGAGCCCGACGCGCTGATGGAAGAAACGATGAAGCACGCGCGTGTTCTTGCGTCGAAATCAATTTCGTCGCTTGTTGAATCAAAGAAGACGATCATGGCGTCGATCAAACCGCAGATCGATGCGGCGCGTGAGCGCGAGAACGCAGCCTTTGCGTATCTCATGGGACGTCCCGCGAATATGGAAGCGATGGTGGCCTTGGCCGAACGCCGCCAACCTGACTTCGCTGCCATCGACCTCGCCGATTCCTGAATTCCTCAATTCTTTCGAAATTCTCACCTTTCATTCGGGGGCTCCTTACCCACGAGGTTGATGCTGTCTGTGTCCCCAACGGACACCCCACACCACCCCCCCCACGAACACCCCAATCAAGGAGCCCCATCATGAACAAGAAACTCGTTTCCATCAGTCTCGGAGCCGGCCTCGTCGTCGGATCCGCTGCTGGCCTCATTGCCGTGCCGGCCATCTCCGGCGCTCAGACGACCAACACGACCGCAGCAACGGCCCCCGCCAACCGTCCTGATCCCTCAGTGCGCCTCAACGAGACCCTCAAGCCTCTCGTCGATGCTGGCACCATCACGCAGGCCCAGGCCGATGCGGTGATCGCTGCCCTCAAGGCCGATATGCCTGCACGCGGCGAACGTGGCCATAAGGGCGGCGCTGGCCTCGAGGTCGCGGCGCAAGCCCTCGGCATGACTGCTGATGAGCTCCACACAGCACTCGATGGCGGACAGACCCTTGCTCAGGTTGCATCGGACAAGGGCGTCAACGTCCAGGTCGTGGTTGATGCGCTTGTTGCTTCCGCGACGAACCACATCAATGAGGAAGTCACCTCAGGTGAGATCACGCAGGCTCAGGCCGATGCGAAGCTTGCTGAACTTTCTCAGCGTGTGACCGATCGAGTGAACAACCCTCGCCCCGAAGGTGGCCCCCGTGGCGGTCACGGCCCCAAGGGTGCACCCGCCGATCAGGCTGCTCCGGCAACCAACTGACTTCCCCGCAACACCCGCTCGTCTCCGACCCCGCCCCCCGAACGAGACGAGCATGCAAAGAAGGCCCGGCCACTCGGCCGGGCCTTCGTTCTGCTGGAGGCGGCGCCCAGAGTCGAACTGGGGTACGGGCCTTTGCAGGGCCCTGCCTAAGCCACTCGGCCACGCCGCCAGGCGAGCGTGAGCCTAGCCGTCTCCCGGAAGGGGCAAATAGTCCTCGATCGGAGCGACAGTCAGGCCCTGAATCGCGCACTGCCAGAGCAGGGCCCGAATGTTGTCGTAGAGGTCGTCACGAAAGTGGGTGAGGACGATGTCGCCAGGCTGTAACTGATTGCCCTGCTGATACTGCACGCGCCCATCATTGAGGGCCGCGTGCCAGAAAAGCACGGCGTTGATGCCACAACTACCGGCCGCGGTTTGTGTTGCTCCGTTACTCAGCCCATAGGGGGCTCGAAAGAGATGGCCGGCAACGAAGACGTGTTGGCCGATGATGTCGCGCATTCCGCAGATCTCACTGCGCTGCGCGGCTGCACTCAGTGATGTCAGCCGTTTGTGCGACCGCGTGTGCGAGTTGATCGAACCTCCCGCGGCGATGACGCGCAAGAAGTAGTCGGGATCAGCGAGATACGGGCCCTCGTTCACGAACAGCGTTGCGGGCACCTTGAACTGAGCGAGGAGTTCGGGCACTCGCGGGTCACGCACTGCACCATCGTCGATGGTGAGAAACACCACTGGGTCGGCGGTGGCGATGGTTGAGATCACCGGAACCGCGCCTGCGGCCGGAATTGTGAGCACTGGTCCCTTGGGCCACGCCTTCGTGGTTGTAGTGGTTGTTGGCGCCAATGTGGTCGGCGGGAGTGTCGTGGTCTCGGCCACGGTGGTCGACGTGTTCTGATTCGGGGACTGAGCGCCCCTGGTGTCATCGATCGAGCGCGGGCCGCAGGCGGCAACGAGGAGTCCAGCCACGAGAAGGGCGCCGATGCCAGCAAGAGCGGTCTTTGCGCTCTGGGCCCGTGAGGCTGGTCGCCAATTCGTCATGGGCGGCTCATGGTAGGGCTCTGGCTTGGGGAAGGGGGGTTGGGGTGCTGCTAGGGTTCGGGGCCTTGTAAGGACCCGTAGCTCAGTTGGCTAGAGCACTTCCTCGACACGGAAGGGGTCGCTGGTTCGAGTCCAGTCGGGTCCACTCTCAAGCACTTCGGCCGCCCTTGGGCGGCCGTTGGCGCATAGGAATCAACTTCAGGGGGAAGCACCATGATCACGCCGTTCGACGATTTCCCGATTCACCAAACTGGCGACCCGATCGTCCAGACCGTCAGTGCCGATCCCAACCATTACGACCGCTACTTCTTTAACGGCTGTGATCGTGACGGAGCCTTCTTCATCGGTGGCGCCATGGGGCACTACCCAAATCGTGGAGTCATCGATGCGGCGTTCAGCGTGGTTGTCGACGGGGTCGAGCATTCGATCTTCGCTTCAGGGGCAATGCCGCTCGGACGTGAAACGACTATTGGTCCGATTTCCATTTCAGTGCCCGAGCCGTTGAAGGAAATTCGGTTCACCGTTTCCCCCAACGACGAGAACATTTCGTGTGACTTGTTGTTTCGTGCGCGCACCGCAGTGATTGAAGAGCCGAAGCAAACGATCGTTCGCAACAACGTCAAGATCATGGACTACACGCGCCTGACGCAGTGGGGTACATGGGAAGGCACGATCAACGTCAAGGGTCAGACCATTGACGTAAAAGCCGAATCAACATTCGGCGTGCGTGATCGTTCGTGGGGTGTGCGTGGTGTGGGTGTGCAAACGCCAACCAACTTCACTCCCGGTGAGATGCAGATCTTTTGGTTGTGGGCGCCGTTGCATTTCGACGACATCTGCACCCACCTCGCGATGTTCGAGCGGGCCGACGGAACCCGCTGGATGGAATCTGCGCTCGTTGTTCCGGTCCTCGACTCTCCTGACGCCCCCACGTGGGGAGCCGACATTGTCGAACCCGAAGAGGTCGGCAACATTCGCTACGAACTGCAGTGGCAAAAGGGTCGCCGCGAAATGGAATCGGCCGCCATTGAAGTGAGCCATGCCGATGGCACGGTTGACCGCATCGAATTCGAGCCGATGTACACCTTCCGCATGCGCGGCATTGGCTACATGCATCCGCACTGGTCACATGGCTCGCTGCACGGACTACTCGAAGTTGGAAGCGAATCGATTCCGTTGGGTGAATTCAACCCGCAGGATCCTTCGAGCATCCATATCCAAACGCTGTGCAAAGTCCGTATGGGTGATCGCGTTGGGGTTGGTGTGCTTGAGCAGTTGTCGTTCGGCCCACACGAGCCCACCGGACTCACGGGCATGGTCGACGGCTGGAATCCGGCCTGACCACTGATGTGGTCACTGCTTCGTCGTAATTCTGCGTTTCGAAAACTGTTCACTGCACAGGTGATCAGCTACGCCGGTGACTGGTTCGCCGCAGTGGCTGCAATTGGCCTGTTGCTCGACGCAACTGGTTCGGATTTTCTCGCGTCTGCATTTTGGGTTGCGCAAACGCTGCCGACGTTTGTGATGGGTCCGATCGCGGGTCCTGTCGCCGACCGTTTCGATCGCCGCAAGATTCTGATCCTTGCGTCGTCGGCACAAGCCGTTGCGGCACTCACGTTTCTTTTGGCGGGTCATGGAATGCCTTGGATTGTGTTCGTTGCACAGGGTGGCGTGACAGCGCTTGGGTCGTTCTTTGGTCCCGCAGCTCAAGCAGGTGTTCCGAACATTGTCGATGAGGAAGATCTCGCCACCGCAACCTCGATGATGGGCGCAACCTGGGGAGCAATGCTCGCTGTTGGGGCAGGGCTGGGCGCTCTGTTCACTGTGGCCTTCGGCCGTGATGCTGCGTTTCTCGCCGATGCCGCAAGTTTTGTGATCGCCGCGTTACTCATCGTGACGATTCGTGAATCACTGCAGGCTGACGGTCCCGCAAAGGTTCATGCCGAACGTATGCATCCACTGCGTGACACGCGAGAAGCTCTCGCGCATGCTCGACGCCATCCAGCGATCATGGCGCTCATCGGATCGCATATCGGCTTCGGATTCGGTGCCGGAGTTGTTGGCATGTTGGCGGTGCTCGCAACAGTGAAGTTCCATGGCAGCGATGGTGCGATTGGGTTGTTGCTCGCGGGACGCGGTGTCGGCGTCGTCCTTGGCCCGCTGTTGATTATTCGCTTAGTGCGGCGAGGGATTCACGGAGTTCTTCTCGCTAGTGGGTTCGCGGCCATTGGCTACGGAGTGATGTATCTCGGCGTTGCGTTTGCTCCGTACCTGTTTCTCGCTGTTCTTGGAGTCACAATCGCCCACATGGGTGGCGGTGCGCAGTGGGCACTCACGACCTATGGGTTGCAGGTACTCACACCCGATGAACTCAGAGGCCGAATCTTCGCTGCCGATGCATCATTAGTGACGCTGGCCATGAGTCTCTCGCTGCTCTTTGCTGGCGCAATCAGCGCACTCATCGGCGTGTCAGCGACAATCGCGATCATCGGCGCTGCCAGCCTTCTGTGGGGGCTCGTGTTCTTGTTCTTGACCCGTGCACTTCGTGCGGAGGCGGAGGCCGAGGCGAACGCGCTCCATCCGCCGGCTCTCGAAACTCCGCTTTCGTAGGCTGCTTAGGCGGGAACAACGGTGACGGGAATGCCATTCAGCACGGCATTGCCCGACAGCGGATCAAGGAGTTCAGGGTCGGTTAGAAGGTTTGAGTTCACACCTGGCCGTTTGGATGCGACCTGTGATCGCGTGCCGGCCATGTCGTGACCCCAACCGTGGGGAAGGCTCACGACCCCAGCGGGAACCTCGTCGGTGACCTCGACTGGCGCCGTCACCGAACCGACTCGCGAGGCGATGACTGCTTCAGAACCATCGGTGAGTGAAAGTCGCGCCGCATCGGTGGGATGCACGAGAAGGGTGCAACGCACTTTGCCCTTTACGAGCGCTTCGACGTTGTGCATCCATGAGTTGTTCGACTGCAAATGTCGGCGGCTAATGAGCACAAGGCCGTCGGTGTCGACCGGTGTGTCGAGGGTGGCGGAGAGGCGCGCGAGTTCATCAATGATGATCTGCGGCGCGAGTTCGATAGTTCCTGATTCGGTGCGCAACGCTTCTGGTAGGCGAGGTTCAAGTGCGCCCAAGTCGATGCCATGAGGATTGGCTTCGAAGACGTCAAGAGAAAGACCATCGGGGACAGCGCCAAACCAGTCACCGCGTGAACCAGTTCGAATCATGACATCGAGGATCTGATCGACGCCGGTGCGCGATGGGTCTGATTGAACAATTGATCGCAGTTCGTCGATAGAACGATCGGCGATGGGGGAGTTGGTTCCGTCGATCGCAGCCTGAAGAGCGCCATCGAGCAGCATTGCGTCAAGGACCGTGGGGTCACTACCCGCATCGGGGCCAGTGAAAATGAGCGCGAGGCGTCCGATGATTTCGTGTTCCTGCAAACAATCGCTTTCAAACATTGGCGGTGCCCATTGCGCAAAGTTGCGCACGGCCAATCCGATGAACGCCATTTGGTATTCGCTGCGCTCAAGTGCTGTCGGCGGCGGGAGGATCACGTTCGCGTGGCGAGTGGTTTCATTGAGGTACGGATCGACACTCACCATGAATTCAAGCTCGCGCATCGCTGCGTCGAGTGCTGCCGAATGCGGGGTGGAGAGAACGGGGTTTCCGCCCACGGTGACCATTGCTCGGATCTGTCCATCGCCCGGTGTTGTGATCTCTTCGGCAAGGCCAGCAACGGGGTATTCGCTGCGCACTTCGGGGTACCCGCGCACGCGGCTCTGGCGGCGTCCGATGCGGAAACCTCGGCCCCGCCCTTTCCCTCGACCGCTTTCATGTGGGGTGAGGGGGAACATTGCCCCACCGGGTGAATCGAGATTTCCTGTGACCAGGTTGAGGGCATCGACGGCCCATGCGGCAATAGTTCCGAAGCCAACGGTTTGCGTGCCGATGCGCCCGTAGACAACTGCAGTAGGTGCGGCAGCAAGTTCGCGGGCCATGCGCGCGATTGTGTCGGCGTCGATGCCGATGCGGTCGGCGACAACAGATGGGGCAAATGGTTCGACAGCATCAGCAATCTCGCGAATGCCGCTGGTCATTCCTGGGCCACGACCTGCATCGACAAGATCTTCGGCAAACAACACATGCAACATCGCGCACAGCAGCAGTGCATCGCCGCCGGGGCGAATCGAATGCCATTCGTCGGCGTTCGCTGCGGTCTTCGTTCGACGAGGATCGACAACCACGATCTTTCCGCCGCGTTCGCGTATGGCCTTCATGCGTCCGGGCCAATCGGGAGCGGTCGCGAGCGAACCATTCGATTCGTACGGGTTCGCTCCAAGAATCAGCAGATGATCAGTGCGATCAATATCGGGAACCGCAATGAGGATCGGGTTGCCGAACATGAGACCGCTGGAAACGTGTTTTGGCATCTGATCGACGGTTGATGCCGAATACATTTGCGGACTCGCCATTGCCTGAATGAGGACGCGATTGAAAATGACGGTGCCGAGCGAATGCACGCTTGGGTTGCCGAAGTAGGCGCCAACGGCGTGACGGCCGTGGCGGTCGATGACTCCTTGGAGGCCTTCCGCAACGATTGCGAATGCGTCGTCCCACGACACCTGTTCCCATGTTGCGGTTTCTGGGTCGTTGCCGCGGCGGACGAGTGGCGCGCGCAGGCGATCGGGATCGGCGTGCAACTTGTGCAGCACTGAGCCCTTTGGGCAGATGAAACCTTTTGAGAATGAGTTGTCGCGGTCGCCGCGGATACGAACAACGGTGCCTTCACGCACGGTTAATTCAAGACCGCAGGTTGCTTCGCACAGCGGGCAGGTGCGGAAGTGTGTTGTGTCCGTCGTCATGGCACGAGCGTAGGCTGCGGCGATGAAAGCTGTCGTTCTAAATGGCTATGGCGAACTTGATGTCTTGCAGTTGATCGACGTGGTCGATCCCGTTCCTGGCCCCGAGGAAGTGCTCATCGACATCGTGGCGACAGC
>WLOT01000032.1 GCA_009699125.1 Actinomycetota bacterium
CATCGTGCGCATTGGCGTGCTCCTTTCGCTCGGCATCGTTGCGCTCGCCGACAAACACGGTCGAAGGCGCGTCCTCGTCGCCGCACTGATCGGCTCATGCGTGATCACCGCTTTCGGAGCTGCATCAACCGGAATGGTGTGGCTTGGAACATCGCAAACGTTTGCGCGGTCGCTGTCGACGGTCGCCGTCATCCTCATCGCAGTCATGGCCGCCGAGGAGATGCCTGCCGGCACTCGCGCGTTTGCCGTTTCTGTCGTCACCATGACTGCAGCGCTTGGAGCGGGACTGTGTGTCCTGAACCTTGTCTATGTCGATGTAGCCCAAGGCGCATGGCGCGTTGCGTATCTCATCCCACTGATTGCGATCTCTCCATGTTTCCGCATGGCACGTCGGCTCCCTGAAACGAAACGATTCGAATCACGACAACGCAGGGTGGCCGCAACGGCCGACGGACGACTGAAAGATCGCATTCACTGGCGACGATTCGCGATGTTGGCAACGGGCGCATTTCTTTGGTCGCTTTTTCTCGCTCCCGCCGCACAGTTTCTCAACGAGTTCCTTCGAACTGAGCGTGGATTTTCGGGCATCCTCATTGCCGTCTTTGTTCTCACCACAAACACACCAGGCGGCATTGGCATTGTCGTTGGCGGAAAGTTGGCCGACCGTCACGGCCGCCGCATCATCGGTGCAATCGGGATTGCCGGCGGCGTGCTGTTTACGGTCGTGTCGTATCTCTCATGGGGCTGGCCGTTATGGCTGGCGTCGGTTGCCGCTGCAGTAATCGGAGCAATCGCGGTGCCGGCACTGGCGGTTTACGGACCAGAACTCTTCCCGACCAGCCAACGAGGAACCGCCAACGGCGGCCTCCAGGTGGTCGCCGTCGCCGGAAGCAGCCTTGGCCTACTCACCGTTGGCTGGTTGGCCGATCGCGTCGGCGGTCTCGGCCAGGCAATGGCGATTGTTGCGATTGCCCCTGCGCTACTCGTGATTGTCGTGTTGTTCTGGTTTCCCGAAACCGCGCGGCGAGAACTTGAAGAACTCAATCCCTCCGATCACGAACACAACGAATGAGCGGTGCTTACGGTTAGCGCAGAGCGCGAACCCATGTGCGCACATGTTCAGCGATGACGTCATCCTGACCACGAGGATCGTGCGCACCAGGAACGACCATGAAGGTGACGTCGCCGGGAATCTTCTTGAGATGCTTCTTGAATTCGGCGGGCGTGCCGAAAGGATCCTTCTCACCGCTAATGAAAAGGCAAGGAAGATCGAGAGATGTGAAGTGATCGACTCTCAGTGTTTCTGGTTTTCCTGGCGGGTGAAGCGGATAACTCAGTAGCACGAGCCCCGCCGCGGGCAGCCCTTCGGCAACGGCCATCGAACACATTCGTCCGCCAAAGGAACGACCGCCCAACACGAGGCGATTCGCTCGAACGTTTGCGGATGAAACGAGATTGCCAGCTTCCTCAACCACTGCAGCTATCGCCACAGGAGCCCGATCGACGCCTTTACGTCCCGCCTTGCGCGCAGGAAAGTCCATTCGTTCGACAGGTAATGGCGACATCGCGTCGGCGACGACACACAACGTGTGGTGATTCCGGTCGGCACCAGCACCTGGTGCAAGAAGGAGCGCGCCCGCGGAACTCATCGTCCGATGAGAATACGACGAGCTTCGGAAAGTTCAGCGATTCGCTGCGCCGCTCCGGTGACCTCTGCCCCATGATCGGGATGAACCTCTCGCAATCGTTCTCGATAGTTCCGTTGCACATCACGAGAAGATGGCGCTATAGATTCGCGCGGAAACCCAAGTCGCTCGAGTGCCCACTTCACCGGATCGCCAACCGCACTTCTCGAACCGGTAACGCTTCCACGAAAACCACTGAGCGACGCAATGAGTTCGGGCCCAACCGGGCCGCTCCAGGAAATAGCGCGTCGGATGATGGCCATCACAGGACGGCGTGACGACGGAGCCAGCGCCCCCGCTGCATAAGCAGCACCAAGAATGTGTTGCTCGGGCGCACCGCGTTCATCGAATTCAAAAACGAGTGACTCACCGTTTTCGACCAACCGATGCGTCACAGCATCAAGCCCAACGGTGTCGACCTGCAATCGGAAACGAAGTCGGGGTTGCGAGATGCGACGTCCGTTTTCAAGTTCGTGGGTGAGGGCCTCGAGGTCAGGGATCATGTCGGGATCGATCTCGGACACGAACCGGGCCACCACCCCTCCGAGAAGGACTCCTCCGAAGCCTGGAGACGGTTCGCAGGGAAGGTCACTCGTGCCCAAGGCAACCCTCCGGGTGGGCGCGTGAGGACGCGAACAGAAGATCTCGAGTTCAGCCATCGCCACCACGGGGCGAGGGTATCGCCGTGCCTGCCTGAGGATCCGGTCGGGCAGGGCCAAGGCAGTATCGTCTGCCCCCATGACCGACGTGCCCCTTGACCGCAACATTGCCCTCGATCTCGTTCGCGTGACCGAGGCCGCCGCCCTCGCTGCCAGTCGCTGGATGGGCCGTGGCGACAAGGAAGGTGCCGATGGCGCCGCTGTCGACGCCATGCGTCTCGCTCTTCGCACCGTCTCGATGGACGGCACCGTCATCATCGGCGAGGGCGAGAAGGACGAAGCCCCCATGCTCTACAACGGCGAGCGCATCGGCGACGGATCGCCCCCCGAGTGCGATATCGCGGTTGACCCAATCGACGGCACGACCCTCACCTCAAAAGGCCGCGGCAATGCCCTCGCCGTTATCGCCCTTTCAGAGAAGGGTTCGATGTTCGATCCAGGCCCGTGCGTCTACATGGACAAGCTTGCGGTCGGCCCCGAACTCGTCGGGTTGTGCAGCATCGAACTCTCCGCAACCGAGAATCTCAAGGCAGTCGCGAAAGCAAAGCGCATCGACATCCGAGACGTCACCGCAGTTGTTCTCGACCGCGATCGTCACGACGACCTCGTTGCCGAAATCCGCGAAGCCGGTGCCCGCATTCGCCTCATCCCCGATGGCGATGTTGCCGGCGCAATCACCACTGCATGGCCAGATTCCGGCGCCGACATCATGTTCGGAATTGGCGGCACCCCCGAAGGCGTTATTGCCGCGGCAGCCCTTAAGGGCATGGGTGGCGAACTCCAGGGACGCCTCTGGCCGCGCAACGACGAAGAACGCAACGCAGCGATTGCCGCGGGGTACGACCTCAGCAAGGTGCTTTCCACCGACGACTTGGTTGCTGGCGACAACTGCTTCTTCGCCGCGACCGGTATCACCGATGGCGAACTTCTCAAGGGCGTGCACGTCAGCGCTGGTTTCGTTTCAACCCAGTCGCTTGTGATCCGGTCGAAGACCGGCACAGTTCGACTGATGAACGCTCGCCACCGTCAGAACTAAAGCGTCCGAGCCTGCATTCGGGGCTCTATAAAACGGGTTTAGGCCTTTACCGATGCAGCTTCCGCGCGCACTCGCTCCGCTCGAGCCATTCCCACATCGAGATTGCCATCGGCGATTCGATTCGAGGCAAGCATCTCTGCTGACGGAACTTTGAGGTCGCGCACGATGTTGAACCACGAAAGCACGCGCAACGTTTGGTAGGTGAGATCAATCTCCCACCAGAAAAATCCGTTGCGAGCTGAGGCTTGGTAGTAGTGGTGATTGTTGTGCCAACCCTCGCCGAGTGTTGTGAGTGCAATGAGGAAGTTGTTGCGACTGGTGTCATCGGTGACGTAGCGACGTCGACCAAAAACATGGGCGAATGAGTTCACGAGGAACGTGTTATGCCACAAGACAACTGTCGACATGAAAAATCCGAAGAACAGACCTGACCAACCACCAATGAGAAAACACAGAACAGCAGTGAGCCAAGCGAAAGTGCCATTCCATTTTTCGACGAATCGAAGTTCCGGATACTTCGCAAAATCTTTGATGCGCTCAAGTGGCGGTTCGGCGAATTTGTCGCACAAAATCCAACCGACGTGGCTCCACCAGAAACCCTTCAGCGGCGAATGCACATCGCCTTCTGTGTCGCTATTGCGGTGATGTTCTCGATGGTGGCCGGCCCACCACAGCGGCCCCTTTTGCACACACATCACTCCACCAACCGCGAGAAACAACTGGAACGCACGATTGGTGCGGTACGAGCGATGAGCGAAGTAGCGGTGATAGCCAGCGGTAATAAACCAGATCCGGCCCCACACCATGACCACAAACATTGCGAGGGCAATGGGCGTAATGCCAAACACGATCGTTCCAACAACGGCAACAACGTGAAAAGCGAGAAATGGGAGGGAACTCACCCAGTTGACCTTCTCGTCGGTCGGACGCTCAAAGGCGGTTCGAGAGGAAGTGGTCAAGGTGCTGCTGGCGTGGTCCACAACGGGCCTTCCTACGGGGGGCGAAGGGCGAACCGTAGCCTACCTACCGGTCGGTAGGCAGTCGCAGGGAGGGATTTTCTCCTCACCCCAACCGTTGCGGCGGGTCGCCGACGGAGTTGAATGAACCCATGGATGAGCCGACGACCACCGAAGAGCCGATGCCGCCGAGCAATCAGAGAGTCGTCGGAACCCGTCGATCATTTCTTCGTTGGACGGGAATCGCCGCCGCTGGCACTGCGGTCGTCGCCGTCGGCGCCAAGGCCTTGTCGTCGGGCGGCTCGGGCAGTGCCCGGGTGGCCGCCACTAGCGCCACCCTCCCCTCGCCTGTCGCCACCTTGCCGCCACAACTTCGCTCGTTGGCGTCAACGCCCAACCTGGACATCGCGGGCATTACGCCGCTCATAACTCCCAACGACGATTTCTTTCGCATCGACACCGCGTTCAGTGTCCCCAGAGTCGACCTCGCGAACTGGCGGCTCGAGATCAAGGGCGATGTTCGCTCGCCGTTCTCCATCAGTTACGACGAGTTGCTGGCAATGCCCCAAGTTGAAGCTCCCGTGACACTTGCATGTGTTTCCAACCGCGTCGGCGGAACATTGATCGGCACCGCGATGTGGCAAGGGGTCGAGTTGCGCACGTTGCTCGATCGCGCTGGGGTCGAACCTTCAGGGGAACAGATCGTTGGAACATCGGTCGACGGATTCACGGCCGGCTTCCCAACAAGCGCTGCATTCGACGGACGTTCATCTCTTGTAGCAATCGGAATGAATGGCGTTCCGCTCCCGCTCGAAAACGGTTTCCCGGCGCGCTTAATCGTTGAAGGCCTTTACGGATACGTCGCATCAACCAAATGGCTGCACTCAATCGAACTTACGGGATGGGATGCCTTCAACGGCTACTGGATTCAACAGGGTTGGGCAAAGAACGGCCCAATCAAAATGTCCTCACGAATCGATGTTCCCCGAAGTGGAGCGCGCCAACCTGAAGGTGTCGTCACCCTCGCCGGCGTTGCTTGGGCGCCGAATACCGGCGTCGCAGCAGTCGAAGTGCAGATCGACGGGGAGTGGCACCGCGCAACTCTTGGCGAGTCGCTCTCAGGCGGCGTGTGGCGACAGTGGTATTACGACTGGAACGCCACAAAGGGTGACCACGAAATTGCGGTGCGTTGCATCGCTGGCGATGGCCAAGTGCAAACCGGAGACATCACGCCGAGGCCGATCGATGGCTACACCGGCTGGGAGTCTCGCTCAATCACTGTTGTGTGATTCGTCGTTCGACGAAGCCGCCGCGCGACGAAGCCGATCGTTCACGGCAAGACCGACACCAACCTCCGGTGGCGGGACGCATACAAGCACTGCAAGCCGCAGCCTGTCGGCCTGTCGTAAGCGCGAGTACAACACCGCTGCATACTCATCGGCGGTTCCTGCCGGTTCTAACTCCACGATGTCTTCGGGAAGCCCCACCAACGCACCCTCGGCCAGAAGACCAACAGGACCTGTGGTTGAACCGAGAACCTCGATCAGAACGTCGACAAGTTCGTGCTCCGTGGCAAGCACAACGCGTGCGTTGGGCGCGTAGTGAGCTTCGAGCATTCCAGGAGCACGCGCTCCCCCGGTCGAAGGCTCTGCACTCACGTGCACGTCGACGGAATGGCCGAGCACTTCCTCCAGACGGTCGAGAGAAACTCCCCCGGCCCGAAGGACGATCGGGCGGTCACTCGTGAGATCAACGATCGTCGATTCCACACCAACACGACACGGCCCACCATCGAGCACGACTTCAACATCGTCGCCAAGATCGGCCACGACATGCGCTGCCGTCGTGGGGCTGACTCGGCCAAATCGATTGGCAGACGGCGCAGCAATGCCTCCACCGAAAGCACGAAGCAGTTCCAACGCGACCGGATGATCGGGAACCCGGAGTCCAACTGTTGACCGACCACCGGTCACGGCAGACGACACGGTTGAGGAACGTTCAAGAAGCAGCGTGAGTGGACCGGGCCAGAACGCATCAGCCAGAAGTTGCGCGGTCGGACTCACCTCCGCCGCCCAGTCGTTGAGCAACGAGGCGTCGGAAAGGTGAACGATCAATGGATGATCGCTCGGGCGTCCTTTGACTTGGAAAACCCGACGAACGGCCTCGGCGTTTGAAGCGTCGGCACCAAGGCCGTACACCGTTTCGGTTGGAAATGCGACGAGTCCACCCGACCGCAGTGTGACAACGGCACGATCAATATCAGCCGACGCTGGTTCCACGGGGTCATTCATGACCACTCACGAATCAATGTTCGAGATGACTTCAGCACCGAGCCACTCAACGCTCTCGATGAACTCAGCGCGAGTCTTGCCTGGAAGATTGATGGTGAGCGTGCTCACTCCAATCGCGGAGTACGCAGCTACGTCGTCAACAAATTGCGCAGCATCAGGAAAGGCGCCACTGAAGTGCGCGTAGCCGATTGGGGTGAAGATCACTTCGGGCGGAACCTCGCGACCCGCCTTCTCGCTCGCTGCGTGCAAGTCGCCAATGCGGCGCTCAAGATCCTCAATCGTTTCGATCGGAGGTGTCCGAAGCATGCGGCTTGCTTGCGCCGGACTTGGCATCGGATTCCAACCATCGGCCAGTTCCACTGAACGACGAATCGCCCGGTTTGAATTTCCGCCAATCCAAATGGGCGGAGATGGTTGCTGAACGGGAAGTGGAAGCGCAACGGTGTCGACGGCGTCGAAGTGAAGACCGGTCATCGTTACTGGCTCACCTGACCAAACTGCGCGCATCGCTCGGATGGCTTCGTCAGTGACGTCATTGCGGTGGTCGAAGTCTCCGCCCACCGCAGCAAACTCGGGAGCGAGATATCCGGCACCAGTTCCGAGGATGACGCGGCCGTTTGAGATCAGATCAAGCGTGGCGATTGCCTTGGCCGTGATGAATGGGTTGCGATACGCGAGGATCGCCAAATTGAAATGGAGACGGAGTTTTGACGTCGCCACCGATGCCACGGTGAGCGCGACAAACGGGTCGAGCGCATGGTGACCCCCCTTGGCAAGGAACTTCACATCGGGAGCCGGGTGATCAGTAACGAAGACAGCGTCGGCACCGGCGGCCTCGCAGGCGATCGACATTTCGGTAATGGCCTCTGCCGTGCACCACTCGTCCAGCGAGTCCACGTGGTGGGTTGGTAAACCGACAGAAATCTTCATCGTGCAGCCTCGAGTCGAAAGTTTGCGTCTACTTGCGAGTCGAAAGGTACCGGCCCCGCGTCACCCTGACCAGCACAGCGCGCTCTAGCGTGGGGAAATGCCGTTGCTTCCCGACGCCACCTTTGCTGCCTCTACGCCGTGGCCACTTATTGTCATCGCAATTGCTGCGGTCTCTGGCCTTTGCCTCTGGGCGTTGTTCCGCCGAGGGTCAATCGCCGATCGCGCTCGATCGGACGATTCTCAATCCCCTGGTGGCGACTGACCAGTCAGGGTCAGAAAGACAACTCTCGCCATACTGCGTCGCAGTTCAGAGCCATCAGCTCCCCATGACTGCAGACCTTCAATGTGCGCCGATACGTGCGCCAGCATGGAAACAAGAACGCCTGCATCGGCCAACGGATCGACAACCTGTCGATCCGGTCGGTTGCGCAAAACAGCAACGAACGCATTCGCGGGCGCACCAAGAAGTCTTGTGCGTACGTCGCGAAATCGCTGATCGCCTTCATCGGTTGCAAGGTCAATTAATCGAAGAACCGATCGATGCCCATCCCATAACGCGATGAATGCATCAGCAACGCCAAGGGAAGATTCCCAGCCATGCAGATCAGACCAATCGCTTCTTTCGATGCGTCGAGCAAGTTCTGGGCCAGCAATATCGACTGTTGCGCTGGCCAATGCCAACACTGCATCTTCCGCAGCGCTGAAATATTGGTAGAAGGTCGCGGGAGAGGTTCCGGCATGTCGAGCAATATCGACAACCGTTAGTTCGCGATATGTGCCTTCTTCAAGCAGTGCCTCGACTGCGTCGAGGAATTTTTGTCGTGTCGCTTCACCACGACGACCGAGCGATCGGGTCGCGTCTGTGTTCACCGCGGATACCACTGTGAGATCCTCGAGGCTTCGGGTTTCAGGACCATGCGTTGACGACATCGTCAGTGGTGACCACTGTTGAAATCATTTGATAGGTGTTATCAAGCAACGTCTCGGAATAGTCGGCGGGGACTCCTGCGACGGCATCGCGAGGCACCACCACCTGATAGCCGTGATTCACCAACCCGATCGACAGACCGAGCAGTGCAATGTTCACGGAAACTCCAACGACCACGACAGTCTTTACGCCGAGGTTCCGAAGCACCGGATCAAGGTCAGTTCCGCCCATGGGATCAAGCCCGTGGTAGCGGCCCAAGATCATGTCGCTTGGAGAATGGCTGAACTCGTCGATCGGCATCGCCAAATGACTACCGGGCTCCATCGCTACTGCACCGTGTTTTTGCATCGCGACGAACAAGCGCCCGTTGGTGTTGCCACCGCGATAGTCAGGGCGACGCCAGAACACCGCGTGAACAACCTGAACCCCAGCAACGCGAGCTGCGTGCAGAAGGCGGGCGCCATTGGGAATGGCTTGGACCCGGGCTGCGGCCGCGAGTTCTGGCAACGAGGTTTCAGGACCAAGGACTCCGTTCTGACACTCAGAGGTGACGACCGCAGTCGTGTTGGGGTCAAGCAGGTTGCGTAGATCAAGTGCCATTGGATTCACCTCGGCCCTTGGACCGCAGACAGCGATCGTGGCCATTCGGGGAGACGGGTGAGAACGGTTCTACCCCACGCTTCCGCCTCCCGCACGCCTTCTCGCCGGATAGTTACCGCTCAGTAGGTTCCTTGCGATAGACAATTCCGACCACGGGCCCGATCAGGCCCTCCCCGCCGGAACCTTCCGGCGTTCTGTGCATCAAGGAGCCGTCATGCCCGAAGCAGTCATCGTTTCGACCGCCCGTTCACCCATTGGTCGTGCCCACAAGGGTTCACTCACGCAGGTTCGCCCTGACGACCTCGCTGCGACGATCATCCGCGCCGCGCTCGACAAGGTCCCGTCACTCGATCCGACCCTCGTCGAAGACATCATGCTTGGCTGCGCGCAGCCTGCAGGTGCCCAGGGATACAACATCGCTCGCGTAGTTTCTGAACTCGCAGGCATGGGCCACATCCCCGGCGTCACCGTGAACCGTTACTGCTCGTCATCACTCCAGACGATCCGCATGGCCGCTCACGCAATCAAGGCCGGCGAAGGCGACATCTTCATTTCTGCTGGCGTTGAAACCGTGAGCCAGTTCGGTCTCGGTATGTCCGATGGCCTTCCCGGCACACACAACCCACGCATGGCTGCAGCCGAGGCTCGTACCGCAGAGCGCGCAACTGGTGGCGCTCCGGTCTGGACCGCCTTCGACGGTGGCATCTCCGACTACTACCTGGGCATGGGTCAGACCGCCGAGAACGTCGCCCAGTTCGAAAACGTCTCGCGTGAAGAACAGGACGAATTCGCCGCACAGTCACAGCAGCGTGCAACCGCAGCGCTTGAACGTGGCTTCTTTGAGCGTGAGATCACCCCGATCCACACGGTCGACGCTGACGGCAATGCCGTTGTCGTGAAGCAGGACGACGGCATCCGCGCCGGAACCACCAAGGAGAAGCTTGCTGAGCTCAAGCCGGTGTTCCGTCCCGACGGAACCGTCACTGCTGGCAACGCCTGTCCGCTCAACGATGGCGCTGCTGCTGTCATCGTCATGAGCGACACCAAGGCCAAGGAGCTCGGCCTTACGCCGATCGCTCGCATCATCTCTTCGGGCGTCAGCGCAATCGACCCCGAGATCATGGGCCTTGGCCCAGTCGAAGCCTGCCGTCAGGCAATGGCTCGCGCGGGACTGAGCATCAACGACATCGACCTCGTTGAAATCAACGAAGCCTTTGCCGCACAGGTCGTTCCATCGGCCAAGCACCTCGGCATTAGCTGGGACAAGCTCAACGTGAACGGTGGCGCGATCGCCCTCGGACACCCATTCGGCATGACCGGCGCCCGCATCATGGCCACGCTCCTCAACGGCCTTGAAGACACCGGCGGCACCATCGGCATGGAATCAATGTGCATCGGTGGCGGCCAGGGCATGGCGATGATCATCGAGCGTCTCTCCTGATCATCTTCACTTCTGCAGTACAAAGGCCCCGCTTCGGCGGGGCCTTTGTTGTTTTCCGCCTCAACTATTTGTTCGAGGCGGCCCAAGAACATCGCGGTCGAGTTCGCTCATCGACGAAACACCCAGTAGCGCAAGCGTTCGACGGATGTCCTCGCTCCAAGTCGCCAGCAACTGGTCGACGCCCGCCTCGCCCGCAGCTCCGAGCGCGTAGAGATACGCGCGCCCACCCATGCATGCAGTCGCACCCGCTGCCATTGCTTTCACAATGTCGCTACCGCGACGAATTCCCCCGTCGGAGATGATCTCAATCCGGTCGCCAACCGCGTCGGCGACCGGTGCTATGAGATCGAAAATCGCGGGAGCATCATCAAGTTGACGGCCGCCGTGATTCGAAAGCGCAATCGCTTCAACGCCCATTTCGGCGGCGATGACTGCATCGTCGACGGTTTGAATGCCCTTCACAATGATTGGCCCCGCCCACAACGAACGCAGCCACTCAACATCACTCCACGAAAGTCCCGGATCGAACTGCGAGTTGATGTATGCGGCGAGATCAACGGGCGAAGAGCCATCACCAACATCAGCACCTACGACATTGGCGAAACGAATTGGTTCGGAGCGAAGAAAAGAGAGTGTCCATTCAGGATGCAGCGCGCCATCAATGAATGTTCCCGGCCCGATCTTGGGTGGAAGTGAAAACCCGCGCCGCAGGTCGCGCTCGCGCCTCCCGAAGACGGCGGTGTCGACAGTGAGCATGAGCGCTTCGTAGTTACACAACGCAGCTCTTCGCACCATGTCGGCAACAAGTGCGCGGTCCCGCCACGCATACACCTGAAACCACAGACGCGCGTCTGGCGCAGCGGTTCGGACCTCTTCAATGGATCGGGTGCCGAGCGTAGAGAGCGTGTAGGGAAGCCCGGCGCGTTCTGCTGCGCGCGCAACTGCTAACTCTCCCTGCGGATCAGCAATCCTCGTGAAACCGGTTGGCGCCATGATGAATGGGAACGCCGTGGACTCGCCCAGCACTCGACCCGACACATCGATGTCAGTTACGCCACGCAACACACGGGGACGGAATGTCACCTTCGCGAACGCATCGCTGTTGGCACGAAGAGTTCGCTCGTCTTCTGCCCCACCATCGATGTAATCGAAGACTCCGCGCGGAAGTCTGCGCTTTGCGATCAGACGCATGTCCGCAACACTCGCCGACCGAGCGAGTCGCCGGCGGGTCGGATGGAGCTCGATCGGTTTGAGCTGAAGGACCGAACGAAGGGTCTCACGTAGTTGCCTCAGCGCGCTCACAACCTCGACTCCTTCACAGGAGAAGACATTACCGAGGAAGCTAGCCAAACCCCATGTGGGCGACATCTCATGGGCCTACGATCGCCCAAACCCGAACTTCGCCTCCGAACCAACAAGGAACGTCGTGATCGACGAGCAACTCCACAGCACTGGCCGAGAGATCGCTGCGTACGCGAAACGAGATCCTGATCGTCCCGCAATCGTCACCACCCATGGCGACGTCATGACGTTTGGCGAGCTTGAACACGACGTCGATGCCATTGCCGCCTCATTCGCCGCCGCTGGCTTGGCAACTGGCGATGTCGTTGCCTTGCTTTGCCGTAACCGACCCGAATGGATCGTTACCTACGAAGCAGCACTGCGTGCGGGAGTCACATTGCTTCCCGTGAATTGGCATCTTGAAGCAGACGACGTCCAATACGTGCTCGAAGATTCAGGCGCTAAAGCGCTTGTCGCGGAATCAGTCTTCTCACACCAAGCAGAAGGCGCTCCTCATTCGCTCGTGCTTCGGATCGCAATTGGCGGACCAATCAATGGCTTCGAGTCGTGGGCCGACGTGCTCTCGTCTGTTTCCACCCCCGCACCAGAACGTTCCCGTGGCACACAGATGATTTACACCTCTGGCACCACGGGTCGACCGAAAGGCGTTCGCCACGACCCTCAACCTTCCACGTCCGCCGCTGCTGCCGGCACCGCGATGGTTGCCATGTTTGGAATGGACGGCGACAACGGCGACTCAATGCTGTGCACTGCGCCGCTCTACCACTCGGGCCCCAGTCGACTCTGTCTCGAATGGCCGCTGGGCGCAGGAGTCACCGTGATCCTCATGGATCGATTTGAGCCACGCGATGCGCTTGGTCTCATCGACAAACACGCGATCACACACGCTTTTTTTGTTCCCACCATGTTCAATCGCATGCTGGCTGTTCCTGATCGAGACTCATTCGATGTCTCCACGCTTCGATTTGTTCTTCACGGTGCCGGTCCCTGCACCGTCGCCACAAAACAATCGATGTTCGAGTGGTTTGGGCCAGTGATTCACGAGATCTATGCCGCCAGCGAAGGTCCTGGCACCTGGATAACTCCGCAGGAGTGGCTGGCCCACCCAGGCAGCGTGGGACGCGTCGACCCCGAACGCATTCGCATTCGCCGCGACGACCGCACCAGCGCAGATGCCGACGAACTTGGCACGGTGTGGTTCTTCAGCGCCTCAAAGTTTCGCTACCACGGCGACCCAGAAAAGACTTCGACGACCTACGACGAAAGCGGTGAGTGGTACACCGTCGGCGATCGAGGCCATGTCGACACTGACGGCTATCTCTATCTCTCCGGACGCACCGCAGAATGCATCAATAGCGGCGGCGTCAACATCTACCCGGCCCGCATCGACGAGGCACTTACTGCAGCTCCTGACGTCATCGACGGTGCCGCCTTTGGCCTTCCCGATGATGACCTCGGAGAAATCGTTGCTGCAGCAATCGTGATCCCTGAGGGCTCCGATCCCGACGCAATGATCACGTCGACAATTGACTTTTGCCGAGAGGTCATCGGGTCACAACTAACGCCGAAGCGCGTCTTCGTGGTCACCGAACTCCCCCGCAGCGATGCAGGGAAGTTGTATCGGTCACGCCTCGTTCAACAATTCACCGGAGAGTGAATCGCGCTTTGCTCTAGCGAGATCGGAGTTGTGAAAGATCGCGCACTGCGCCGCGTGACGCCGATGTCGTCATGGCGGCATAGGCCTGAAGCGCAAGCGAAACGCTGCGATCACGGTTCGTTGGTGTCCAGGCATCGTCGCCGCGGGCAATTTCATGGGCGTGACGATCGGCGAGTTCTGCCGGCGACACATCGAGGGTGATCGATCGAGCAGGGATGTCGATGGTGATGGAATCGCCTGTTCGAACGAGCCCGATCAAGCCGCCTTCGGCCGCTTCTGGCGAAACATGTCCAATCGAGAGTCCGGCAGTGCCACCAGAGAACCGGCCGTCGGTAAGGAGTGCGCACTTCTCGCCGAGCCCACGGCTCTTGATGTAGGTAGTGGGATAGAGCATCTCTTGCATGCCCGGTCCGCCCTTGGGACCTTCGTAGCGAACGATGACAACTTCTCCGGCAACAACCTCTTCACTGAGGATGCCTTCGACAGCTGCGTCTTGACTTTCGTAAACACGAGCGGTGCCCGTGAACTTGAAAATCGATTCATCGACACCAGCGGTCTTCACGATGCATCCGTCGGCAGCGAGATTTCCAAAGAGAACTGCGAGACCACCTTCGGTTGAGTACGCATGCTCGACCGAACGGATGCAGCCGTTCTCGCGGTCGTCGTCAAGGGACGGCCAACGCGTGTCTTGGCTAAACGCGACCTGTGTGGGGATGCCCGCCGGCCCAGCGCTCCAGAAATGGCGGGCTTCCGCAGTGCATGTGTCGCGCATGATGTCCCACTGGTCGAGGGAAGCCTTCAGCGAAGAGCTGTGCACAGTCGGTGCCGTTGCGTCGATAAGACCGGCGCGCTCAAGTTCACCGAGAATTGCGGGGACGCCACCTGCACGGTGAACGTCTTCGACGTGGTACTTCTCAGTCGAAGGTGCAACCTTGCAAATATTCGGCAGCCGACGACTGAGCGCGTCGACGTCTGCCATCGTGAAATCGATTTCGCCTTCGTGGGCGGCAGCGAGGATGTGAAGAACAGTGTTGGTACTGCCACCCATAGCGACGTCGAGCGCCATGGCGTTCTCGAATGCCGTCTTGTTGGCAATAACCCTAGGAAGAACAGACTCGTCGTCCTTCTCGTAGTAACGCTTTGCGAGGTCAACCACTGTTCGACCTGCTTGCAAGAACAGTTGCTCGCGATCAGCATGGGTTGCCAGA
>WLOT01000033.1 GCA_009699125.1 Actinomycetota bacterium
ACTGCACTTGCCCTCACACAGGCGTGCATCCCCCAACTCGTCGAGAACCACGGTTGCGTCGTGAACATTTCCTCAATGGCTGGCCGCACCGCAGCCCGTGGCCTCACGCAATACGGCGTGGCCAAGGCCGCACTCACCCACCTGACTCGTTATCTCGCCACCGACCTCAATCCGAAGGTCCGTGTTAACGGCATTGCCGTCGGTTCGACAGCGACCTCGGCACTTGAAACGGTTCTCGTGATGCCAGAGATTCGCGATGCCATGATCGCCAACACACCGCTTCGCTTTATCGGCGAACCAGAAGACATTGCTCTCGGCGTTCTGTACCTGTCGTCGCCCGCAGCGCGTTACGTCACCGGCAAGATCATCGAAATCGATGGCGGCACCGAGTCGAGCACGCTCGAGATGCCGATCCCCGATTTCTGATTCGAGTTTCGGGACTTAGATCGCGACGGTTTCGGTGTCGCGACCAGAACGCAGCGTGGTTCCTGGCGTATCGCCGGTGACTTTGCCGTTACGCACGATCTCGACACCATTGACGATTGTGGCGTCGATTCCGGTTGCTTCCGAATAGAGGCGCCAGCCGTTGGCCGGAAGGTCTTGACGGGGCACAACCTCGCCGGGACCAACCTTGTCCGGATCAAGGATGACGAGATCGGCGAACCAACCTTCGGCGACACGTCCCCGATCGCGAACGCCGTAAAAGCGCGCCGGTGCATCGGTGAATAGCTGCACCGCTCGTTCAAGCGAGATGAGCTGACGATTGCGAACCGCTTCTGCCAAGAAACCGGTGTGGCAGGCGAAGGTCTTCATCATGTCGAGATGAGCGCCCGCATCGGAACCGCCGGCAATGACACGTGGATCGTTTTCGAGCAAGCGAACTCGTTCCGCCCACGACTCGTCGTCGGTGCCGATGAAGCGTGGCTCGAGACCAGTGTGTAGATCGTCGGCAACAACGATGTCGAGAAGTGCATCGATTGGTGCGACACCCTTTTCGTTTGCGATATCGGCAACGATTCGGCCGACGTACGGGCGCAGTTCGTCTTTTGAAACATCGATGATGCGGTAGTCAGCAAGCGCGGCAAGCGTGTGCTGGGGAGGCATCTGTGAAAGTGCAGCAGCGATCGTCGCGCGCACTGCAGGATCAGCAAGCGCCGCTTTACGTTCGGGCAGCGGCAAATGAATGACGTCTTTAATTCCGGGAAGGATGTCGAGAACAAACCCGGATGCGAAGCAGAGGCGCATGCGCATTGGTTCGGGAAGGCACAAGCCAACGACATGACCGCCCTTCGCTGCAGCGACATCCGAAGCCGACAGTTTGTTTTCGCGACCTTCTGAAGCTGCTGGATCGGACGAAACAACCATGACGTTCCAATTGAGCGAACGCTGTGCAGCAACACTCATGTCCGCCATGAGATTCATTTCATCGTCATTGAAGAACGCGGACGCCGATGCGATGAATTCAAGCGAAGTTCCTGCATGCTGACCAGCCGCAGTCGAAAGTGCGAGGAATTCATCACGGGTCGCCCAACGCGACGGCACCGGGTTGCCCTGGTGATCGCTGTGAGTATTCGACGCGGTGCTGGAGAAACCCATGCCGCCTTCTTCGATGCTGCGGTGAAGGAGGGCAACCATCGCGGCGATCTGCTCAGGAGTTGCTTCGTGTCCGACAGCGTCCTCGCCCATAACAACTCGACGAAGAGCACTGTGACCAACCATGAAACCGGCATTGACGGCAAGGTTTCCTTCAAGACGATTCAGCCATGAACCGAAGCCGTCCCACATGAGATCGAGTCCCGCTTCAAGCGACTCAACCGGCATACCTTCCACGCGAGCAAGCATGGGGATCAGGTACTCCGCAGCTTCAGGCGTTACCGGTGCAATCGAGAAACCGCAGTTACCTCCAAACACTGAGGTGACGCCATGCAAAGACGACGGTGTTGCCGCTGGGTCCCACATGACCTGCGGGTCGTAATGAGTGTGAAGATCAACAAAGCCTGGAGTTACGACGCGCCCTTCGGCATCAATCGTCTTGGCTGCCTGTTCGGTGATGTCGCCGATAGCAACAATGCGACCGTCGCGAACTCCGACATCGGCGCGAAAACGTTCCCGACCAGTTCCGTCGACAACTGATCCGCCTTTGATCAGAAGATCAAGCATGTGAGTCCTCCCCCAGATGGCCACGAAGGCCCATGAACGTTTCCCATCCTGCCACCCATCGACGTTCAGAGGAAACGCCGAACCCTTCAATCGTCATCACCATAAGCAGAGCGCTACGCCCAGGCCTGGCGCTGGATGGCGGCGACGGCGACTGTCGCAAGGACCTGTTGCAGCAAGGCGCTTGGGACCGTGCCCATACTCACCGGAGTGAACGCCAATGCCTTGGCAGCCGGCGGAACTCCAGCGACACCGCACGCCGAGAGCGGCGTAAACCATGTGCGTCCAAGAAACGAGGGGCCAGCGATGACCACGGGCGGGCAACGATCGCTCTGGATCGCCACCGGCACGACGTCAATGCGCTGTGCCCACGCCGCACCTGACTCTGCGACGCCTCGCACGGCAGCATCGATTTGGGCATTGATTGCTTGCGCAAGAACGGTCTGTTGCCAAGGCAATAACACAGAGAACTGAGGTTCAGCGGGCAAGTAGTACGCAAGCAACAACTTCGCGTTTTGTGTGTGCGCAAGCACATCGAACGAAATCGCCATGATTCGCTGTTTCGTCATCTGTCGATCGAGCAGTGCATTCACGCAGTCGGTGAATTGCGTTCCTTGCGTCGCCACATCGCTCAAAGGTGCACAGGTTCGAACTGGGCTCGCAGGCTGTTGCAGCAACAAATCACCACCGATCGTCGCAAGCACGATGTCGGGATCGTCGCGCTCAATGCGCTCGAGGAGATCGTGTTGCGCTCCTTCAGCAGGGGCGGTGTCATCCTGCGGAAGATTCATCCAACTAACGAGCGACGAACCGGCAACTGCGTAGTTCGCGAAATCAATAGCGTTCAGTTGACTCGCTACTTGAGCAGCCCACGATGCTTTGTTTGCCAAACCAAAGTCGGCGCTAAAAGAGATCTCGTCGGGAGATGATCCAGGCCCGTTCAATCCGTTTGAGGAACATCGCGTACCAGCAGTCGTTGCCGTCCCATCGCCGATCCACTTCGGTCGGCAATCGATTGTCTTCTCACGAGGAACGACCAAACCCGAGGCATCGATACCAAAGCCGGCAGTGACGGCATCACCGAACGCACGAATCCGAAGAGACGCGGGCACCACTCGAGCAGTCGTCGTCGCTGTTTGCGCCAGCGAAAGGTTCGATGCCGAAACCAGCGTCGCAAACCCAATGGCCACCACAACAACAAAGCGGAACATCGACCATTGACGCACGAGTTCTGACCCTACCGGTGACCACCGAAAAGAGGACAGCGCGGGAGCCATAGACTCGCTCCTCGTGCCTGCCGACGATGTTCCCGCCGACTCTCGTCCGGCCTATCCGCCTCCTCGCCATGCGATGAGCCTGCTGGCACTTGAGTCTGAACAAGACGACGCGGGCGATGTGCGCGGCTGGATGCCTGTGACGCCATTTACGTCCTCACCCGACGGAATGCCCCGACTCGCCACTGTTGCCATGCTCGTTGATGCCCTCGGCGGAATGCGCTCCATCACCGCTTCCGATCCCGACTGGGCCTTCACCGCCGACATGTCGATTCACCTTCTTCCAGCGGGACCAACCGAAATCCTCCAAGCCGATCTCCACGTGCGTCGTCGCGGACGGCGCACGCTCGTCATCGAAGCTGCATTGCTCGCGGACGGCGAACGGCCTGCCGGTTCCGCGCTTCTCACGTTCGCGGTTGTGCCCCGCCCCGAACATCTCGTGAACATCACGATCAACATGACGCCCGGCCGACGAAAGATGAACGCAAATTCGGCCCACGAGAAACTTGAGACGAACTATCTCGATGAACTCGAACTTCATGTGAGCGAACCGGGAATCGCATTGATCGAACTCCGACCTGTTGTGTGCAACACCGTCGGTGCGCTCCATGGCGCAATTCACGCATCGCTCATCGACGAAGCATCTGCATCGCTTGCTCGTTCACTGTTTGGCGGTGGTGCGGTCACTGCCGACATGCACTTGGCCTATCTCGATCTCGGTCGTGTGGGACCTCTCACCGCAACGGCAACCGCAATTGGCCGCCCAGCAAATGGACGACTCACCGCATCAGTCGATGTCCACGACGGCAACGGCGCACTTGTTTCCACCGCCACAACCGAAGTTGTTGCGTTATGAGCGGGTTCGGCAGTCCAACAGAAATCGGCGTCGCGCAGTATCTGCTCATGATGATTGAAGAGATCGGCGACGGAACAGCAGCGCTGCCACACACAGTCGGCCACTTTCCGGGAACAGCGAACACGCTCGATGCCGATGGACGTCTCGGTACTGATCTACTGACCTGCATCATCGACTCCATCGGCGGGATGACATCTGGCCTTGCCAGCCTCCCCGACTGGATCGTCACCACAAACCTCATGATTCGGCGTGCGCCCGACGCGTTGACGGGTGCTCGCGGCACTGGAGAACTCACTCTCGACACTCACGTACTTCGACGAGGCCGATCATCGGTCGTCACGCGTGTCGAAGTCGCTGACTCCGACGGAGCCGCAGTCGCCACCTCCTGGATGTCCTGTGCAATTCTCACGCCCGCGAATGGTCCACCTCCGTTCAACCGCCCGGTCAAACCATTCGAGCGCGGCGTTCCCACCGATCCGATCTTTGCTGCGCCCACCCACAAGTTCTTCAATCTGTCTGCCGCCCAGACTCCCGGCGAGGCGCACCTTTCAATCGAGCAACGGCTTCGAAACCCTTGGGGAATCCTCCACGGCGGATCCAGCGCGGTCGTTCTCGACGCCGCTGCTCGAAGCCTTGTACTTGGCCGATCCACGGTTGAGCCGACGCCCGAAGCAATCGTCACCGACCTTGCCGTTCACTATTTGAGCCCCGGCCGGGTTGGTCCCATTGTCGCCACGGCCACCTCCGCAGGGCGCCGTGGCCCCGATCATTTGGTCCGGGTAGAAGTCCGTGACCGAGGCGCCGACGACCGCCTCATGGCCCTCGCCATGACCACCGTTCGTCGCCTCGATTGATCACCGTTACCGACCGGTAGCAAAGCAGGTCTTCTGTCCCGTAGCGTCTCCCCCGACAGTCGTCGGGAGGGAATGACCGTGGGTATGACATTCGATGAGGCAGTGGCGGTGCTCACCGGCCCCGGCATGCCATTTGAGATCGCCGAGGCCGAAGTTCTCGGCCGACCCAGTCGCATCTTTACGAAGCTCCCGCCGACCCTCCGTTCGTTGTTCGACATGATCCGCGAACGGCCGGCCGACGAGGTCTACCTCGTTTTTGAAGATGAGCGCTGGACCAACGCTGAAGTTCTCGCAAGCATCGACGAGATCGCGCACGTACTTGTTGAGCGTTACGGCGTGAAGAAGGGCGACCGCGTCGCGATCGATATGCGCAACTTTCCCGAATGGATCACATCATTCGGGGCAGCAACCTCGATCGGAGCAATCGCAGTATCGGTCAATGCTTGGTGGACAGGTCCGGAAATTGAATTCGGTTTGGTTGATGCTGGCGCAAAGGTACTCATCACCGATCGTGAACGAGTCGACCGGATTGGCGATCGCCTCGCCGCACTAAAAATTCACGGTTTGGTTGTGCGCGCCGAAGGTGATCTTCCCGCAGGCTGTGACCACCTCTCAGATGTCGTAACACCAGGCGCATCAATGCCCGCCGCCGATGTTGCCCCTGACGATGACGCAACGATTCTCTTCACCTCAGGAACGACAGGTGTTCCCAAGGGTGCCGTGTCAACAAACCGTGCCGTGCTGTCGGGTCTGTTCTCGTTTGCATGTCGAACAACTGTTGAAGCGATCCGCTGGGCGCCCGACACCCCACCCGACCCGGCGACCGCCCCTACGCCAATCCCGCCCTGCTTCATCCTTACTGTGCCGCTCTTTCATGTCACCGGCTGCGTTCCCGTCATGCTGGGCTCTGTCGCCACCGGCGCAAAACTTGTGATGATGCATAAATGGGATCCATTGCGCGCGTTGCAACTCATCGACCGTGAAAAGGTCACGAACTTCGTTGGCGTTCCGACGATGTCGCAAGATCTCATCAGTCATCCCGATTTCAGCAAGTACGACACCTCAAGCCTGAAGAATGTCGGTGGCGGTGGTGCACCGATGGCGCCCGAACTCGTTCGCAAGATCGAAGGTTCGTTTGCAGGCAAGGCAAGCCCGCAACTTGGCTACGGCCTCACTGAAACCAATGGCTACGGCCCAGGCAACACCGGACCGGACTACATCGCAAAGCCCTCCAGCACCGGACGCGTTGTTCCGATCATGCAGGTCAAGATCGTCGATCCCAACGATTCCGAGCAGCCCAACGGTGAAGTCGGCGAGGTTTGTCTTGCCGGCCCGATGCTCATTCGTGGGTACTGGAATCGCCCCGAGGCAACGGCCGAAACCATTCGAAACGGATGGCTCCACACCGGCGATCTTGGCTACCTCGACGACGAAGGATTCCTCTACGTCGTCGATCGCATCAAGGACATGGTGCTGCGCGGCGGCGAAAACGTGTACTGCTCCGAAGTTGAGGCAGCGATCTTCGAACACGATGGCATCCACGAGGTTGCGGTGTTTGGACTTCCCCACGAGCGGCTCGGCGAAGAAGTTGTTGCTGCAGTTCATCCGACGGCGGGCACCACGCTTGATCTTGATGAACTCGCTGCGTTCCTTGCCGAACGAATTGCGCCGTTCAAGATCCCCTCAAAGTGGTTCATCCGCGAAGAACCACTGCCCCGCGGTGCGACCGGCAAGATCCTGAAACGAGAGATCCGCGACCGCGTCCTCGATGGAACGTTCTGAAAATCACATTCGGCCTGTAGATACCCAATTGATCACTGCAGCGACAACAGCAGTTGTCAGGCTGATCAACGCCACTGCTAAAGCCGTTCTCGACGCAACGGTTCTCGAAATCCGACCGGCGAAAACGTTTTCTATTGGCGAGAACGTCCAACGGGGCACCCAGCCGATGAGTGCGAGAGCAAACAATGGGACTGTGTATCGCGCAATTTGATCACCCATGTGCTTCCCCCACGTTGTGTCATCGAACCAGATGAATGCTGAGGCGTAGATCGAGACAATGAGCGTTACGACACCTGCTGCGACCGACCACCGCAACCACCCACCGAATCTTCTAAACCACTCGAGGTCGTAGAGCACCGCCGCCACGACGAACGAAGCGATGAGTAACCACGGAAGAAATCGGGGCGGATCACTCGTCCAAATTCCGAGACGCCTCGACCAGATCTGCACCGTTTCATTCAGCCGAGAAAACCAATCTCGGGCGCAGTGTCGAAGAAATCCAATCGGGTCATGGAACAAACGCTGTTTCTGAACATCGGGCTGAACGGTGATCGGGTCACTGATGCTTTCGGCGACACCTCCGTAGTTAGATGACGCAGCCACAACTACAGAAAGCCCTCCCACCGCTATCGCCGCCAACGCGGCACATCCCGCAGCGAGAGCAGTTCGATTTCGGCGCGCAACGACCGCTAGAACCCCGAACAAAGACAAAACCAGAAAATACGGAGGCTTCGAGACAGCGAGAAGAAGTCCGCCCCCTAGAACCATTACGACAGTTGCGCGGTTTACATCTCGGGAACGAACAACCTCACCATCGCCGTTGACAGCCTCAGCCCAGACACGAGTGAAGACAGAAACGACTAGCGCAATCGATGCGATCGTCAATCCGTCGGGAGAAACTGCTGACGCAAGCGCCAGATTCATCGGGATGATCGCGCCGAGAGCAATCGTCCAGCGAAAAGCGACCGCTATACGAAGCGCGAACCCAATCACTAGCAGATACAAAAACAAATTAGCGAGACGTCCGAACCAGAGAACGACAACACCTGGAGCTTCTAATAAATTCGGAACCCACATGCCAATCGCAGAAGGAAGGTAGGCAACAGGGCTCGCCGCTGTCGTTGCCCCTGTGTCGTAGTCAAAGGTGTTCTCCCATTTGGGAGTCGACCTCAACAATGACCGCATCATCGTGCCGTTGATTAACGCCGGACCAAAGAAATTCGCGATCACAAGATCTTCGTCTGCGCGATAACTCTCTGGGATTTGCGAGATCAACTTCCCATCAATCTTGTGGGGCATGAGACGTCCGTCGGCCATCGACAAACTCCGAGCAAAATGCGTCGCTTCATCGGCCCCACCAGACCACGGAGGTGTAACGAAGACAAATAACAACCCGACGACAATTCCGACGACAGCAACAAGGCGAAGCGGGCCGTCAAACCAACTCGGAACTCGCTGCCTCATCTCGTCAATCACTCGTCGCCACCCCGCCTAACCGTCGCCGATCCTGCTTCAGACGCGTCAGAGGCCTCCACAATATGGAGGCCTCTGCACGTTCCCCCCGGAACTTCAACGGGCCGTAACGGCCCATCAATCAGGCTGGTCGACGAGTGTTCAGCTCGGTGACGTTGTCGCGCATGATCATCTTTTGCACGGCAGGTGAGAACTCCTTGAGTTCGTCGATGTAATCAAGCGGTTCAGGCATGCCTTCAATGTGCGGCCAATCGGAACCGAAGATCACGCGGTCGGAACCCATAAGTTCAACGACCTCGTGAACATCGTCTTCCCAGAATGGGTTGATCCAGATGTTGCGACGGAAGGTTTCCGAAGGCTGCTCGCTAAACCATCCCGGCATCTTCTTCGCCGTGTTGTCGAGCTTCTTGAGCAGGCCGCGAAGGAAACCTGAACCGTTTTCGACTGATGCGACACGGACGTTCGGGAAACGATCGAGCATCTTGTCGCAGACAAGCGAACCGAGGAAGTCCTCGATCGGACGATCGAACATCGTGGCCATGCGCAGCGGCTGCGGACGAGACTGCTGACCAAAGCCAGCCGAGAATCCGTTGTCTTCGCCGTATCCGTGCGAGTTGTAGCCGGAGTCACCAGCGTGCGCCACAACAGTGATACCCGATTCGTTCACAAGACCCCAGAACGGATCGAACATGGGATCGGCGGGTGAACGCTGGCCGTCGACGGTGGTCGGTGCAGCCGGGCGCATAACAACCGTGGTTGCGCCGTTGTCGAGCGCGAACTTGAGTTCGTTTACGGCCCAGTCAACATCGACAAGCGTGATGTACGGCGCAGTGAAGATGCGGTCCTTGTGGTTGAACGACCAATCTTCGAGCATCCAACGGTTGAACGCAGTGAACACCTGCATGACCGCCCACGGATCCTTATGCAACGGTTCTTCGTAGATCATGCCGAGTGTTGGGAACAACCAACACTTCTCGAGACCATGCTCGTCGAGTGTCGCGATACGTGCGTCCTTGTCGCGATACGCGGGACGGATTGGCTCGCGCTGCTTCAGAAGTTCGATCGGGTTCTCGTTGTTTGGATTGCCGCGGAAGTAATCCTTGAGCACACCAGGAAGCGCAACCGGATCGAAGGTCGGGTTGACCACTGCGTGGCTGACCTTTCCGCCAATGACGTGGTACTGCCGGCCGTTGATCGTGCACCATTCGATAGTGCGAGATGCGGTACGAGGATCGAGATGCCGGGTGAAGGCATCGATGGCCTCGTAGTAATGGTTGTCGCAATCGAAGACAGGGAAGTCGAGTTCGGTCATGGGACCAATCTACGACACAACGGGCTCTTCTGACAACCTTATGTAGTACGACGTTGCCGCATTCGCCCATTGGCTGAACTGGCGCTGGAAGACCGTCCGAGCCCGGGTTCCGATCCAGTCCTCAGGGAGCAATTCGGGGGGCAACGAGGGGTCGACACTCAGGATATGCCGCCACTCATGCGCCATACGGGTCCGGAGGGCAAATGCTTCAGCATCATCACTGGGCACCGCATCTTCGAACTCGGACACGAAGGCCTCGTGGGCCGCGGCAGCCGTTTCAAGATCCCAGGCCATCGCCACGACCTCGGCCGGGGTCTCGGCACCTTCCACCGTGGTGGCATGGAACAACAGCGCCTCGTCCTTGAGCCCGCACGCGGCCAGCACGGAATCCGCTCCTTCACGAGACCCCTCGCCCACCGCAACCCATGTGCCGGTGCCGAGGGTTCCGAATCCTTCGAAGTCGAGACCCACCGCCAAACGTTCTCGAGACTCGCGATCAAGCGCAGTGCCGGTGACCGTCAGCAGCAAGAACGAGCCGTCCCACTTTTCGCCGGCAACGATCGAACGCTGCACTCGCGGAACCGCGGAACCAATCATGCGGCGTCCAGAACCTGTGAGCCTCCAACGCGTGTAGCGACCGATTGATTCGCCTTCGAGCCAACCGTCAGATGCCGTTCGGTTCACCGCCTGGCGAGCAGCGCGCGATTCGATTCCAAGCGCTTCAAGCGCGCCGACCAGCGTCGCGGTCCATACCGGCGTGTCATTCGGGCCAACCCATTGACCCAACACACTGATGAGAAGCGATCGCGCGCTCGGACCACCATCAGCCCGTCGACGAGTAGCAGTAGCAACAACCATTAGGGAAGATCGCCCTCGATCTCGCTCGGAGAAATACCGATGTAGCGCTCAAGCGCGAGCTGGTTGTTAAGGATGCGACTTTCTTCTTGCGAAAGAGTGATCCGTGTAAAGCCCGGTTGATGCAAACCGCGCTGGGCGGTGCGCAACATGTCGAAGTCCTGATTGAAGACGGTGCCGAAGGCCATTGAATCGAGCGGAACCTCAAGCTTCATTGGCTTGGCGCGCGGAGTACTTGCACCAGCACGATCGAAATTAAAGATGTCGAGCCAACATTCATCGGGCGTATCGCTAGGACGAGTACGCAGAATTGAAAGGAGGTCGGGATGCAAGAGAACCGTGATGTTGGGGAACACGTTGTGCTGATCCATCATCATGATCTGCTCATCGGTGTAGTCAGAAAGATCGACACCTTTCGCAGATTGCGCTTCGCGCACGCACGTCGCCATGACCTCAAAAAGGTTTGATCCCTCAGGAATAGTTGGCACTGGGCCAGGGGCCACGGCATCGAGTCCGGCGCGAGCTGAGTACACCGAAGCGAAGGCTTCCCAAACTTCTTGGTCGGTCGGAGTTGGTCGAATTCGCGGCGACGGAACGCCGTACAGCTGACGACTACGCCCGACGTGATCCCAGAACACCTGGTGGTTATCGAGGTCAGCGAAAACCTTGAGCAACTCAGGGTGCAAACCCTGCACGTGATAGGTCTCGCTAAATCCGTCAGCTGCGGTTTTCCAATTCGCCGGCACCTTCACACTGATTTCGAACCGGCAATGGAATTCGTCCATTTTGAGATAGGCGGCATCGGCGGGTGCGCCACCCAAATACGTAGCGAGACTCATCGCATTGGTGTCGAAGTTGACGAAGACGAGTGGCCCCCACGTATCGACAAGCACAGGACGAAGTCCGTACGCGTCGTTGTCGATCACACCAAAATCGCGACGGCTTGGGATCTCGCTGAGTGATCCGTCAAGATTCCAGCACCAACGATGGAAGCCGCACCGAAGTTCTGTTCGACCGGTGCCCGAGCCCGTGCAAAGTTCAATTCCGCGATGCATGCAGACGTTTTGGAAGGCGCGAAGCGTTCCTTCCTGATCGCGAAGGATGATCGCCGACAATTTTCCGACCGAAAACTCAACCCAGTCGCCTGGATCGCAGACCGCATCGATCGTGGTGGCCATTTGCCAAACTCGCGGCCACATGCGCTCTTCTTCGAGCGCGGCGAAGTCGGATGAGTAGTAGCGCTCGACCGGCACCGTGATTGGCCGGCGCGTCGTAGGCCCCGAACCTTCGGCTCGACTACGCAGTGTTCCGATGTCCTTGACGGGAACTTCCGTCGGTTCTGTGAGATCAGTCATCGTGTCGGTCCCCCGAATGGCGTGCGCAACGATCCTGCCACAGCAGAGTCAGGGCAGTCACAGGAACAAGATCACGAAGCGGGACGCCGATGCACGGTCACGACATAGTCCGGGTCTTCGCCCAACATCTCGCCCTCCCACCCCGCCGCATGTCGCTCCGGGACAAGGCCTTCACGCGAACACCAATCATCGAACTCAGCGATGGTTGGCCATGAGGCTTTCAGTTGATTGCCCATAACAAGCCATCCACCGGGAGCAACGTGCCGTGCACAGTTCTGCACAGCGCTGGAACGATCTGGCCCGTCGACGAAGCCGATGACGTTTCCGGCGACAACAACGAGATCAAACTGACGGCCGACGTCGACATTCGCAAGGTTTGCGAGTCGCCAATCGAGTTCCGGCGCCCGACGTTTGGCTCGTTCAAGAAGATCGGGGTCGAGGTCAACTCCAATGATGTCGACGCCGCGAGCGTTGAGTTCGATACCAACCCGCCCAAATCCACAACCCGCATCAAGCGCCGTCTTTGGTTCAAACTTCATGACGAAATCGACTTCACCGTGCGGGTTCTCGCCCTGTTCGGCCATGCGATCCCAGCGAGATTCGTAATCGTCGAGATCAACCGCTTTGCGCCATTGCGCCCATTGCGTTGAGCCAACTGTTGGATCCTCAGCCATTGGTGTCCTTGCGTTGTTCGAGAACTTGGGCCTCGACGGAATCGATCAGGCCCCAGGCCAATGCAGTCGTGGCGTCGATTGGCCGACCAGACAATCCGAAATATGCGGCGCGATGTCGGCCCACCCGACGCGGGATGCTTGAGGTGCCGCCCGCACCTGGCACAAGTCCCATCGAGATCTCTGGCAACAAGAAGGTTGTGCTTGGGTGAGCCACGACTCGCGATGCAAATGCCGGTAACTCCACGCCCGCCCCGACACATGTTCCATGGACATGGACCTCAACTCGGTCGGCGATCGCCGAAAGCGCAATCCCCGCATTGCGTCGCGTTCTGATGCTGTGAGCTTCTACCGGCGCGGGCGCAGTCCCGAACTCATCGAGGTCGCCGCCACTACAGAACGAGGGGCCTTCTCCGCAAAGCACCACGCGAGTGATCGTCTGGTCGACATCAACAAGTCGGAAGGCTTCCACCAGTTCATCGCGCATTCGCGCGCCGTAGGCATTGTGAACCTCAGGCCGATTCAACGTGATGCGCAACTCATCACCGGAACGCTCGACAAGCACAACAGAATGATCGGGTCGTGGTTTCGCAGTTCGAGAGACGCGACCAGCAAGCCATGTCGAATAATGCTCGCCTCCTTGAAGGAGGCTGTACACCCACGACTCAGCAACGACTGCTTCGGCCGGTGACGACTGTTCGCTCACGCGAAGCAATTGGGTAAGGCCAATCGACGCATCGGGTGACGCAACAATCGAAGAAACGAGCGAATCAACCATCTCATTCAACGCGGACCCGCAGGCAACCCATGGAGCAGGAGCTGCATCCGACGAACACAACAAAACATCGAGGCCAAGGACTGCGGGATTGTCGACAACACCGTTTTCCGAGACACCGAGAAGCACCACCGGAGCCGTCCCAAGAATTTGCGCAAGACGCATGAGGTCCGAGGTGGTGAATGGTGCCGTTAGATCGACGAGTACTGCAGGCCACGATGTCAGCGAGTCCAACGCGGTGTCATCGAGACCATCAGCAATGAGTTCGAGGAGAGCAGAAGGCGTTTGGGCGGCGATCATGAGTACACCAGCCTGCCCCCCACCCATGTTTTGTGCACATGCGATGCACTCGGGTCTGCGAGCACGTCCGCTAACGGCGCATCAAGGAGACAAAGATCGGCCCGAGCACCAACCTTCACGCGACGAATGGCGCCACCGGGATCAAGGGGATCGGTGAGATACCAACCGAGCGCAGTCGCGGCATCGACTCGCTCGGTCACTCCGAGATGTTGACCCGTGCGAGTCGTTCGTTTCGACGCCGCAGCGATGGCGAGCCACGGATCCGCCGATGTCACGGGCGCATCACTACCCGCCGCTACTCGAACACCTGCACGAAGCAACGACGCCGCTCGGTGAAGGATCGGAAGATCATCGCCATCAACAACCTCCAAGTAATGATCGCCACGTTCACTCACGAGCGCGGGCTGCACGATCACGGTCACTCCGCCCTCGGCAAGCAAAGAGTCGAGATCTTCCGGGAGCACCGAACCATGCTCGATGCGATCCCCTGGGTGCATCCCCGCAATCGCCAATGCGGTCGCCACCGTCACCGTCTCCACTCGTGAGACCGCATGGATCGCTACCGCACGTCCAACAGCGTGATGAACCTCAATCTGTTTGGCAAGCAGGTCAACATTGAGACCAACGACTTCGTCGACCAAAATCTTTACTGGACCAACCGTTGCCCAGTTTTCAATCGACGCGCGCTCATCATCATTCACGCCGAGCAGCGTCAAGGTCTGCGGCAACGAACCGCTTTGCACCGCTTGGCGAAGCAACTCGGCACGTCCGGCCCCGAGGTTGTACGTGGCATCGGTAACACCGGTAACTCCAAACGATGCGAGTTGGACACCGATTTTCTGAAGCGAAGGAGCAGTTAGTCCAACACGCTTCGCCAACCACGCATCTAGGCGAAGAAGCCGACCGGTTGGTTCACCACTGGCGTTGCGTTCAACTCCTGAAGGAATGTCTCCTTGAAGAACCGCA
>WLOT01000034.1 GCA_009699125.1 Actinomycetota bacterium
AGGTCATGTTCGTCTTCACACAGTTCGCCACAATGCTCATTCTCGTGTTGGCCGCCAACACAGGCTTCGCCGATTTCCCTCGCCTCGCCCATTTCCAAGCTGAAGATTCTTTCCTCCCCCGTCAGCTCACGAAGCGAGGACACCGCCTGGTGTTCTCAAACGGCATCCTCGCCCTTGCTGGTGTTGCTGCAGTGCTCGTCGTCATCCTGGGCGCCGACGTCACAAAACTGATTCCGCTTTACGCCGTTGGCGTGTTCACCAGTTTCACGCTCTCTCAGACGGGTATGGCTCGTCGACACCTTCGCCTGCGCGAGCCAGGATGGAAGACCGGTCTACTCATCAACGGAGCCGGCGCAATCACCACTGGTGTCGTCACCATTGTTATCTGCGCAGCCAAGTTCTTTGACGGTGCATGGGTAGTTATCGGCATCATTCCGATTTTCGTCTGGGTTGTTGTTCGATTGAACCATCAGTACGAAGCGGAAAAGGCCGAACTTGAAGAAGACGCGACCATGGCGGCGACTGCGCCGATCTTGAAGCGTCACGCCGTCATCGTGCTCATCGACAAAGTCGATCGCACGTCGGCCCGAGCCATCCAGTACGCACGCACACTGAACCCCGATCGCCTGAGCGCGGTTCACATCGCCGTCGATCAGCAACACGCTGAGGAGCTTTCGAAAGAGTGGAGCACGCTGCCCCTCAAACAAATCTCGCTTGATGTTCGCGAATGCCCCGACCGACGCATCAACCGAACGGTTCTCGAAGTTGTGTCCGAACTCGCCGCAGACGGTGACACCGAAGTAACCGTTCTCATTCCCCGTCGTGAATACCGATCAGCGTGGCATCGCTTCCTCCATGACCACACTGCCGATGACATTGCGAAAGCAGTCGGCGATGTACCTCACGCCAACGTGACCTTCGTTCCGTATCACCTGACTCGTTCCACCAAGGGACAGAAGATTCACAAGGTCGAGCACGGATCAATGTCAGGAACCTCAGGGATTCACCACTGATATGGGACTTTTCTCGCGCAACGCGAAACGACTTGAAGCAGAGTCATCTGCCAAAACAAAAGATGCGTTCGACACGCTCGGCCGAGAGGCACTTGGCGGAGTCATCCCGATCTCCGATGTGAGATGGCGCGAGAAGGTCAGAGTCTCTGGACGGGTGAAGGCCTTGCGCGTTCAACCATGGGCCGATCAAGTTGCCAGTCTCGAACTCACTCTCGCTGATCAGACAGGTGGAATCACGGTCGTCTTCCTTGGCCGGCGAACACTCGGCGGAGTCAACCTTGGCACTCACCTGGTCGTTGAAGGAATGACTAGTGAGCACAACCGCCTGCTGACCATTCTCAACCCGGCCTATCAACTACTTCCCCGTCAGGTTGAACTTCCCTACTGACAGCGGCCTAACTCAATCGGTTCTTCACGATTGAGAAACGCGCCTGCCACCTGATTAGGCGTTACGAGCGTTGACGCGGTTCATTGCTGCGTCAGGACCGTCGCTCACAATGAGCTCAACCGCATCAGCGGCGATTTCAATAGCAACATCAAGCGCTTCGCGATCGGCCTTTCCGACCCGCTTCAGCACATGGTCAGCCCCGCCTTCTTTGCTCGGTGGCTTGCCGACACCTATGCGCACTCGAACAAATGCGTCGTCGTGAAGATGGGCTTTGATCGAACGTAAGCCGTTATGGCCGGCCAATCCCCCGCCGATCTTGACTCGGACGATTCCCGTCGGAAGATCGAGTTCGTCGTGAACGATCACCAGTGCGGTCGCTTCCTCAATACCAAAACGGCGCACTAACGGTGAGACCGACTCACCTGAAAGATTCATGAACGTTGTCGGCTTGGCCAGAGCGACGCGCTTCTGACCAATACGCACCTCATCAACAAGGGCGCGTTCTTTCCCCGATTTCAAGCGGCCGTTATGGCGTCGTTCAAGGAGGTCGATAACAGCAAAGCCCACGTTGTGGCGCGTGCCGTCGTATTCGTTTCCTGGATTGCCCAGACCGACGACGAGAACGTCAGCCGGCGTGCCGCGTCGGGGGCGATCGCCGCCCCTGCCGCCAAATGCCACTTACTCGGCGTCGCCCTCGGCGGCACCCTCAGCCGGTGCACCTTCGCCAGCTTCACCTTCGGTCGCGCCGTCTTCCATCGAGAAGCGAGTGGCAAGACCAAGCACGAGCTGGATGGTGTCTTCGATGTCGGTGGTGACGCCGGAAGGAAGGGAAAGAGTTGCAACGGTGATCGAGTCGCCAATGTCGAGGTCGGTGATGTCGATTTCGATCTGGCTCGGAATGTCAGCGGGCTTGGCCGTAACAGTGAGGGTCTTCAGCGGCTGATCAACGATGCCCCGACGACTTTCAACCTTCTTGGCTTCGCCAATGAGCACAAGCGGAACTTCAACGGCAACGCCTGCGTCGGGATCAACCCGAAGGAAGTCGACGTGCAACACGTTGCGGCGGATTGGGTGACGCTGAAGATCCTTGATGATGGCGAGGTCCTTCTGGCCATCGACGTCGAGGGTGATGAGAGCGTTGAGGCCAGCCTCAGTCATGAGCGCACGACGAAGGTCGGGCCACGGAACCGAAACAGCAACCGAATCGCGGCCCAGGCCGTAGACGACCGCAGGAACGAGACCGTCGGTCCGCATGCGGGTCGAAGAACGGGAACCGGCAATGCGTCCGGTTGAGGCGGTGAGTGTGATGGCCATGATTGGGTGCTCCTGGAGGCAGCGCTGAAGCGCGCCGTCGGCTGACGTTCGTGAAACGGTGGGCAATCCTACCGATCCGCCCCCGAGAAGGCGAACTCGCTCGCCACAGGGCCTCTGCTGGAGTACCCGCACCCCTGGGGGCTGCGGCGATCGCTGCTATTCCTGCCGTGTAAGGGGTGACGGCTGCCGGTTTTCCGACGATCAGCTCTGATTGTGACCGTCGAAGATTTCGCTTACCGATGTGTCTTCGAACACCGCATCGATGGCGTCGGCGATGATGCCGGCGACAGACAGAACCTCGATCTTGTCTGACTGCTTCTCGGGCGGAAGCGGCAACGTGTTGGTCATAACGACCTTTGAGATGCACGAGTCGTTCAGGCGCTGAATCGCAGGACCGCTAAACACGCCGTGGGTGCATGCCGCGTAAATTTCGGTTGCGCCGCGAGCCTTGAGCTGTTCGGCGGCGGCAACGATCGTTCCACCAGTGTCGATCATGTCATCGATAAGTACACAGATACGACCGTCGACTTCACCAACGACGTCCCGCGCTTCAACCGTGTTCTTCAAACCCTTGACGCGACGCTTATGCACAATGGCGAGATCGGCGTGCAGCTGATTGGCGTAGCGCTCGGCGACCTTCACGCGACCAGCATCGGGCGAAACGATGACGAGATCGTCGCCAAGACCGGCCATGTAATCAACCAGAACTGGCATTGCGGTGAGATGGTCGACCGGACCATCGAAGAAACCTTGGATCTGACCCGAATGCAGGTCGACAGAAATCAGTCGCTTTGCACCAGCAGCTTTGAACATGTTGGCGATCAATTTCGCGGTGATTGGTTCGCGACCTTCAGACTTTCGGTCCTGGCGGGCGTAGCCATAGAACGGAGCAACGGCGGTAATGCGCTTTGCCGATGCGCGTTTGGCGGCATCGACCATGATCAGTTGTTCCATGATCGCGTCGTTCACGGTCATTTTTCCGGAACTCACATGCGATTGGATAATGAACACATCGGTGCCGCGAACTGACTCGCCGAATCGAGTGTGAAGTTCACCGTTGGCGAATTCGGCAAGGTTCGCGTCGCCAAGCTCGACACCGAGGCGCTCAGCAATTTCCTCAGCGAGCGGGAGGTTGGCCCGACCCGAGACGATATGCAGCCGCTTCTTGGTGACGAGTTCCATTCGGTTTCTTTCGCCGGCGTTTTGATTGGTCATTCTGATGTCGAAGTGTAGAACGGTCCGGGCCGGGCGCCGTCCGAAATGACCGCACCTTCTTCGAGGACCGCGAATGGACCGAGACGAACGTCGTTCCCGATCTCGGCACCTCGCCCGACAGAGTTCTCGACAACCGATCGAGCCCCGACCCGACAATCGACAAGGCGAGTGTTTGGCCCGATCTCGGTTCCGGCGCCGATCACGCAAGAGCCTTGAAGAATTGTGTCCGGAAAGAGCGTGACATCGGCAGCGAGTTCCACCGTTGTATCGACGTAGGTGCGACCGGGATCGACCATTGTGACGCCCTTGCGCATCCAGGCTTCGTTTGTCCGTCTCCGAAGTTCTGCTTCTGCAGCAGCCAGCTGAAGACGATCATTGACGCCATTGGTATCTGCAGGATCGTCTGCGACCACGGCCGACACCCGATATCCCGCCCCGGCGAGAACCTCGATGACGTCGGTGAGGTAGTACTCGCCCTGCGCATTTTCAGGCGTAATGCGTCGAAGCGCTGGGCCAAGCACGCTGGCGCGGAAGCAGTAGATCGACGTATTGACCTCGGTGATCGCGAGTTCGGCCTCTGAGGCATCGGATTGTTCAACGACTCGTTCGACGCGGTCATCACGACCACGCACGACTCGGCCATAGCCCGTTGGATCGATAACTCGGGCGGTGAGAAGGGTGCACGCAGCGTCAGTCCGCTGATGGAGTTCAAGCAGCGCCGTGATGGTCTCGGTGCGCAGCAAGGGCGTATCGCCGGGCAGCACGATGATGTCGGCGTCGACATCATCGAGTTCTTCAGGGCTGAACGCTGTCAGAGCAACGCCCACCGCATCTCCGGTGCCACGTTGCACTTCTTGCTCCACGAACTCGAGCGGCACGTCAGGAGCGGCATCGAGGAGTTTCTTGGTTACCCGTTCAGCACCATGGCCGACGACGACCACCGCACGGCGGACCTGGGCTCCTGCCAATGAATCCAGCACGTACAGCACCATTGCTCGTCCGCACAACAGGTGGAGTGGCTTCGGGCGAGCCGAGCGCATACGTGTACCTTCACCGGCGGCAAGCACGATGGCAGAGAGCGGCCTCGGAGACATGCACGCCTTTCTAGTACGGTCTGCCTCGCCTTTCGGGGCCTCACCTTTCGGGGGTGGTGTAATTGGCAACACGGCTGGTTTTGGTCCAGTCATTCGGGGTTCGAGTCCCTGCCCCCGAGCTTTCTTTTTCTGCCGGGATTCCGATCATCATCTGATTGGAATCCCGAGCCCTCCTTAGAGAGACCGAGTGTTCGTTGTGTCGTTTCGCACCGGAGCACGCCTTGCCGCTACAGTCGCTCCCCCATGGGATCTCTCATTAAGAAGCGCCGCAAGCGCATGCGTAAGAAGAAGCACAAGAAGATGCTGAAGCGAACCCGCTTCCAGCGTCGAGCTGCCGGTAAGTGAGCTCAGGCGTCTCTGACGCCCGCTGTGCCAGAACGATTCTCTTTGACTCCACCCGGCCCGAGAGCCGGGTGGGTCCGCGCACGGGCCCATACGGCGGGTCCGAGGCGAAGCGGCTCTGGTCGCTATCGAGCGGGACTGGTCTGGGCGACAACTCGTCCGGCACCGGGAAAGGCGCCCTCGACGAACCAGGTCGATCCTGAACCAGCCAGTCGAGGCCGAAGACCGCTGGCTTCGGCCAATTCATCACGCCAGCGAACAAGTTCAGGTGCGACCTCAAGCGCCGCTGGTTCGAGGTCGTTGCCGTGGTCTCCGAGTGGGCCACCAAGTTCGTCCCACGCCTTGTAGACCGCAGGGGTGGAGCACATGACCGGCGGTGTGAGCAACGTGAAGACTCGGCTCTCGAACGGCAACGGTTCAATCTGTTCACCAATGCCTCGCACCCGCGCTCGACCGCCCGCGACACAGAACGGCACATCGGCGCCAAGACTTGCGGCCTGAATGAGGTCAGTCGTTCCCGCCCAATGAAGGATGGCGGCGGCATCGGCAGATCCCCCGCCAAGGCCCGCACCCGCAGCAATCACCTTTTCGACGCGCACCTTCGCTTCACGACCCACCATTGCCAATGCCCGAGTGACGAGGTCATCTGCACCGATAGCAATGGTTCTGCCACTGACATCGGCATAGGTCACCGACGATGGTCCCGCGCTTTCGCAATCGACAATGAGCGAATCGCCAAAATCGAGTGACACCATCTCGGCGTCGATGAGGTGGTAGCCGTCATCGCGCACACCGACGACGCGAAGCGACGTCGTGAGTTTGGCAGGTGCAAAGAGGCGGACCGATTCGACTGGCACGTCACCCATCGAATCACGCCCCAGCCAGAACCGCTGCAGTGAGTGCTCCCCATTGAACGACATCGAGTCGCTCTGGCCGCTCGGATGGGTCGATCCCGGCAACTTCGAACTGTTCGGTCGTGACCTTGGCGGACAATGATCGACGAAGCATCTTCCGCCGCTGGCCAAAGGCCGTGCGGACGAGATCCATTAAGGCATCGTGATCGACGTCGACGACTGGAGCCGATCGACGCTCGATGCGGACCATTACCGACTCGACTCGCGGCTGCGGAATGAAGACGGTCGCCGGAATCCGCGCTGCTACCGAGGCGGTGGCCCACAGCGACAACTTCACCGAGGGAATGCCGTAGGCACCATCGCCGGCCGATGCAGCGAGCCGCTCGCCTACCTCGCGCTGCACCATCACCAACATAGTTTCGATTTGCGGCACATCGTCAAGAAGATCAAGAACGATTGTCGTCGCAACGTTGTACGGAAGATTGGCAACGAGATGCCACTTCTTGTCCGCAGGCAGAACCTGCGCCCAATCGATCGCAAGTGCGTCACCGTGAACAACGCGAACTCCGAGTGGTTCAACCGTTTCCGCTAACACGGGCAACAGATGACGATCGAGTTCAACTGCAACAACGTTTGCGCCCGTTGCGGCGAGCTCGGTTGTTAACGAACCAACGCCTGGACCAATCTCGACAACGTTCGTGTTCTCGTCGATGTTCGCCAATCGAACAATGCGACGAACAGTGTTGGGGTCGGCAAGAAAATTCTGACCAAGCGCGCGACTCGGTTCGAGGCCGTGACGCGCGAGCAACTCCGTGATGTCGCGACGTGTGAGTGTCATGAGATCACCGCGAACCTTCCGCGGCAGCGTTCACCCGCAGATGCCGCCCCATGGTGCACGCCCATAAAACCGATACATCGCGAGTGCGACGGCGTCTTGATCGGCGGGCGATGCCTGATTCGGCGGGACCCCCACAAGATCGAGACGACTGATTCGCCCGGCGACGGAATCCCAGCCCCCTTGGTAGATCTGGTAAGCACCAAGGAACGTACCGGTGGAGTCAACGGACGCGTAGTTATTGCGCGATTCGCGCAATCGGACACACGCCAAAAATTCTTCGTCCGACTTAACGACTGGAGGAGCCGTCACCGGAGGTCGGGGGGCTGTGGTCGTTGTGGTCTGCGCCGGGCGCGGGGCGATTGTTGTCGCAGGGGCCATGGTTGTGACTGGAGCAGGGACGGTGACGGCGACTGTTGTCGTGGTCGACTCTTCCGTCGAGAGAGAGGAAACAACGAGGCTCGAATCGGTAGAGCTTGCTGTTTCGGTTGCACTGCTCGTCGAGCCCTGGAACATGTCGACCACCAGCAACGGCAAACACGCGAGCGTGACGATGAGAGCGATCATCAGTCGGCGTTGCGTCGGGTGCACGGTGGTGTTCAGAACTGCGTCCTTCGTCGAGCAATAGATCCTGGCGACGGCCGAAGGACGCCCTGCGCGATTGCGCAGTGCAAACTCCGCCCGGAGCCGTCCAAAGAACCTAGGAGGGTGATCCGGGACCCGCAACTATTCCCGAGCCCTGCGACACCGCCTGTTCAACTGCGCGTAACCCCTGCTCAGACCGTCGCGTCGGATTGTCCACAGATATCCGAGTGCGCGAAAAACTCGCGAATCCCCTGCTACGGGAGCCGGTACAACGTCGCGGCATTTCTCCATGTGACATCGGCCACATCAGCCACATCGATTCCCTTTGCCTCGGCGATTGCCGCCCCCACAACGGGAACCAGAGCAGGTCGGTTCGGTTTCCCGCGATGAGGCACAGGAGCCAAAAACGGCGAATCGGTCTCGACCAACAGGCGATCCAGAGGGCAAAGGGTGGCCGCTGCGAGCACTTCGGGAGCTCCGGGGAACGTGACGATGCCGCTGAACGAGAGCCAGGCCCCCAGTTCAAGACAGGTCTCTGCTTCATCAGGGCCACCGGTGAAGCAATGAATCACCGTGCGAGATGGCACGCCTTCGCTACCAAGGATCGCAAAGGTGTCCTCCCACGCCTCTCGGGTGTGCACTACCAATGCAAGGTCATGTTCGTGAGCCAAGGCGATGTGCTGGGCGAAAACCTCTCGTTGCACCTCGCGAGGCGAGTTGTCGTAGTGATAATCGAGCCCACACTCCCCCACGGCAACAACCTTGGGGTCGGCAAGCAGCTCAGCTATGCCCTCGATGCCATCGGTCGCATCGTGTGGATGCACACCAGCCGTTGCCCAAACATCTTCGAACGCGCTCGCGACCTCAATCGCAAGCTTCGATGACGCGAGATCGCACCCGACAGTGATCATTCGCATCACGCCGGCCGCATGGGCTTCGGCGATCGTGGCCTCGGCTTCGGGCCATCGGTCCGAGCCGTCACCTAAGTGGCAGTGATCATCGATCCAGCGCATGAGGACTCCGTCAGTCGGCGGCGGGTTTGGCAATGCGAGGGAAGAGACCGTCACCCTTCACCACAGGAAGTCCACCGGGGTAGCCGCCCCATGCTGCACCGGCGACGCCGGCATCGACTGGCGAACCTGACAAGCCGATGCGTTCCCAGATCTGTGCGCAGGTGTCGGGCATGGCCGGAGTTGCGAGAATCGAAACGATGCGAAGCACTTCAAGCGCGTCGCCCATCACTGCATCAACCGCAGGACCTGGTTCCATCTTCCACGGTTCATTCGCTTCAAGATGCGCGTTTGCCGCCCCAACAAGTCGCCACGTTGCTTCAAGCGCAATGCTCGGAGTGATGTTGTTCCAACCAGCGATCGTGTCGGCAAGCGATTGCGCGGCAATTGCTGCGAGCGGTGAATCGGCAGCAGGTGCTGGTCCGATGCCGTCACACTTTTTGCCGACGACTGTCGCGACGCGAGACAACAAGTTGCCGAGATTGTTCGCAAGATCGGCGTTGTAACGCGTGATCATCGACTCGTAGGAGAAATCTCCATCGGGACCAAACGGGTTGTCGCGAAGGAAGTGGTAGCGGAATCCGTCGACGCCAAAATCGGCAACAAGGTCGGCCGGGAAAATTTGGTTGAGACGTGTCTTCGACATCTTCTCGCCACCGACGAGCAAGAAACCGTGGACTGCAAGTTTCTTCGGCGGTTCAATGCCAGCCGCGAGGCACATCGCAGGCCAATACACACAATGAAAGCGAAGGATGTCCTTACCAAGCAGATGGTGAACTTCAGGCCACCACTCGGCGAATCGCTCAGGGTCGGCGCCGTATCCGACAGCTGTCGCGTAGTTAATGAGGGCGTCGTACCAGACGTAGAACACATGACCTTCGTCCCACGGAACGGGAACGCCCCACGAGATCGAGGTGCGCGAGACCGAGACATCTTCAAGGCCTTGCTTGATGATGCCGAGCGCTTCATTGCGCTTACCTTCAGGTTGCACGCACCCGGGGTTCGCGGCGTACCAATCAAGTAGCGGCTGTTCGAACTTCGACAACTCGAAGAACCAGTTGTCTTCTTCGAGCCATTCGACCGGGCGTCCGTGAATCGGACAGTTGCCGTCGACAAGATCGGTCTCGTTGTAATAGGCCTCGCAGGGCACGCAGTAGTGACCCGAATACGAACCCTTGCGGATCCAGCCGTTGTCGAAGATGGCTTGCATGAACGTCTGCACCGACGTGATGTGCCGGGGCTCGGTGGTGCGAATGAAGTCGTCGTTGCTGATGTTCAGTAGTTCCCACACTTCGCGAAAGCGCGCGCTCGTGCGGTCGGCTTGCTCAAGCGGCGTAATGCCATTGGCTTCGGCCGAACGTTGAATCTTGAGACCGTGTTCGTCGGTGCCCGTGAGGAAGAAGGTCGGATCGCCAGCAAGGCGATGCCATCGGGCCAAGGCGTCTGCAGTCACTGTCGTATAGGCGTGCCCAATATGAGGCACATCGTTCACGTAATAGATAGGAGTGGTGACATAGAAGGGCTGAGACACACCGCAAGGCTACGGGGCTGCGACAACTCCGACGAACCACGAGCAGTGCACCTCGCCTCAAGGCCTTCGAAAGGGACGTGAGGTGCGCGTGTCAGGATTGTTCCAGCGGGCCGACTGGCCGATTCGATTGGGGAACTCATGGGACAGCTCGACGGACGCGTTGCAGTCATCACCGGCGGAGGCCGCGGGATCGGTGAGGCCATTGCGCTTCGGTATGCGGCTGAAGGCGCGACGATCGTTGTTTCTTCTCGAACGGCCTCAGATCTTGAAAACACGCTCAGCACTGCCAAGCTCGGCGCCGACCGGGGTCTGGCCGTTGTCGCCGATGCCACCGATCGCGATGACGCCCGTCGACCTGTCCGCGAGGCACTTGAGCGCTTCGGCCGAGTTGACGTACTGGTCAACAACGTTGGCGGGACTGTCGGAAACAACGATCCGTTCCTCGCCAACGACGAAGCATTTGAAGCAACGCTCGTTCTCTGCCTCACAAGCGCGTGGTGGACAACGAGCGCAGTGCTCCCAAGCATGCGAGATCAAGGATTCGGGCGAATCATCAGCATCGGTTCCGGGACATCAAAGACAACCGGGGCTTCACTCCCCTACACAACGGCCAAGCACGCGCTCGTTGGCTTTACGAAAGAACTCGCGAAGACCGGAGCGCCCTTCGGCATCAATGCCAACCTTCTCTGCCCCGGCTGGACAAGAACATCACTCGTCGATTTCGAACGCATCGCGCAGGCCCGCGGCACCTCGGTCGCGATTGAAGAAGAACGTGCCGCTGCCGAAAGCCTGCAGCACCGAGTTCTCGATGCATCAGAACTCACAGGAATGGCCACCCTTCTCGCGAGTGACGATGGTCGCGGCATCACCGGTCAGGTCATCAGCGTCGATGGCGGTTACAAGGTCTGAACTCAGACCCGGCCCTGCCGCTCAACGCTGGTCGAGGACCTCTAAGGCTCGCTGGAGAAATCCCATCGCCCCGTCACCGACATCCACTAGGTCTGGTCGTGTCGCGTCGTGCAGCGACCGCTGGTAGATGCCTTCAAGCAGTACCGCCATGCGGAAGTTGTAGAGCACCTCGTAATAGGAGAGGTCCGAGGGAAGTTCGAGATCGCGCTGTTCTCGATAGCGGGCGATCAATTCGGAGCGGCGCGGCCAACCCGGCCCCGAAGTCGCCTTCCCCCAGATTTCACAGAACCCGATGAGATCCAGAAGCGGATCACCGATCGTTGCGGTTTCCCAATCGATGATCGCTGTCACCTTGCCCGGCGGTGCCGCAGCAATGAGTGCGTTGAACATATGGAAATCACCGTGCATGAGAGAAGGCTCGAACGAAACAGGGAGGTTTTGCGAGAGGAACGCAGTCACACGGTCGAGTCCAGGGAGTTCGCGACCGTTGTACGACGCAAGTTGCGAGGTCCATCGTTCGACCTGACGTTCGTGAAACCCGTCAGGCTTTCCGAAATCGGACAACGAACTCTGCCGCCAATCAAAGTCATGAAGAGCGGCGAGTGCATCAACCATCGCGAACGCGACACTTGGTTGATCGCCGGCTGTGAATGGGTCCGGAAGCGGAGGGGCAGGGTTGACTCCATCGACCTGCTGCATCAAGAAAAATGTGCAGCCGAGAACACCATGGTCCTCACATAAGGCGACGGTTTCAGGATGGGGAACGTTGGAACCATTGAGAGCGTCGAGAATTCGAAACTCGCGGCGCATGCCTTCATCGGCTCGCTCAATTGCGACAGCTGCCGGACGACGAAGCACCCAGCGCGAGGACCCACGATGAACCGTGAACATCGCGTTAGATCGACCTGAGGTCAGCGGAGCAACTTCAATCGGCATACCCACTTCGAGGCCAAGTCCGTCAAGCCAGACACAAAGCCGTTCAACGTCGACCAATTCCGGGTCGACATGCCCTTCGGTCACGAACCGCCACCGTCGAGATTGAGAAGCGCTCCCGTCATGTACGACGACGCATCCGAAGCGAGCAGCAACGCTGTTCCCACGATTTCTTCGGGCTCACCGATATGACCAACCGAAATCATCTTCGCAACACGCTCGGCTGCTTCGGGAGTTGGAATCGCTTTACTGAAACTGTCGGTAATGAACGGACCGCACACGATCGCGTTCACACGGATGCCTCGCGGACCAAATTCCTGGGCGGTTGCTTGAGTAATCGCATTGAGCGCCGCCTTCGAACCGGCGTACACAACCGTGAACGGTGAAGGTCGCTGCGAAGCCTTGGTGCTGATGTTGATGATTGATCCACCGGCAGGCATGTGATCGGCCGCCATTGCCATCAGACGTAATGGCCCCTTGACGTTTACTCCGAATGTTTTGTCGAACAATTCTTCGGTGACGCCAGCGAGAGAGGGCGGAACCGGTGCGATACCCGCGTTATTTACCAAGATGTCGATTTTGCCGAACTCTGCGACAGCGGCAGCAATGAGCGCGTCACATTGCGCCCAGTCCGCCACATGGCAAGCGACTGCGAGAGCCCGACGCCCCTTCGCTCGGATCTCTGCGGCGACTTCTTCACACGCGTCGACTCGGCGGCTTGACACAACAACATCGGCACCCGCGTCGGCAAAGCCGAGCGCCATCGCACGGCCGAGTCCTTTACTTGCCCCAGTGATCACTGCGACCTTGCCGGTGAGGTCGAAGAGCGTTCCGGTCATTTCAGAACTTCGTCTCGTGCGTCGCGTGAAATTCCCACTCGCCGTCAACGCTCACAATGTGACCAGCACTCGGAGCCGCGTAATGCGTACCCAATATCAAGGTGCCGGTGTCGCCATGGTCAGCGCGCATTTGCCGCCGAGAATCACTGGCCTGTGCACCATCCCAGTCACCGCTCATGCCCCACTCGATCTCGGCCCATTGCACCGGATGATGCGTGGCATCGCCGGTGATGAGCGCACGCGAACCGTTTGACTCGATGAGCACCGACATGTGTCCGGGCGAATGACCGGGAGTAGGGATGAATCGCACCTCACTGGTCACGCGGTGATCCGCCTCGACGAGGTCGACGAGTCCTGCTTCAACAACAGGCGCAACGGTGTCGGGCAAGTTCCACGCATAGCCGCCAGGTTCGGCCATCCATGCGTCGTTCTCAGCGCGACCAAACAGATAGCGCGCGTTAGGAAACGTAGGAACCCATTTGCCGTCTTCACGTTTCGTGTTCCAGCCGACATGGTCGAAATGAAGGTGGGTACAACACACGATGTCGATCGACTCTGCGGGAAAGCCTGCGGCAGCAAGCCGCTTCAGAAAAGCAGGGTCACCGGTGAAGCCCGGCAGGCCAGCCATGTCGCGATCGCCGACGCATGTGTCGACGATGATTCGAACGCCACTGCTTTCGATCAGGAATGCATGGATCGACAGATCGGTCATGCCCTCGTCATCGATGAAGTCGGGCATGAGCCACGACTGATGCGCTTCGAGTGCCTCTTCAGTGGCCTTCGGCAGTAGCCCGCTCAGGGGAAGTTCCTGCTCGAGCTCGACGACTTTTGTGACTGTGACCTCGCCAATTTTCCAGCGCATGAGTCCCCCTTGGTTTCACTAAGTGTGGCGCACACACTCGCCGGAGGCGATCCGTTCGACCGATTCGGCGTGTTCGGCAAGACTGCGACCACTCGCACTACCGCAGGGGGAACCATGGCCGGACAGGTCCGACTCGAGATCGATGGCCCAATCGCCGTCATCACGAACGACAACCAAGAGAAGCGAAATGCCTTCTCTGACGACATGGACAAGCAGTTGTTCGACATCCTTGGCGAACTTCGTGCCACACCGTCGGTTCGAGCAGTCATCTGGCGCGGCGAAGGCCACTCCTGGTCATCCGGCCGCGACGTTGGTTCCATTGGCAACGACACCACGGGCCTCACCCATCACGAACTCATGACCCGCGGCCACAAGGGCATCCAGCAGTTGTTCGATCTTGATGCTCCCGTGATCGTCCCGATTCAAGGCTGGGCGATTGGTGGATCGTTCCAGCGTGCGCTCCTGTGCGACATACGCATCGCCGCCGAAGACGCAAAGTTCATGCTTCCCGAAGCTGGCCATGGCGTCATCCCCGACACCGGTGGTGTTGGTCGACTCTTTCAAATGTGTGGTCATGGCGTCGTCAGCGACATGGTGCTCACCGGACGTTCACTGAATGCTCAAGAAGCTCTTTCGCTCGGCATCGTTTCTCGCGTCGTCACCCGCGAGGAACTCGACGACACCGCTATGGAAATGGCGCTGAAGATCGCTGCCGCACCCGCCGTCACGATCAAGTTGGCCCGCCGCGTAATTTCCCATCTTGCGCAGCCAGACATCACAACATCGATCGCCGACGAACTGATTTACCAGACCTTCCTCAACAAG
>WLOT01000035.1 GCA_009699125.1 Actinomycetota bacterium
CAATCCGCAGACGATGCGTCATTCAAAGTCGTTCATGGATCAGCACAAGTCCGAACTCCATTCCGCCAATTGGCGAATGGGCAAGGTGCTTCGCGATTCAGGGGTGAAGGTCTTCCAGATCGAAACCACAATGAACAACAACGTGTTCGGCACAGAAGGCCCCATGAGCGTGCTGCAAAAGCGCGAATGGGAGTGGTCGCTCAAGGACCGCATCACGATGGCGGGCATGAAGTCGGCACTCGATCGCATGCCACAGCGCACGCGTCGCTCAATCTTCAACTCATGGCAAGCGCCACACGCTATGACCTCAGTGCAGGCCGGCGAAGTTGAAGCCGTTCACAAACTCACCACCGAAAACGTGTACGCCCAGCATCTCGTCCCGGTTGAAGGACAGACCGACATTCTCACAATGGGATTGCCGTACATCAGTCCCTACAACGTGAACTCGATTCTGAATCCGATTCTCGTTGCGTGCCTCGGACTCGGCTACTTCTTCAACCTCTACCGCGGTCGTCCGCCAGTGCGTGAAGGTGGCGTCGTCATCATGAGTCACCCGACACCGTGGGAATTCCATCCCGTGCATCACCCTTCGTATATCGACTTCTTCGATCAGGTGTTGACGCAGACACATGATCCAGTCGTCATGTCGGAACAGTTTGAAAAGTCGTTCGCCGAAGACGAGTGGTATCGACATCTTTACCGCACGAGTTACGCGTACCACGGCGTTCATCCGTTCTACATGTGGTACTGGTGCTCACATGCTCTCGAGCATGTCGGCCAGGTCATCATCGTCGGCGGCGATGTTCGTGCAGTTCGTCGACTTGGCTTCAAGCCAGCATCGACTCTGCAAGACGCGCTTGAAATGGCCAGCGATGTTGTTGGGCGCGACGCGACCATCACCCATCTCCACAATCCGCCCATCCTCATGGCCGACGTTTCCTGAGGCCCGTCATGCGTCCGATGCCCATCACACGCAAACAGGCGACACGCCTCATCAAGCGACTTCCCGTGAATCGTTCGGTGTCCACGGCCGCCAAAACGAGTTCACGCGTCACCCGCATGGCCAAAGCCATCGCGAAGTCGCCTTCAGTTCCCGCAGGCGTTGATCTCCTCAAGAAGGAAAACAACGTTGGCGCGAACTACGACACCGACTGGGCCCGCTCATACCCCGCTCGTGTCGCGCGCGTGCTCATCCTCAACGGCGTCATGAAGCCGGTCGTCGACCTGCTTGCTACCCCCAACATTCAGGGCACTGACCGCCTTGCCGATGTTGACGGCCCAGTAATTTTCGCGGCGAACCATCACAGCCATGCCGATACCCCGTTGATGATGACGGCAATTCCCGAGCCATGGCGTAACCGACTCTTCATCGGCGCTGCTGCCGATTACTGGTTTACAAACCGCGTCACCTCACCGCTTTCGGCGCTCGTTATCGGTGCAATTCCGGTCGAACGCACCAAGGTGTCGCGCAAAGCCATCGATCAGTCGCTTGAGTTGTTGCGCGACAACTGGAGCATGCTCATCTTCCCTGAAGGTGCTCGCTCCCCCGATGGTTGGGCTCGGCCATTCACCTCTGGCGCAGCGTTTCTGTCGTCGCACAGTGGCGCACCTGTTGTTCCAGTCTTTATTCAAGGCACGAACAAGGTGCTGCCGAAGGGAAAGAACATCCCACGGCCAGCACATACAACTGTTGTCTTCGGTTCGCCGATGCACGCTGCCGAAGGTGAAGATTCCAAAGCTTTCGCCGTTCGCATCCAAGAAGCTGTTGCGGCACTCGGCGATGAATCTGCAACCGATTGGTGGCAGGCCCGCAAGAACGCCGCCTCGGAAAAGACGCCAACTCTCGATGGCCCCGATGCCGGAGCATGGCGTCGATCCTGGGCCCGCACGTCGAAGGCCAAGGGCGTCCGACGCAGTTGGCCTCGGGTCTAACTTCCGACCCTGTTATCGAGCAAAGCTCAATGGGACCCGGATGTTCGCATCCGCGTCCTGCAGCGACGCGTCATTGACAATCACAACGCAATCGTTGTGATCGGCATCGCAGAAACCGTTTCCAACTTTTCCAACAACGATTTCGAGTTCCAGCGAACCCGAACCGGTGGGATCGTCATTCAGAACTTTTCCCGTCACAAGGTCGCACGACGCGGTGCCTCCAAGCCCTCCCCCTGAGCACTGGACTGCGGTGACAACACGACCGGGAAGGAAACCGCTCCATTGGACTCGAACGTTCTGCCCACTTCGCAATTGCGTTGAGGGTGTAACAGTGGCCGTTCGCGATGGCATTGTCGGAAGTGTTGGTTCAACCACCACTGATTGACTCGGATCGGCAACGAACGTCATTTTCGCGACTCCAGGCTTTTCGTCGCCAGGAAGCGCAGCGATCGCGGTGGGATCGGACTTCACATAGCCATTGAAGAAATCCACTGTTGTTTTCGCCGTAATCGAAAACGCTTTGGAATCACTGAAGAGATACGAATTGTGATCCGAGTCGATCAGCGTGAACAGTCCCTTTGGCGAGCGAACACTGTTGAACAACCGAATGCCCTCGTCGTATGGGATCACCGTGTCGTTGTCGCCATGCACGATCAGCAGTGGCGGTGTGCGTGACCAATCAAACGCTCTTCCGGGAAGGAGTTGCGATGTTCCGGCGATGATGATCGCCGCGTCAACACGCTCATCGATACAACAGGACTGTCCGATCAGTCCGGCGATTGTGATGCCGCCGTTTGAGTGACCAGCCACGCCAACGCGCTCACCATCAACCATCCCCGCCAGCGCTCGTCCATCTGCACTTGAGGACAATGAAATCGCTTGAGTGATCACCGCCGAAATGTCGTCTGATTGATTCGCGACATCGCCGGCATCGGCCACACCAGGCGAATCTTGATTCGTCAACGGAAACGCTGGCGCGGCGACAACAAATCCTGCGCCCGCCCATGCCGCGAGGAGATCGCCGTATTGCGCTGGAGTCGCCCCCAATCCGTGACCAAACACGATGAGTGGGAACGGACCCGAACCGGTCGCGGGTGGCGCATTGAATTGCGGCGTTGGATCAGGGATCGATGCAAAGTCATCGTCCTGAATCGACTCGGTGTTGGGCGCAACTGCCGGATACCAGACGCGCACCTGAAGTGTCCGTGACGATTGTCCCGGCTGGGAAGCATTCGCTGGAGTCGGCCGAGACTCATCAATGAACGTGAACGATGTGATCCCGACCGGAAACGTTCCAGGCTCAAAATTCGAAGGCGCCCGTTCTGAGCTTTCCTTCGCCGAGGGTGAGCATGACGGAAGGAGCCCCAGAACCAGACACACGGCAAGAACCAGACCCGCTAGAGCCAAAGGAAACTCACGCACATGCTGCACGGAATGACTCTAGAGCGGAAGTTCGGACCACAATAGGGAGGTGAGCAGCACCGGCGTTGGCTACGCAGCAGCAGTCGCACTTGCCGCAATCTTCGCGATTGCAGCAGTCGCGAAGTTTCGCGACGTCGCTGCAACCGAACGCGACTTCGCCGGTCTCGGGATTCCGCGAGCATCGTTCTTTGCACGTTTCGTGCCACTCGCCGAACTTTCCATCGTTGCATTGCTGCTCATCGTTCCTCCTTCGGGAGCTCTCGCAGCCCTCGTCACGCTTGCGTTCTTCACCACATTTCTGATCGGCCGTCTCCGCGCTGGCGTGCGCGCGCCGTGTGCATGTTTCGGTTCCTCGCGTGCACGGCCCATCTCCGCACTCGATGTCATCCGCAATCTCCTGCTGATGGGACTGGCAGTCGTCAGTCTCGCTACCGAACGCCCCACGAAGATCACTGCACTCGATGCGCTGGTTGTTCTCGCGGCAATCGCCATTGCAGCCGGCGCGCTGCATCTGGCCGGTAGGGTCCGATCACGATGACCGACCCATGGGGCAACCCCCTTTCTCCTGACGACCAGCCACCGGTCAACCCGCAACCTGAGGATTACCCGCCGGACTTCGCCCCGAATCCCGCGTGGCCTGGCGCCCAGTCATCCGATGCTGCGCCGCCTTCCACCGCTCTGCCTCCTCCTCCGGCATGGCCGGGCTCTCCCGCCCCGCCGCAACCTGCCTGGCAAGGGCCGAAATTCTCCGGCATGGCGATTGCATCAATGGTGTGCGGAATCCTTTCGATCACCTGCACAGGCTTTCTCGGCATTTTGCTTGGTCCGACCGCACTTGGCCTTGGCCTCGCTGGCCGGAAGGCCATTACGGGCTCGAATGGCTGGAAGAAGGGCGAGGGCATGGCCACCGCCGGCATTGTCACCGGCGTGATCGGGATCATCTTGTCGATCGTGTATCTCATCTTCCTGCTCAAGAACCCCAACTTCATCACCGACTTCGTGGACAACCTCACAACCACGACCACCACGGGCGGAAAACTGCAGGGCGCCTGAGCCGTAGACTCGGCGTGTTTCGCTGAGCATTGGAAAGGCTCCCCCTCATGGCTGTTGCTGCCAATACCCCCATCGAACTGATCAACGGCGTCTACGGCCGTCTCGCCGAGAACGTTGCCATCGGTCGCGAGCGTCTTGGGCGCCCGCTCACCTTCGCCGAAAAGGTGCTCATCAACCACTTGCGCGACCCGCGCAACCAAGAACTTGAGCGTGGCCGCAGTTACGCCGATCTCGATCCCGATCGCGTTGCCATGCAAGACGCCACCGCGCAGATGGCACTCCTTCAGTTCATGACTGCCGGACTTCCCGAAGCAGCCGTGCCTTCAACCGTTCACTGCGACCATCTCATTCAGGCCAAGAGCAACGCGCGCATCGACCTCGCAACCGCGAACGATGTCAATGCCGAGGTGTACGACTTCCTCGAGTCGGTGTCGGCCAAGTACGGCATCGGCTTCTGGAAGCCAGGATCGGGCATCATCCATCAGGTCGTGCTTGAGCAATACGCATTCCCGGGCGGAATGATGATCGGCACCGACAGCCACACACCCAACGCTGGTGGCCTCGGAATGATCGCCATTGGCGTCGGTGGCGCCGATGCTGTCGATGTCATGACCGGTTACCCGTTCAACGTTCGTTGGCCAAAGCTCATCGGCGTGAAACTCACTGGCACGCTTGCTGGTTGGTCGGCACCGAAGGACATCATCCTCGAGGTCGCTCGCATCCTCACGGTGAAGGGTGGCACTGGTGCCATCGTCGAATACTTCGGCCCCGGTGCTGAATCCATCTCGTGCACCGGCAAAGCCACGATCTGCAACATGGGTGCGGAAATCGGCGCAACCACGTCGCTGTTCGCCTACGACCCGGCGATGTCGCGCTACCTCTCGTCAACGGGCCGCGCCGATGTGGCCGCTGCAGCCGACGCCGTTGCCGCCGACCTTCGTGCCGACGATGAGGTCCTCGCCGACCCCACGTCGTACTTCGACGAGGTCATCGAGATCGACCTTTCCTCACTCAAGCCACTCATCAATGGCCCGCACACACCAGACCGCGCTCGCAAGGTGAGCGAACTCGGCGCCGAAGCGAAGGCCGAAGGATGGCCGATGGAGATTTCTTCGGCACTCATTGGTTCCTGCACGAACTCTTCCTATGAAGACATCAGTCGCGCTGCTGCCATTGCTCGGTTCGCACACCAGAACGGCCTCACCACCAAGACTCCGCTTCTGGTGACACCCGGTTCGGAACAGGTGCGCGCCACTATCGAACGCGACGGACTTCTTGCCGATCTTGAACAAATCGGTGCAACTGTTCTTGCCAATGCGTGCGGTCCGTGCATCGGTCAGTGGTCGCGTAGCGATGTTGAAGAGGGAACTACCAACATCATCGTCACCTCCTACAACCGAAACTTCCCGAAGCGAAACGACGGCCTTGCTTCGACCCTTGCGTTCGTGACCTCGCCGGAAACGGTTGTGGCCATGGCCCTTGCTGGTCGCGTCGACTTCGACCCCACCACCGACTCACTCACCAACGCTTCTGGTGAACAGGTCATCATTCCGGTTCCCGCTGGCGTTGAGCTTCCCCCAAAGGGTTTCACTGCCGGCGAGAACACCTTCATTGCACCCCCGGCCGATTCCTCGAAGGTTGTCATCAAGGTCTCGCCCACCTCAGACCGCTTGCAACTTCTTGAACCGTTCGATGCATGGGATGGCAACGACTTCCTCAACCTTCCGATTCTCATGAAGGCCAAAGGCAAGTGCACCACCGATCACATTTCTGCCGCTGGCCCGTGGCTCAAATACCGCGGCCACCTCGAAAACATCTCGGGCAACATGTTCATCGGTGCCGTCAATGCGTTCACCGATGAGGTTGGCCAAGGCAAGGATCAACTCGACGGCACGACCAAGTCATTCCCCGACATCGGCAAGAGCTACCACGCTGCTGGCCAAGGCTGGATCGCCATCGGCGATGAGAACTACGGCGAAGGTTCATCGCGTGAACACGCAGCAATGGAACCTCGTTTCCGTGGCGCCAAGGTTGTGCTCACTCGCTCGTTCGCTCGCATCCACGAAACGAACCTCAAGAAGCAGGGCGTGCTTCCGCTCGTCTTTGCCGATCCGAAGGTCTACGACCTGATTGAGCAAGACGACCGCATCAACGTGCTCGGCCTCGCCAATCTCACGCCCGATGTTCCGGTCAAGTGCCAGATCGTGAAGCCCGACGGCACCACCATCGACTTCGAAGGCATCCAGACAATGAACGACGAGCAAATCGGCTGGTTCAAGGCTGGCGGCGCACTCAACATCATTCGTCAACGCCAAGGCGTCTGAACGTCACTACGCTGACCCCTTGAACGACCGGGGGGTCAGCATGGACAACACCACATCACCCAGCGCATTCGTGCGCACCACGCTCGCTGCAGCGCTTCTTGGCGCTGCAGTCATTCATTTCGCGATGGTGCCGCAGCACATGACCGAGTGGGCACCCGAAGGCATCGCGTTCATTGTCAGCGGCTGGGTGCAGGTTGCTCTCGCGATTGGTGTCGTGATTCGTCCGAAGCGTTGGATGCTTTCAGCGACGATTGCAGCGTCAGTCATGTTCATCGCCGCATGGGCCATTACTCGCATTTGGGGCGCACCGTTTGGTCCCAACTCTGGCGTGGCTCAACCAAGCTCGTACGTCGACCTTGCGTGCGTCATTCTCGAATCTGCCGCTGTCATCGTCGCCGTCGCTGCGCTTTGGCGTCCGAAGTTTGCGACCAATTGGCGGACCGAGGGGATCGTCTTCGCATCGATCATTCCCGTCGCCGTCCTTGTACTTGCAACCACAGCGGTTGCATCCCCCAGCGCGTCTCACCACGCACACGGAGGCAACGCGTGCCCAAAGGGACAGAAACCAAACCCTGAACTCGTCGCCTCCGACGGTCACGCCCACGACCCTTCGGCGTGTGTACCCGACATCGACGACAAAGGACTCTCACTTCTCACCAACGGCCACCACCACGAAATTCGCAACGATCCGCTTGATCCTGCGACGCAGGCCGAGGTCGACCGACAGTTGGCAATTACGCGCGAAGTCGCTGCGCAGTTCCCGACCTTGGCCGATGCTGCAGCCGCCGGGTACCGCCGGGCTGGCGGTTACTCCCCCGGCCTCGGCGTGCACTACACCCACAGTGGAATAGCCGAACTCAATCCTGCAGGAACGATGACCGACGAAACGCTCCGTCATCCGCAATCACTTATCTATGCAGGCACCGAACCCAACTCTCCGATTGCCGGCTTCATGTACTACTCGATGTCGAAAATCGAACCGACTGGATTTCCGGGCACAAACGACACCTGGCACTACCACTCAAATGTGTGCGTCAAGTTTTCCGCAGCAGGAACTGATGCTCCCTTTGGCGCCGATCGCGGCGATGTCACAAAGGAAATGTGTTCGGCTGTCGGTGGCGTCATGCTCAACACCACCCAATGGATGGTGCATGTGTGGTCGGTTCCAGGCTGGGAAAACGATGCCGGTGGAGTATTCGCCGAGGTCAACCCCAAACTTGGTTGCTCAGACGGCACCTACTACCGCGTGAGCAACGAAGAACTCGTCTCGATGCCAATCAACATCTGTCAGTCGGGAGCACCCGGCGACCCAACGAGTTCTGAGTACAGCCAGAACAGCTAACCGCTACGCGCGCGGAAGGCTCAAGATCGATGCAGCCTCGTCGCATGTTGCGACGGCAACGCCCATGCGTTCACACACGTCGGCGGCATTGCGCGTGAGTTCTGCGTTCGTTGGTTGACGGTCGCCGCCGTAGAACTCGAGTCCAACATGAAGATGGCCTCCGCGTTCGATTGCGTACTCGGCTAGCCCGCTCTCAACCGGATCTCCGCCGACAACAGAGAGCGCCCACGGAACGGGGCAATCGCCGAGCATTTCGAGGTACGCATCGAGTGCGAGCTTCGTTGGAGGTAAACCAAATGGTGCACCGAGGTAGCCGCGTTCTTCAGACAAGTAGAACTTGATCATTGATCCAGCAGGAAGTTTGCCCGCCTTCCAATACAGCATCGTCGTGCGCATGAACGCAGGTTCGTAAATCGCGAGACTCGGACCGACGCGATCGGCAGCGGCCTGTTCCATCTGCACGCGAATCGAGTCGTAACTGTTTGCGTACACGATGCCGGCAGTTGGAATTCCGTCGGCGTCAACACCGCCGAGGTTCGTTGAACCTGGATCACACAAACTCACTTTCATGAGTCCGGTCTCAGCAAGCAGATGTAAGTGCTCGAAGTTCAAACCGTTCGGTCCGTAATTCGCAGTTGGATACAACAACGCGTCGGGACGTTCAGCAAACACCGGCATCCATCCAGCGAGGTAGTCGTCGGCAACTGCCTGCGGATCGCCGAAGACCGAACCGTGGTTATGAATGATCGATGCACCGGCGGCCAACGTCTCGAGCGTGTCGGCTGCGAGCTCTTCATGCGATCGGGGAACGTTCGGATTGTGTTCCTTCGTTCGGTTTCCGTTGATCGCTGCTTCGATAATGACTGGTCCCCGGTTCATGGCCGCGAACAGTAGGCCGAAAACGACCGAAGCCGACCCTTTGGGCCGGCTTCGGAGCGAGGTGGAAACCGGGGGGACAGTCTCGACACCTTCTACGAACTCTGCAGAGGGGGATCCGCTTGATGAGTTCGACACTTGCTGGAGCAAGTATGCCTACAAGTTACCCATCGGTCCAACCGTTTGTGGTGATCTATGCCATCATTATTTGTGATGGATCTCCGCCAGCTCTCCACGCTCCTTGCTGTCGTTGATAACGGCGGGTTTACGGCGGCCTCGCGGTCCCTCCACACCGTGCAATCCAACGTGTCGGCCCATATCTCTCGGCTCGAGAAAGAGCTCGGAGCAACGCTTATCGACCGAGCGACAGGACTCCCCACGGCCGAGGGCCAGGTCGTCGTCGAGCGGGCCCGCCGCATTCAGACCGAACTCTCGGCCCTCACCGCCGACGTCCATTCGGTCAGGTCCAAAATCAGCGGCACGGCCCGCATCGGGCTTATCGGAACCACTGCTCGTTGGCTCGCCCCGCCACTCATCGACGCGATGTCGGCACAGCACCCACTTGTGCGGGTCGAGGTCCACGACGCCACCACCGCATCTCTGCTGCTCAAGCTCGATTCTGGAGCGATCGACCTCGCCGTTCTCACCACTCCCACCAACGACCCCGAGGTTGTGACCACGGCATTGTTCACTGAAGATCGCATCCTGGCGACACCAGCAGGACATTCACTGTTCGGGAACGATCGCGTCACACTCGCCGACCTCGACGGCATCGAACTCATCGTTGAACCGCCCGGCCGCCCATTCCGTGAGCAACTCGACGCCCTCTTCGCCGAGCGGGATTACACGCTCTCTGTGAAAGCCGAGGTCGACGGCACGCGCCTTATGGCCTCGCTCGCCTTCGAAGGATTCGGCGCCGCGATTCTCCCGGCCAGCGCAGTGTCCGCCCGATCCGACCTCGGTTGGCATACCGCTCCCGTTGACGGCCTGCCGGGCCGTGCAGTCGGGCTCGCGACCCGTCGTCAGGCGTTACTCTCGGCACCAGCACGAGCACTCGCCGACGTCCTCCGAGATGTTGTGAGTTCCCGCGGTGAACGCCAGCCCGGCATTCACCCCGCTTCACCTCAGCGCCCTTCCCCCGATTGATGACACCTCCCTCCGCCTCCAACTCCAACGGCGGAAGGTTCGCGTCCAACACCGGCCACGCAGTGCACCTCCGGGCCAAGGTTCCCGGTGTCGTCCATGCCGACATCGACGTGCTCGACACCATGAGCGGCCCGCGTCGCGTTGTGCGGGTGCGCATCGGTGGCGACGCGAATGAAGATGGCAAAGGTGGCGCACTTTCACCACGAGATGGGGAAAGTATTGCCAACGCCGCGCATGTCGCTCTCGCTGAACGACTTCCCGTTGTCGTCGAACTTTCATCGACCGGCGCCGACATCAGCGAAGGACTCGCTGCGCTGCACGGTTGGGGCCAAGCAGCAAAAGCACTGAGTTCATGTTCGGGAATTGTTCCTACAGTGATGGCCGTCTCAGGCCCCGCCGTTTCTGGCCCCGCACTACTTCTCGGTCTCGCCGATCACGTTGTCATGACCGAAGGCGCCTACGCATTCGTGAGCGGCCCCCACATGGTTCGCCAATTCACCGGTGTTCCTATCGACAAAATGGATCTCGGCGGTGCCAGTTCGCATAGTCGCAACACCGGCGTTGCCTCAGCGGTCGTCGCCGACGCCGACGCCGCAATGGAATGGGTGACCAACCTCTTCGACTACCTGCCGGGCCACAACGACGAACTTCCGCCCCGACTTTCCACTGACGACCCGGTTGATCGACTCACACCCGAAGCCGGCGCCATCATTCCTGCAACCCCAACGGGCTCCTACGACATTCGCACCGTTATCCGAGCGATTGCCGACGACGGAGAACTCTTTGAGTTGCGTGCAGCGTGGGCGTCCAATCTCGTCACCGCATTCGCATCAATCGCAGGACGACCAGTCGGGTTCGTCGCAAACCAACCTTGTGCACTTGCGGGAACGCTTGACATTCCCGCCTCACAAAAAGGCGCTCGCTTTGTTGCGTTCTGCGATGCGTTCAACATTCCGCTGATCACGCTCGTCGATACGCCAGGTTTCTACCCGGGCAAAGATCTCGAATGGCGCGGAATGATTCGTCATGGCGCGCAGATGGCATTCGCCTACGCCCGAGCCACCGTTCCTCGCATCAACGTCACCTTGCGCAAGAGCTACGGCGGCGCGTACATCGTCATGGACTCCAAGCGCATGGGTAACGATCTCGCTCTGGCCTGGCCATCTGCCGAAATCGCGGTCATGGGCGCAAAGGGCGCGGTCGAGATCCTCAACCGGGGAATTGCCGACGAAGATCGCCAGGCCCTCGAAGACGCCTACGAGGAACGACTCCTCAATCCGTACATCGCCGCCGACCGTGGCTTTATCGATGCCGTGATCGACCCGGCCGAGACCCGAGTCGAGATTGCCGCTGCCCTCGTTGCGCTCGAGGACAAACGTGAGCGAATCCAACCCCGCTCACACGACAACACCCCCCTCTAACCACTCGGGTCCGATCCCCGCGTTGGCGGTTGGTCGTTGTTTACGAATCTCCACACCCGACCGAACGAACGCCTCGCCGGGGCCACTAGGCTGCGACTGCAGGGGATCCCAAAGACAACGATGTACAGGAGTTCGACGAGTGGCCGAGAGTGTGACCATCACCGATAACCGCACCGGAGAATCGGTCGAAGTTCCGATCGTCAACGGTGGCGTCGATTCCGCGGCGTGGTCGAAGCTCATGCCGGGCACCTGGTTCTACGACCCTTCCTTCTCCACCACTGCAGCAGCCGAGAGTTCCATCACCGAACTCGATGGTGGCGCAGGCATCCTTCGTTACCGCGGCTACCCCATCGAGCAGCTGGCCGAACAGTCGACCTATCTCGAAGTTGCCTACCTGCTCCTCAATGGCGAACTCCCCACCGAAACGCAGATGGCCGAGTGGACCCACGAGATCACCTATCACACGTTCATTCACGAAAACGTGCGCAAGCGTTTCATGGAGGGCTTCCACCACGACGCTCACCCCATGGGCATCCTTGTCTCCACCCTCGCCGCGCTTTCCACCTTCTACCCCGACGCGAAGGAAATCTTCGACCTCGAAAGTCGTCAGAAGCAGATCATTCGCCTGATCGCCAAGATGCCCACCATCGCAGCGGGCGCTCATCGCCACAGCGTCGGCATGCCGTTCGTCTACCCAGACAACAGCCTCGATTTCACCTCGAACTTCCTTTCGATGATGTGGCGAGTCGCTGAGCCGAACTACGAACCCAACCCGGTTCTGGCCAAGGCCCTCGACGTGCTGTTCATCCTGCATGCCGATCATGAGCAGAACTGCTCCACTACCGCCATGCGCGTTGTCGGCTCCTCACATGCCGATCCGTATTCATCAGCCGCTGCAGCTGCCGCTGCCCTCTACGGCCCTCGCCACGGTGGCGCCAACGAAGCCGTGCTTCGCATGCTCAACACCATCGGCACGATCGACAATGTCGACGCCTACGTCAAGGACGTTCGCGAAGGCAAGATGGTCCTCCAGGGCTTTGGTCACCGCGTGTACAAGAACTACGACCCGCGGGCGAAGATCATCAAGAAGATTGCCTACGAGGTCTTCGAGGTCACCGGCAAGAACGAACTTCTCGACATTGCCCTCAAGCTTGAAGAGACCGCACTTGCCGACGACTACTTCGTGAGCCGCAAGCTCTACCCGAACGTCGACTTCTACTCGGGCCTCATCTATCAGGCGATGGGCTTCCCGATCGAGATGTACACCGTGCTGTTCGCTATCCCCCGCATGGCTGGTTGGCTTGCACACTGGAGCGAAATGCTCGATCAGAACTCACGCATCGCTCGCCCCCGTCAGCTCTACACGGGTTCCGGCGTCCGCGACTACGTTCCGATCTTCGAGCGCTGATCAACAACTTCTGATCAAACGTCGATCAGGATCTTGCCGACGTTCGCGTTGGTTTCCATATACGCGTGGGCATCGGCAATTGCCGACAATGAATAACGCGAATCAATCACGGGCTTCACTGCGCCTGTATCGAACAACGGCAGAATCTCCGCTGCGAATCGCTGCGTGATTGCGATCTTCTCGGCAAGGGGTCGCGATCGAAGCACTGTGCCGATGAGGCTGGCGCGTTTTGGCAACATCATTCCGATGTTCACCTCGGTACGACCGGCACCCATGGTGCCGACCTGCACAATGCGACCGCCAACGCGCACGGCGGCAATGTTCTTATTGACATAGTCGCCGCCGATGACATCAAGCACAACGTCGACGCCTGCGCCGTTCGTGAATGACGCACTTTCTACAACGAAGCCCTCGGTCGCGTAGTCAACCGCAAAGTCAGCGCCCAGCGCACGACATGCGTCGAGCTTTCCCGCCGACGCCGTAACGATCACGCGAGCGCCAATCGCTTTGCAAATCTGAATCGCGGCGGTGCCGACGCCGGAAGCACCGGCATGAACGAGTGCGGTGCGACCAGACGTGAGTCCGCCCTGCACAACAAGTGCGTCGAATGCCGTGATCCAAACTTCGGGAATTGCTGCGGCATCCTCGACTGAGACCGTGGTCGGAATGCGCATCAATTGGTGTTCATGGATGACGAGTTGTTCGGCATAGGAACCGCCTCCCACGATGCCCATGACCTGATCACCCACCGACCATGACGTAACTCGCTCACCAAGCGCAGCAACGCGACCAGAGAACTCCATACCCGGAATCTCGGGGGCGGGCGGAGTGAAACCAGCCAAGGCCGGGCTGGGATAGAGGCCACGCCGCTGCAAAAGATCGGCACGATTCAGCGCCGTGGCCACGATATCGACGAGCACTTCCTCGGGACCAGGAACGGGATCGACGACGTCAATCACCTGGAGAACATCGAGCTCGCCATAACCATTGAGAACGACAGCTTTCATCGCCGCAGCCTACGCTCGTGTCATGACTTCGGACACAACACACTTCCGCACCTGCCCGCTGTGCGAAGCAACCTGCGGTCTTGAATTAACCGTGCGTG
>WLOT01000036.1 GCA_009699125.1 Actinomycetota bacterium
AGTTGTAGAACTCCGCAGCGTTTCCAGCGAGGATCTGCTGAATCTGAGCCGGCTCAAGATGACCAAGCACCTGACGAAGATGTTCACGAGTGAAGGGATGTGTTCCCTCTTCATGCGGGTAGTCATTGCCCCACATCATCTTGTCGATACCAAGCACGTTCATGCCGGCGTCGATGTCGGCAGGTGTCGGCTGACTAATTCCAACGAAGCAGCTCTGAGCGAAGTACTCAGTTGCGGAACGAGGAGGAACGGTTTCACCCTCGAAACGCATTTCGCCAACCTTGTTGCCGCGCATTCCGTTAAGGAGGCTGTCCATTGATTCAAGCAACGGCGGAATCCAGGCACAACCAGTTTCGGTAAGTGCGAACTTGAGCTTGGGATGACGCTCAAACACACCAGCAAGAACCATGTGCACAAGCGGACGCTGTGAGTAGTACGGGATCTCGATGAAGTGAACGAGCGGCATTGCCGGTGCTGGGGAGTACTTGGGTCCACCAGTTCCACTGTGAGCGTTCACCGGGATGTTGTTCTCGGCACAGGCTGCCCAGAGTTCGTCGTAGTCAGGGTGATAGAGCGGCTTGATCCAGTCGGCTGTCGGCGGAACTGCACCAATAAGCACGCCACCGCGAAGACCGTTTTCCTTGCACCAGATGGCGTCGGCGATCGCGTCGTCGACATCGTTCAGGAAGATCTGGCCGATGCCGGCGCGACGCTCAGGAGCGCGGCTGACGTAGTCAGCGAGCCAACGATTGTGGGCCTGCACACCGGCGTGACGGTGTTCGTACTCGTCAGGAGTTGGCGGCTGAGCAAAGAGCACGAAGTTCGGGAAGAACGGAGGAACCGTGTTGGGGTAGATGACCTCGGCGATGACGCCGTCGGCAAACATGTCGCCATCACGACGATCGTCATCCCAGTTGCGGATACGAAGATCGGTGTCCTTCAGGTCCTTGAAGGGGTTCTTGTACTTCTCGCGCCATGCGTCGAAGTCATCGCGGTACTTGGGGTCAAGGAACTCGCGGTACTGAACGTGGCTGCCACCCGCGTGGGTGTCGGCCGAAATGATGATGTAGTGATCGTCCGGTCCGAGCATGGTGTCTCCTGTGGTGAATTGGCCCCGGAAGGGCACGTGACGAACCCCGAGGGGTGTGATGTGTTGACTCAATCATAGGTGACACAAGAGGCCCAATGTGAGATCGGGGCCAGATCAATTTTCCTTCGTCCGGATTCTCAGAGACCCTTGGGACGATTGGTAAATCGCTCTTCGGCGGGCGAATAGAACCAGCCGGCCCCAGCCTTGGTTCCGCCATCAACCGGAATGTTGTGGCCTGTCACATAGGCCGAAAGGTCCGAGGCAAGGAACAACGCGACCCGAGCCTGGTCCTCAGGCCAGCCCAGCCGACCAACCGGCGCCCACGCCTCCCACAAATGCTCCGAGCCAACCGAAGTCGAGACGTAATCGACCTGTGGCGTTTGCGTCAGATCTGGCCCTATCCCATTGACGCGAATTCCGTTGCGGCCCATCGAAAGGGCAAGGTCCGTGCTGAACTTCGCGCTCGCCGCCTTCATTGCGCCATAAATGGGATCGCCGGGATATCCGCGCATTCCTTCGACGGAGTGAATGTTGACGATTGATCCCCCACCGCCAGCGATCATCGATTCAATGAAGCACTTCGTTGACGCCACCATCGCGAAGAAGTTGATGTCGTACATCGCTTTCCACGAGTCGGGCGATGACTTCCGAAAGCGTTCGAGTGGCCGGTAATCACCAACGTTGTTCACAAGTACCTGAACATGAGGATGGTCAGAAAGGATTGTTGTTGCCACACCCTGCAACTGTTCCCAGTCGCGACAGTCGGCAACGTGCGCTCGGGCGATTCCGCCTGCAGCCTCGATGTCAGAAACGGATTCGTTCGCAACCGCGGGATCGATATCAATGATTTCGACGATCGCTCCATGCTGGGCGAACAGTCTCGAGATCGAACCGCCGATGCCGGTGCCGCCACCGGTGACCACAGCGACACGGCCGTCAAGAAGTCGATTCCAGTCGCCGATAGGAGCAGGCTGCGGATAGTTGAACTCGGTCATGGCCGAATCCTGCCATGAGCAGGCAACTCTTGCTTCAACAACACACAGAGGGTCTGTGTCGGGCAGGATGACCACCGTGCGAGTGATGACATGGAACCTTCAAGGTCGAGTTGGACAGTGGGAGGCGCGGCATCACGCGATTGAGGCGGTTCTGGGTGGGGCTAACCCGGATGTCGTGATGCTTCAGGAGTCCTGGGTTGAACCCGAGGGAGCAACGCAGGCACACCTACTCGCCGAGCATCTCGGACTCTTTGCAGTGACCGCTTCCCAACTTGCTGGGTTCGATCGCTACCCGCAAGCGCCCTATTGGGTCGTTAATGCCATCTTGACCCGATGGCCGAGTCACATTCTCCGTGCAGTCCCCCTCAACGATGAGAACGGTGTTTCGACGTGGCGTCACGCGCTCATTGTGTCCGTCGACAGACCAGACGAAGAAGGCGGGCGTTTTCTCGCAGTAGGAACCCATCTCGAACATGGTCTCGATCGGATGCTTACGCGCTCTGCTCAGATGTCTCACCTGATCGCAGAAGTCTCAAGTGCAATCAGCCCGATTGGCGAGTGGCGAGATGAGTTGCCCGCCGTCGTCGCCGGTGATTTCAACGCGGTTCCTTGGTCCGATGAACTTCGCCGCGCCACAGGCTCCTCAATGCCCTTCACTCCGGGATTTGTTCTGGTCGACGCATGGGAAGCATGCAGGAACACTGAACGCGGAGACACGTGGTCCTCAGCGAACCCACTCGTGCCTCGTCACGCTGTCTACCCGAACCGTCGTCTTGACTACGTCACAACAACCTTTCCGCGTCGCCGAAACTGTGGATCATTTCAATCCTGCGAACTCACAGGCACGGAAGCAATCGACGGAATCCAACCATCTGATCACTACGCGGTGATCGCCGAGGTGCAGTTATGAGCGAGAACCTAGCGACGGCTGTCCTCATTGCTCAGGTCGTTGGGTCAGTTGGGATGTTCGGCGTCATCTGGACTATCCAACTCGTGCATTACCCACTTATGCGATCGATCCCTGACGATGCATTCGTCGCCTACGAACAGCAACACACGCGTCTGATCTCGTTTGTTGTTGGTCCACTCATGGCAGTTGAGGGCCTCTGTGTCCTTGCGGTGTTCTTTGCGCGACCTGATGGCGTGCCGTTCTGGGCAACGTTGCTCGGAGGGATCCTTGAGGCGATTGCAATTGGCGTCACCGCGTTTGTAAGTGCGCCAACTCACGGCCGCCTCGAAGCCGGAGCCAACCGTGACCTTCTCGATCGACTCATCGCTACCAACTGGTTTCGCACCGCCGCATGGACAGGACGAGCGGCTATCGCTGTCTTCATGCTTGTGGCATTTCTCAACGCCTAACAGAACATCCGCTCACTCCAGAGCGAATCCTTCCGCGGCGCACGACTGCGTCAGTGCGACCTGGAATTTCTTGACATCTCCGTCGCATATCTCGAGTTGTTCGGGACTAAGAACCACGAGCAATCGGTCCCCACTTCGAGCGAGAACAACCGGAAATCGATGACCACTCGCCTCAAGAATGTCGGCGGGAGCGTCATCTCGATGGAACGTAGTGAAATCAACATTCAACGAAGCGCGATAGTTGCGCCACTCGGACTTCTCCACAAACGGGCCATGAGTGATCTCACAAAGTGAACAGTGGGTGCGGCCCAGACGAGCTCCAACCCAGTAGCGAATCTCGCCAGCAAACGATCCATCAGCGTCATAGACGCCGATGAGGGAAATACTCCCAGCGTTCACTCAGGGCGCGCCGTCGAGAATGTCTTTGAACCCGAACTGGGTATGCGGACCGAAAATGATCTGCTCGAAGATGCCGATACCGACCTTGTCTCCCATGCGAGCGCGCACGATGTGGTGCACGTGCTGATGGGTCGGATCCTGCGGACTGACATCGTCGAAATTCCAGTCTTCGCGTCCGAGTTCAAGTTCGCCGTGCCACACGCCATGACCCCATTCGGGATTCATGTACCCAAGGGCACGCATATCGAAACGCGCCAACGGTTCCAGCTCGAGAACGATTTCCTCACCACCATCGCCCAGAAGGTCGATTTCGACATGAGTCGCCCAGCGAGTACCCGACTGGAACTGCAAACGTTGACCAACTGGATCGAACCGGCGGACCGACGCGTCATCGATCGTGACAGTCGCCGGAACTGGATCAATGACGCCGATGCGATGGCCATCAGGACGCCAGAAGACGCCGCCGGGGCGCTGGAACCAACCAGCAACGACGCACTCGTCATCGAAATGGATGGGTGACCACAGCCACGCGTTAGGAGGACCACTCGAAGGCTTTCCAACGGGCGCTGCACCGACAGGACGCACACCCCACGAGCGGTCGCGGATTCCGAACACCTCGTCGTGGGTGAATTCCGTGCGCTCACCATCGACGTCAACGAAGCCCTCCCACGTGCCGAACTGCATGTAACGAGCCATGTCGATGATCGTGTGCGGTCCATCGGTCATCACCGTGTGGTCTTCGAGCAATGCCCCGGCTCGAGAGCGCCAACGCATATCGCAGGTGATTCCGGTCTCGTTGGGAGCGACGGAGTATCGCAGTTGACGGAACGGCTCAACGATCTCGAGGGTCGCCGGACCGATGGTGAGTTCGGTGGGATCCTCCGACGCCCGACGTGACGCGTGGAATGCATGCTGCGATCCGTTGCGCGAGATCGACACTGATGTGTCTTGCACCTGGAGGTTGTTGTACCGGCCGAACGCTATTTCGATCTGGAACTCGCCACCACGGTGCGTTGCCCCAAACCAATATCGGCCATAGGCGTTGCGATCGGTGGTGCCTGAGAGCGCTATGGGCTTCGGTACTTGGTGAATCGGGAATTCATCGAATGGCGTAAGAGTCATGGTCTTCCCTTAGAACGGTTCTGGCATCGCGTCGGCAATGTCTCGCAATTGATTCTTCGCGATTTTCTCCAGCGTTGCGCGTGGGAAATCGTCAACGAAGTAGGCGGCACGAGGCACTTTGAAATCGGAAAGGTTCTGCTTGCAAAGATCGAGAATCGCAGCCTCGAGTTCCGCATCGTCTGGAGCATTTGCTCCCTTGATGACGAACGCAACTGGCACGACGTCGAGCATCGGATGAGATCTGCCAACGATAGCGACGTCGCCGACTCCCGGAACCGTGCGGCACAGATCTTCAACCTCTTTCGATGACACGTTTTCGCCGCCGACCTTCAACATGTCTTTGTCGCGCTCGGTGTAGAAGATCGCTCCCCCATCGCCCATGCGAACCATGTCACCAGTTTTGAACCAGCCGTCTGCAGTGAAGCTTTTCTCGTTCGCGTCGTCGTTGTCGTAGTACTCCAAGAACAACTGGATGCCTCGTGTGCCGCGCAACCACAGTTCGCCAACACGACCATCGTCGAGCACCTCACCCGTCTCAGGGTCAACGATCAATGTTTCGTACCCCGGTGTTGCCTTGCCGAGCGAACCAGGCGGGATATCGCCATGCAAACCAGAACGAGTCGCGTGAGTCACCGTCTCGGTCATTCCATAAGCGGCCAACACGCGACAACCGATCAAGTTTTCAAGCGGCGGAGCGATCGCACCGAAGACAGCTGCCTTGAGGTTGTTCTCTGGAATTGGTTGGCCCTGCACCGCCAGGTATACGAACGGGATCAGAGAAATATGAGAGACGCTGTGCTTGACAACAACCTCCCAGAAACGACTTGACGAGAATTTTGGCTGGAGCACGACCGTGCCGCCCACGCCGAGGATCGACCACATCGACCACGACTGTGCGTTCACATGGAAGAACGGAAGGAAAATCAGATACACCGAGTCGGGATCGGCGCCGATGTTGTCGGGGCCCACTCGAGTTCCCCAAAGGGTGTTGGCGTGTGTATGCACGACAGCCTTGGGACGTGACGTCGTACCTGACGTGAACATGATTCCCACGGGAAGCATCGGCTCGGCCGGTCGGGGGATGAACTCTTCGATATCAGCAAAGAGGTCATCGAAAGACAAGAGACCAGGCACCGATTGCTCAGCGGTGGCGGGTTCGCCGGAATTATCGGCAGTGACGGCAATCCATTTGAGATTCGGACCGCTCGCCGCGACAACCGCCGCATACTGCGGCTGCGTGATTGCGGCGACCGCATTCGTGTGGTCCGTGAAGTATGTGAGTTCTGCGGCTACGGAACGAGTGTTTGTCGTAACGCCCGCTGCGCCGACAGTTGCGCACGCGTACCAAGCAAGCACCATCTCGGGACTGTTGTCCGAGTGGATGATGACCTTGTCGCCCTTTTGGATGCCATTGCGTTGCAAACCTGCGGCAAGACGGCGCACGTCGTCCCAGAACTTGGAGTAGGTCCAGGTCTGCACGTCACCACTGCGTGGTTCCCAGATAAGAACAGGATGATCCGGGCGCCGCTCCGCCAAACGCGCCAGCAACCACGGCACGTCTTGTCCGGTCATCTGAAATGTCGAGACGACATCGGCGTCCATTGATCTCCCCCTTAGAGAACTGCCCCAATGCGGGGCAACTTCCAACATCTTGGCCTACTTCGGCACGCTGGGTTGAACGTCCATCCCCTGCGGCCACGACAGTCACCCATAGCCTCAACCCATGAGAAAAATCCTCGCCGGAATCTCCATCTCCGCTCTTCTGGTCCTTGGCGCTGCCGCATGTAGTTCAGGGTCGAACAACGCCTCATCCTCAAAAGACACGACCACGACTGCGAAGTCGTCTGCATCAACGACCGCGCCCAGCCCAAGTTCAACGGTGTCGAGCACTCACTGCACCACCGACCAACTCAAGGGGAGCCTCGGCGAAACACAGTCGGGAGCCGGCCAGAGGTACACCGCGCTCGTCCTCACCAACACAGGCACAAAGGCGTGCGACCTCCGCGGCTTCCCGGGAGTGTCGCTTGTTGATGCAAGCGGAAAGCAGATCGGTCAGCCCGCGTCTCGCGAAGGCACCGAAGGCGCAACCGTGATGATCCAACCCGGTGGAGCTGCTAGCGCGACCTTGCACACAAGCGCAGCAGGAATGGGCGCTCAATGCGACGCCACCTCCGCTCAGCTTCGAGTCTTTCCGCCAGACAACACTGCATCGATCACTATCACCGCCGCATACAGCGCTTGTGGTGGGTTTCAGGTCACGACGCTCGTACCCGGTACCGCCGGAAACTGAGCAGGAGCACGAATGCCGATTATCGGCGCCAACTACGCTCGGCCCTAGGAATGCTCCGAGGGGAAAAGATGAGCGCGAACGAAGCCAATGGCACCTATCCCGGATTTCACGGAAAGGTCGGGAGGGTTTTTGCGACCTCAGAGTCGTGGTGGCCCGAGCGTGCGACAGCCCCTGAAGGTGCACCCAACGTCGTCGTGATTCTTTGCGACGACCTCGGCTATGCAGACACCGCACCGTACGGCAGCGAAATCGCGACGCCGAACATCGACCGCCTTGCGAAAGGCGGACTTCAGTACACCGACTTCCATTCAACCCCGATGTGTTCACCCACTCGAGCGGCGCTTCTCACTGGAATGAATCCACATGCAGCCGGAGTCGGCACTGTTGCCCATTCCGACCCCGGCTTTCCTGGCTACGCAATGGAACTCGCTGAAGATGTCATCACACTTCCTGAAACTCTTCAGGCGAATGGTTATGCCACCTACATGGTCGGCAAGTGGCATCTCGCCAAAGACTCCGATCAATCCGATGCCGGTCCGCGCCATTCGTGGCCGTGCCAGCGCGGCTTCGATCAGTTCTACGGATTTCTCGATGGCTTCACGAATCTTCATCAGCCCCACCGATTGGTTCGCGACAACACTCCGGTCGAGACCGATACCTATCCCGACGGTTATTACTTCACCGATGACATCACCGATGAAGCAATCGCAATGGTGCGTGCGGGCAAAGCATCTGCACCGGAGCAACCCTTCTTCCTCTACATCGCGCACGGAGCAATTCATGCACCGCTGCATGCCAAAGACGCGGACATCGCCGCCCAGAAGGGCAACTACGACGCTGGTTGGGACGAACTTCGCCTCCGTCGATTCGCACGCCAGAAGGAACTCAACGTTGTCGGCAATGACGTTGTGCTTGCGCCGCGAAATACTGAGTTAAACAACGACGTCGATCCTTGGGACGAATTGAACGACATCCAGAAGGCGCTCTACTCGCGCTACATGGAGGTCTTCGCTGCGATGGTCACGAACGTTGACGAAAACACCGGCCGCCTTCTCGACGCGCTCGACGACATGGGCGAGCTCGACAACACCATCGTGATCTTTACCTCCGATAACGGCGCTTCTCGCGAAGGCGAAATGGTTGGTACGAGCGCATACATGGTGCACCTCACAGCCGGCGAGGACATCGACACTGACTTCGATCGCATTGATCTCATCGGCGGACCACAGACATCTCCGCATTACCCACGCGGATGGGCGATGGCTGGCAACACACCTTTTCGCCTCTACAAGATCAATACCCACGCCGGCGGGCACACCGTTCCATTCCTCTTTTCATGGAATGCCGGCAAGATCAACACCGGTGAGTTGCGAGAACAGTACGCACATGTCTCCGACATCTTCCCAACGCTTCTCGAACTCATCGGCATCGACGCCCCGACAACTCGTAATGGGTACCAGGTAAAGCTGCGTACCGGATCAAGCATGGCGCCAACCTTGCGAGAGGCAGGCGCTCCCCCGCAGCGCACCGAGGCGCTCTACGAAATGATCGGACATCGCGGCTTCTACCGGGACGGATGGGAAGTCGTCACGCTCCATCAACCGTTCACACCATTTAGCGACAGCGAATGGGAGCTCTACAACCTCGCGAACGATCGAACTGAACTCAACAACCTCGCCGATACTGAACCCGAGAAACTGGCCGAGCTCATCGCCGCCTGGAACGATGCGGCATGGGACGGACAGGTCTTTCCTCTTGATGAAGGAACCGGCCTGAAGTACGTCCTCCGGCCGCCCCAAACCGAGATCGTTCAACAGCCCCTTTCGGTCTGGCCCGGAACACCGACGCTCGAGCGCTGGCGATCGCTGCAACTCATCTGGCTTTCATCGTTTCAATTCCAGGCTCCAATCACCGTCACTAAAACGTCACTCGGCACGATCGCCGCGCACGGAGATCAAAGCGGCGGCTACGCGCTCTACCTCCTCGAAGACCGACGACCCGCGCTCGTCTTCAATGATGGTCGCGGAACAATGACCAAACTCCTCGGCCCTTCACTGGAAGTTGGAGATCACCTTCTGGAATGTTCTTTCGATGCAATCGGAGGAAACACCTGGAAGCTCTCGCTCGCGATCGATGGCGTGACCCTCGATGAACATCCCGAGGTGCCGATGCTCTACGCAATGTCTCCGTTTGAAGGCATCAGCGTTGGCCGCGATCCTCGATCACCGGTGTGGTGGGAACGGTACGAAACCCATGGTTCGTTTCACTACAACAGCGCGCAAGGCCCTGTTCACTGGGTACCGGGACCAAAAGCTCCCGACCAGCCTGAAGACACTGTCGGGCTCTTACGCATGATCGGCGCAAAGTTCGAATAGGACGAAAACAGGAGTCTCTAGCTCGGAGCTCCGATGGACTCCCACTCGATCGGGACATGAGCAAAGCCATCGATCAGATTCGAGTGAACTCGTGGATACTCCGCGGGATCGCCCACAAATCTCAAGCCTTTGAATCGAGTGAGGATTTCCTCGAACATGATTCGGCCTTCGATTCGAGCAAGGTTGGCCCCCAAACAGAAGTGCGGACCACCAGCTCCGAACGCAACGTGATCGTTGGGATTGCGACGTACATCGATTGAATCGGGGTTTTCGAATGCACGCTCGTCGCGATTCGCCGATGCGTAGACCATGAGAACGCGCTCGCCTGCCTTGATCTTCTTGCCACCGAGTTCGGTATCGACAGTTGCAGTGCGAGTGAACTGAATCACCGGGGTCGAGAAACGGAGCAACTCTTCGATTGCAGTCGGGATGACGGAAAGATCGTTTCGAACAATGTCGCACTGATCTTGATTCTGAAGAAGTGCGAGCGTTCCGGTTGTGATCAGGTTTCGAGTTGTCTCCGAACCGGCATTCTGCAGAAGCATGAAGAACAATTCGATTTGGAATGCCGTGAGTTTCTCGCCTTCCACCTCGGCATGAAGCAAAACGCTCATCAGATCGTCGCTCGGATTGTCGGCTCGCTCGGAGCACATGGCATCGGCATACATGAACATGTCCGTAGCGGCCTGTGCTCGTTCTTCTGGGGTCACTGAGGCATCGAAGCCAAAAGTTTTTTCTGTCCAGTCGAAGACCTGGGCGCGATCTTCCTCAGGCACACCAACCATGTCAGCAATCACATGCAGCGGCAGCCACAACGCGAGGTCGTGGACGAGATCGGCACTTGTTTGTCCAGCGAGACCATCGATGATGTCGTTTGTTCGCGTGCGAAGCATGTCGCCCAACTGGGCCACTCGCTTGGGCGTGAAGCCTTTGTTGATGATCTTGCGCAATTTCATGTGATCAGGAGCATCGAGACTGATCATCAGCTGATCGCTACCACCAGAGGCCGGTTCATTGATGCCGTCGTCAATGAACGGATCGGGAGCGTTGCGATAGGTGGAAGCATCTCGCGACACCTGCTGCACGTCGGCGTAACGAGTGACTACCCACAACTTCTCGCCCTGATAGGAGGGGTGATCAAGACATGCCACAGGGTCGTTGTCACGAAGCCACCGGTAGTAGTCGTACGGAACGCCATGCTCGTATGTCGCAGCCTCATGAAGCAGCGGTGCATCTACGAATGTGTCAGTCATAAGAACTCCTCTAAGGGACGTGCAGCCATTGTGTCAGTCAGGACCCCACGGGGGCCGTCGTGCAGGACCTTCGTCAGTCGTTCAGAATTGAAGCCATGCGTTCAGTGGTATCGATCCATTCCTCTACCATCTCGCGCACAACATCTTTTGTCGGTCGGACTTTGTTGAGGCGACCGACGATCTGACCAACCGGAAAACCGATCAGCTCGCGAGTACCGACTCGCTGGGTGCGACGACCGGCTTCCTGGTGAAGAATGCCCTGCAGCGGCATCGGCAATGTTCCGGGCGATTCTTCTGATTCCCATGCATCGGTCCATGCCGTACGTAATTGTCGGGCGGGCTTACCAGTCATCGCCTTTGAGCGAACGGTGTCTCGCGACGTCGCCGCAAGCATGTTTTCAAGTGCAACGGGATTGGTGTCGGCTTCGGAAACAGTGAGCCACATTGAGCCTGTCCACGCCCCTTGTGCGCCAAGTGCAATCGCCGCGGCCATTTGCCGGCCAGTGGCAATGCCACCTGCTGCGAGGACTGGAACATCGGGACCCACCGCGTCGACAACCTCGGGCACCAGCACCATGGTCGAAATCTCGCCGCAATGTCCCCCAGCTTCGGTGCCTTGCGCCACGATGACATCGACCCCGATCGCAACCTGACGCTCGGCGTGCACCTTCGAGCCAGCCAAACCACCCACGAGAATCCCGGCCTCGTGCGCACGTTCAATGACATACATCGGGGGCGGCCCGAGCGCGTTGACAATCATCTTCACGTTTGGGTGGTTCAGACAGACCTCGACCTGACTCGGGCCCATTGCATCGACATTGAGACCAGCGGCGGCAACGGGGCCTCCTTCGAGTTCGGGTGGCAACTCGGGAACGTTGTACCGATCCAAGAGACCGTCGACGAACTCGCGATGTTGAGCGGGGATCATGGCGTCGAGAGACTCGAACGAGGCATCCTCTCCCCCGCCTTTACCGATGTAATTCACCGGCATGGCGAAGTCGACGCCATACGGCTTGCCGTTGACGTGTTCGTCGATCCAGTTCAACTCGATTTCGAGCTGCTCAGGCCCAAAGGCCAGAGCGCCGAGAACACCGAAACCGCCTGCGTTGGTGACGGCAGCAACGACGTCGCGGCAATGTGAGAAAGCGAAGATCGGAAATTCGATTCCAAGACGCTTTGCGATCGGAGTGCTCATGGGTTCCCCTTCGGTGCCGGATTGGAACTCGCCGATCACGTGCGACACAAGATCCGCGTGCTGGACAGTAATGTAGCACGAGGTTTCCGCCCCGCGCTGTGCCGACTGACACGCCGGCGTGACCGACGGCCTAGATTGCTAGGGCTGTGCCGACAGGCCAGCCCTACGCCCTTACAAGGAGTTCCCATGAGGACACGAGCCGCAGTTCTGTACGCCCCTCATACCGAGTACAAGATCGAAGAAATTGAACTTGATGAGCCGAAGGCAAACGAGGTCCTCGTTCGGTTCGTTGCGAGCGGCATGTGCCACTCCGACGAACACATGGTCACCGGCGACATGGCGATGGACCCCGCCATCATCGAAATGCTCGGCTGGCAGCAGTACCCGATCATCCTCGGACACGAGGGTGGCGGCATTGTCGAAAAGGTCGGCCCGGGCGTTACCGAACTGAAGGTCGGCGATCACGTCGTCACCTCGTTCGTTCCGTCGTGCGGACGTTGCCCCTCGTGTGCGAAGGGCCAGCAGAACCTTTGTGACAACGGCGCACACCTTCTCTCCGGACGCCAGGAAGATGGAACCTCTCGTCATCACCTTCTTGATGGCACCGACCTCGCAACGATGTGCTGCCTCGGCACGTTCGCCGAGCATTCCGTCATGAACATCAACTCACTGGTGAAGGTCGAAGAAGATCTTCCTCTCGATAAGGCCTGCCTCGTCGCTTGCGGCGTCACCACCGGCTGGGGATCTGCCACCTACGCAGCTGAAGTTGCACCTGGCGACACCGTCGTTGTTATCGGCACCGGCGGCGTCGGCATGAACGCCGTGCAGGGTGCACACCTGGCGGGTGCTCGTTACGTGATCGCTCTCGATCCGGTCGAGTTCAAGCGTGAACAATCACAGAACTTCGGTGCCACCCATGTCGCTTCCGATGTCGCTGAAGCACAGGCCCTACTTGGCGAACTCACGTGGGGACGCATGGCCGACAAGGTCATCGTCACCGTTGGTGAGGGCAAAGGCGCCGACCTCGAGTCGTACATGAGCATGGTTGGTAAGGGTGGACGTTTGGTCTTCACCGCAGTCGCCAACATGAACGAAAACGATGTGCAACTCAACTTGTTCGCATTCGCTATGCAGCAGAAGCAGCTCGTCGGAACCATCTTCGGCAGCGCCAACCCGCGTTATGACATTCCCAAGCTTCTCGGCCTCTATCGCAGCGGTCAGCTCAAGCTCGACGAACTCGTCACCCGCACCTACACCCTCGATCAGATCAACGAGGGCTACCAGGACATGCGCGACGGCAAGAACATCCGCGGCGTCATCGTTTACTGACTTCCGCTTACAACTGGATTGATCCGCACACGGCGGGTTCGCACGACCAAAAGGTCAGCGGACCCGCCGTTGCAGTGGTGCGTCGTGACAGTTGCATTCGGTTTGCTGATCACATGCTCCGGAGCGACCAATCGGCGCAAACCGATCCGGGTAGGCGATGCCCGCATCGACGCGGCCAAGAAAGACACAGCCGCATTCCGTGCACGCCCATCCCGTCTTTGAAATTTCGATGAGTTCGACACCAGCGATCCCGAACGAGGCAGCAACCGAATCCGTCGACTTCGCCCAGCGCCCCTTTGCCTCATCGCTCGGGTCACGAGTGTCCGTATCTTGCGAGGGAAGAACCTCCCCCGCCATCACTGCACCGAGAGTCGCACACGCGATGAGGTCTTCAAGTGCCGCAACGTCCACGGCACCTGGGTGTTGGCCCGACAATGCGGTTGCATCGAGACGTTCAAGGGCCGTGTGTACCCGGAGCACGAGTGCACCTTGAGATGGCGGACGGCGCGTGTGCCACATCCCCCCGCTGATCAGAAGTTGTGCCCGCTCTTCAACCGCTGCCACGAGTGGTTCGGGTTGAACGAAACCGCCGCTCAGCACAAAGGTCTGTGTGACTGC
>WLOT01000037.1 GCA_009699125.1 Actinomycetota bacterium
CGACCGGCGGAGATCCACGGCATCATGGCGCGCAGTTCCTTGCCGGTCTTTTCGATTGGGTGCTCAGCGCCAGCGTTACGCAGGGCGTTGAAGTTCTTGCGACCCGACTCTGATTCGGCGATCCATTCCTCGGCGAACTGACCGGAAACGATTTCGTCGAGGATCTTCTTCATCTCGACCTTGGTGGCCGGTGTGATGACGCGCGGGCCGCGGGTGACATCGCCGTACTCGGCGGTGTCGGAGATTGAGTAGCGCATGCCGCTGATGCCCTCTTCGTACATGAGGTCAACGATGAGCTTCACCTCGTGGAGGCATTCGAAGTACGCCATCTCGGGCTGGTAGCCAGCCTCGGTGAGCGTTTCGAATCCGGCCTGCACAAGTGCAGCAACGCCGCCGCAAAGGACAGCCTGCTCACCGAACAGATCGGTTTCGGTTTCTTCAGTGAACGTGGTCTCGATGACACCAGCGCGTGTGCCACCGATTGCGTCGGCATAGGCAAGCGCAACATTGCGAGCGTTGCCAGTTGCGTCCTGCTCAACCGCGATGAGGCACGGCACGCCGCCACCCTCGGTGTACGTACGACGCACGAGATGACCTGGGCCCTTAGGGGCGGCCATGACAACGTCGACACCAGCCGGCGGAACGATGCGGTTGAAACGAATGTTGAAACCGTGAGCGAAGAACAGCGCGTCGCCTTCGGAAAGATTCGGAGCGATCTCTGCGTCGTACACCGACTTCTGCTCGGTGTCGGGAAGAAGGATCATGATGGCGTCGGCCCACTTGGTGGCGTCAGCAATCGACATGACCGTGAGGCCTTCCGATTCGGCCTTGGCCTTCGAGGACGAACCCTCGCGCAAACCAACGACGACGTTGATGCCCGACTCTTTGAGGTTGAGCGCATGGGCATGACCCTGCGAGCCGTAACCAATGACGGCGACCTTACGGTCGGCGATGAATGAACGATCGGCGTCGGCTTCGTAATAGACGGTGGCCACGGGAACTCCTATTTCGGGATCGGGTCGCCCCAAAGGGCGGATTGGAGAGAGTACGACGAAAGGGGCTCAGGACGAAAAAGCGCCCGAAGCCCGGGACCAGCTAAGGATCAAACGATGCGAGGAAGGGCGATACGGCCGGTGCGCTGATAGCCCACCACCGCTGCACCCATGCGGGCGGTGAAGGCATCGAGCGCCTCGGGGGTTCCGCCCAGAGACACGGTGATGCGATCGCCTGCTTCGTCGAGAACCACGCCGCTGTATTCCTCAGTGAGGGAAAGCAGCTCGGGCTTTGACTCGGCTGAAACTGTCACCGTGACGATCATGAGCTCGCGCTCAACCGCATCGACCGGAGCGAGTTCGTCAATCTGCAACACATTGATGAGCTTGTCGAGTTGCTTGGTGATCTGTTCGAGCGGAGCCGATTCGACGTCGACCACGATCGTGATGCGACTACGCGTGGGGTCGTCGGTTGGCGCAACAGCGAGCGAAAAGATGTTGAAACCGCGACGGGCAAACAGACCCGACACGCGGGCAAGAACACCCGGCTTGTTTTCAACAAGGACGGAAAGAATGTGATGACGCGTACCGGAACTCATCGAACATCCTCCGGACCAACAACGATGTCGGAGTTGGACTTGCCTGCAGGCACCATCGGGAAGACCTTCTCGCGTGCATCAGTGCGGAAGTCGATGACAACCGGACGGTCGTCAACTTCATTCGCACGCTGAATCGCGGGAAGCACATCTTCAGGAGATTCGACGCGCATGCCAACACAACCCATGGCTTCGGCCCACATCTTGTAATCGGGAAGATCGGGTGAGAGGTAGACCTCGCTGTAACGCTCTTCGTAGAACATCTCCTGCCACTGACGAACCATTCCGAGATACGCGTTGTTGAGAATTGCGATCTTGACGGGAATGCGTTCGGCCGCAGCAGTAACAAGTTCTTGTGCGGTCATCTGGAAACAGCCATCGCCGTCGACGGCCCACACCATGCGGTCGGGTCGCCCGACTTTGGCGCCGATTGCGGCCGGAACAGCGAAGCCCATCGTTCCGAGGCCACCCGAGTTGATCCAGGTGTAGGGATGGTTGAACTTCCAGTACTGCGCAGTCCACATCTGATGCTGACCAACGCCCGACGCAACGATGCAATCGTCGGGGGTGTTGTCTCGAAGTTGTTCAAGCACATACTGCGGCTTCAACAAATCGCCCGGCTCGGACTGCACATAGGCAAGCGGGTACTTCTCTTGCCATCCGCTGATCGTGGATTTCCACGAAGAACGATCGGGCTGAACTTCTGGCGCACCGATCTGCTTCAGCGCAGTAATCAGTTCATTGATGACAAGACGACAGTCGCCAGTGATACCGACGTCGGGCCGGCGAACCTTGCCAAGTTCCGCAGGATCGATATCGACGTGAATGATCTTGGCGTTCGCAGCGAATGCATCGAGTTTGCCGGTGACTCGATCGTCGAAACGTGAACCGAGTGCGATGAGCAGATCGGATTCCTGCATCGCGGTGACGGCGGTGTAGTTGCCATGCATGCCCGGCATGCCGAGACACAACGGATGATCGTCGGGAACCGCGCCGCGAGCCATGAGTGTGGTGACGACAGGAATGTCGAGCAGTTCGGCAAGAGCAAGAAGCGACTCGGCCGCGCGCGCCTTGAGGATGCCGCCGCCGGCGTAAAGCACCGGGCGTTGTGCAGCGACGATGAGTTGCGCTGCGTCTTTAATAAGCGCGGGATCGCCTTCGAGGCGAGGGTTGTACCCGGCAAGATCCACAGAATCGGGCCAGTACCAATCGAGCGCCGAGTTCGGGTTCGTGGGATCAACAAGGTCTTTTGGAATGTCGATAAGCACGGGGCCGGGACGACCTGTGGTCGCGATGTGGAACGCCTCGCGAACAACACGAGGGATGTCCGCCGCATTCGTCACAAGTTCGTTGTGCTTCGTGACTGAACGAGTGATGCCAACCGTGTCGACTTCTTGGAACGCGTCAGTTCCGATGCCGGCAGTTCCGACCTGACCGGTGATGACAACCATCGGCACCGAGTCCATGTACGCATCCGCGAGGGGCGTGATGATGTTCGTTGCGGCCGGGCCGCTGGTGACCATCGCAACGCCGGGACGTCCAGTTGCGTGCGCGTAACCCTCGGCCATGTGACCTGCACCCTGTTCGTGACGAACGAGAATGTGGCGAATTGGCGAGTCGATGATCGGGTCGTAGACCGGAAGGATTGCTCCACCGGGCAGACCAAAGATCACATCGACGCCCTCGAGTTCGAGAGCCTTGATGAGTGCGGCACCACCGTTGGTTTTCATGGTTGTCCTCCCCGATGCCTAGGCATCAGCGGGATCGGGCCGGTTCGAACGGGCGGAACGTAAACGGCCTCCCGAGTGGGAGGCCGGGGGCGCACACGCGACGGACGAAGCCGGCGTGTGCTAGCGGAGTACTACGAGCGAGGTAAGGACCGTCGTGCTCACAGGGACGTAAGTCTTGCCGCCCGGAGCCCCCAACGGCAACTCGGAGGATTTCCCCCTATCAACCCATGGGGCAGATCGTTACCCTCGCACTATGACCACACAAGAGAATCAGCCCGCAGGTTGGTATGACGACGGAACCGGCCAGCAGCGCTGGTGGGATGGCGCCCTGTGGGGCGACTATGCCGCGCCGGCCTTTCCACCCGTGCCGGCCGGCTACCAGCCCAAATCCCGAGTCGCTGCCGGACTCCTCGGAATCCTCCTCGGCGGCTTCGGAGCCCACAACTTCTACCTGGGGTACACGAACAAGGCGATCCTGCAGCTCGTGCTCACCATCTTCACGTGTGGCCTTGCGTCGCTGTGGGGTCTGGTTGAGGGAATCCTCATCCTCACCAAGAACGAAAACTTTCTTACCGACGCCTACGGCGTACCGCTCGTCGACTGAGCCAAGCATTTCGCGTTCCAGCGCAGTGAACGATGGGAACGCGATGAGGCCCCGGTCAGCGACCGGGGCCTCATCGCGTTCTCGGGCACATCTACGTGCCATTGCCGATTACTTGTTCGCGTAACTCGGGCAGTTCTTCTGGGACCACTGATCCAGATTCTCGGAGGCTTTCTCGAACTTCGCGTCGTCCATCGCAGATGCGGCCTTCTCCAACTTCGACACTGTGTCCGGGTCAGTCAGGTTGGTGAAATCAATACCCGAAACCGCATCGGCGTAGGTCTTGATGGCGGAGACAATCGTCTTCCAATCATCGCGAATCTCACTCGGGACATTTGAAGTGAATGATTCAAGCGATTTCACCATCGCTGACAGATCGGAAGACATGTCACCGGTATCTAGCGCGTCCATCTTCGCGGCGAGTGCTTCGGTCTTGTTGAACAGATCGGCGCAGCTACTCGCGTCACCGCCATTCCCGCCGCTCGACTTCGCACCCGTTTCCGATTTGGCGCTCGTATCCGATGACGAACCTGAATTACTCGACGAACCACCACAGGCGGTGCCGACCAGCATGAAACTCGCTATCAAGAGCCCCGCAAGCACCGCACTCTTGTTCTTTGATCGCATCACGTTTCCTCCTAGTGACTTAACGACCCCCCAATTTTAGCAAATCATGTTCTCTGGGGTATGAATCAGCCTCGATCGGCTCTACGCGATTCAAGGAGTGCGGCGACAGCTTTTCCGTCGGCTTGACCCTTGGTTGCCTTCATGATCTTGCCGGTGAAGAAGCCCTGCAATTTGCCGCGCTTTTTGTCGTCACCAGTGCAGAAGTCCGCCCATTCCTCGGGGCTCTCAGCGATCAATCCGTCAACAATGCCTTCAAGTTCTGAGGAATCCATGGCTTCGAAGCCAAGTTCCGCAGCGATCACATCAGGCGCACGACCCGAGGTGACCATCTCGGCCAGAACGGTCTTTGCCTGAGTCGCTGTGAGTTGCCCCCCAAGCTCCAAACCCACAAGTTGCGCAAAGGTTGCGGGATTGAGATCAGCAGCGCCGTCACCCGACAAGTTGTGTTCAACATGTGTGAGCACACGCTTGCCATCACCACCGGCAGCAATCGTTGCCAATGCGAGTTGGTCGAGATCGCGCTGCACGGCAATGACGACGGATGATTCGGTAACGGCAACACCTGCAGAGGATGCAAGTTCATCGCGTCGTGCTGCGGGAAGCGGCGGCATTGCGGCATCGATCGCTGCGATCCACTCTGCACTCGGCGCGAGCGGAACAAGATCGGGTTCTTGGAAGTAGCGGTAGTCCTCTGCTTCTTCTTTTGAACGACCGGCGCGAGTGCGCCCGGCGCCTTCGTCCCAATGGCGCGTTTCCTGCTTAATTCGCTCGCCGGTTTCGAGCAGATCGACCTGACGTCGTGCTTCATACTCGATGGCTCGACCAAGGGACCGAAGCGAGTTCAAGTTCTTGACTTCGCAACGTGTGCCAAGCGCAGTGTCGCCAACGCGTCGAACCGAAACGTTTGCGTCGACGCGAAGCGAACCTTCTTCCATCTTGGCGTCGGATGCGCCAGTCGTGAGAAGGATGGCGCGCAGTTCGTCGATGTAGGTCTTGGCTTGTTCGGGGTGACGAATATGCGGACGGCCAACGATTTCGACCAATGGCACGCCGGCGCGGTTGTAATCGACCAGCGAATAGTCGGCTCCATGGATGCGACCGCTTCCACCGGCGTGGGTGTTCTTGCCGGTGTCTTCTTCGATGTGCGCGCGCTCAATGCCGACGCGAGTGCCGTCAGGGAGATCGAGCCAACCATCGACGTTGATAGGTTGATCAAACTGACTTACCTGATAGTCCTTGGGCATATCTGGGTAGAAGTAGTTCTTGCGAGCAAACACCGACGGCTCGACCTCACAATGCAGCGCTCGGCCGAGACGCATCGCCAGCTCGACCACGTTGTGGTTGAGCACCGGTAATGAACCAGGGAGCCCAAGGCACACGGGGCAGACATTGGTATTCGGTTCGTCGCCGAACATGTTCGGACAACCACAGAACAACTTTGTTGCAGTTGCGAGTTCGCAGTGGACTTCGAGACCAACAACGATCTCCCACGAGTCGCCGGTCGTCTCGCTGACAACGACGAAATGCTCGCCTTCGATTGGTTCGTGCGTGAGCGTCATGACCACACCTCATCGAGAGCAGGGGCAGCGGCTTCGAGAACTGCTGCGGCACGAAACATTGTCGACTCTCCCAGAGCCGGTGCGAGCAATTGCACGCCAACGGGCATGCCATCGGAACCGCCACCAAATGGGACGCTCATTGCCGGGTGACCAGCCAAGTTCGTAGGAATCGTGCAGATGTCGTTGAGGTACATCGACAACGGATCTGCAGTCTTGTCACCAAACTTGAACGCTGTGGTCGGTGAAGTCGGAGTCAGCAGTAGATCGAAATCGGCGTAGGCCTTTTCGAAATCGCGCACAATGAGCGTGCGCACCTTCAGCGCCTTGCCGTAATAGGCGTCGTAATAGCCGGCAGAAAGTGCGTAAGTACCGAGCATGATGCGGCGCTTGACCTCATCACCGAAACCTGCGGTACGAGTAGCTGCATTCATTTCTGCCGTAGTCGGCGCATCGACGCGCATGCCGTAACGAACGCCGTCGTAACGCGCGAGGTTGCTCGATGCTTCAGCGGGAGCAATGAGGTAGTACGCCGACAATCCGTAAGCTGCTGCAGGTACTGACACTTCGCCAACCTGCGCACCAGCTGCTGTCAATGCATCGGCAGCCTGACGAACGCGAGCAGCAACATCGGGGGCGATGCCTTCTCCCATGAGTTCAGTGACGAGCCCGACACGAAGTCCGTCGACACCCTGACCAAGCGATTCAAGCAACGAAGGCACCGGCGCATTGATTGATGTGGAATCGCGACCATCGTGACCAGCGATCGCTTCGAGAAGCAACGCCGAGTCAGCAACGGTCGTCGAGAACGGGCCGATTTGATCAAGTGAGGATGCAAAGGCGATGAGGCCGTACCGACTCACCATTCCGTACGTGGGCTTGACGCCAACAACACCGCAGAGTGCTGCAGGTTGGCGAATTGAGCCGCCAGTGTCGGAGCCAAGAGAAATCGGAGCGAAGCCCGCAGCGACCGCAGCAGCTGAGCCGCCCGATGAGCCGCCAGGCACCCGGCTTGTGTCGCGCGGGTTGCGCGTTGGTCCAAACGCAGAGTTCTCGGTCGATGAACCCATCGCGAATTCATCGAGGTTGGTTTTGCCGATTGAAACCGCACCGGCAGCATTGACGCGCTGCACGACAGTCGCGTCGTATGGCGGTCGCCAACCTTCAAGGATTCGACTTGAACACGTCGTTGGGATGCCACGCGTGCACAGATTGTCTTTGAGGGCGAGAGGTACGCCGGCCAACGGGCCAGGATCTTGGCCGGCAGCAACTTGAGTGTCGATCGCAGCCGCAGCGGCGCGAGCTTCATCGACCATCACAAGATTGAAGGCATTGATCTCGCCGTCTTGCGCGTCGATACGTGCCAGATGATCGTCGAGAACTTCGCGGGCCGACACTTCTCCGGAGCGAACAGCGGCGGCGATTTCGAGAGCGGTGGAAGGAATAGCGCTCATCTCAGGGCTCCTCCCCAAGAATGGCGGGAACTCGGAATCGGCGATCCTCAACTGATGGAGCCTGGGAAAGAACTTCTTCGCGATCGACACCTTCGACCACTACGTCGTCACGGAGCACATTCACGAGAGGCAATGGATGCGCCGTCGGGGGAACCCCTTCGAGGTCAAGTGACGCCACATCTTCGGCGTGATCAAGCACCGCTCCGAGTTGCTCGGTGTAGCGCTCGAGTTCGGCTTCTGTGAGATTCAGCCGAGCGAGATCGGCAACTTTGGCGACGTTGTCGCGGGTGAGACGAGCGGACATGGTTGTGCATCGTAGATGCCGACCGGACCAACCCCTCCCGCCGTGGATAGGGTCATGCGTTCACGACGATTCTGTGGAGGAACCGTGGCGACTGCCTATCCATTCCTAAGCCCCGACTGGATGAATGCTGCACGAGCACTCCGGGAGTCCATGCCCCTGCCCGATTCCGCTCCCCCAGTCGCCGTCCGCATGAATCTCGTGGTCACCGACACCCCCTTCACGTCCGACGTAGAAGGCCACGTCGACACCACCCAGGGCGAAGTCGTCATCGAAGATGGCCATCTCGAAGGACCAGACCTCACGGTGACCGTGGACTACGCAACGGCACGAGCGATCTTCATCGATCAAGATGCCGCAGCGGCGATGCAGGCATTTATGGGTGGGCGTATCAAAGTCGACGGAGACCTCACCAAGATGCTCGCGATGCAAGCCTCTGCGGCCGCACCCGACGCGAATGCCCAAGCGCTCGCCGACGCGCTGCGCGACATCACCGCAGACTGAACCGGATCCATCTTTTCAGGTTGGTCCTCTCAGGCGACTGCGAGAGGCTCAGTCATCTGCGGTTCATCGTGGCGCGTTCGGCGCACAAAGAATGCAGCAGCCAATGCGACAACGGCCGCGCCGGCACCGACGTGATACGCGGCCGCGTAGGAAGAGGTCCCACTTCCACTCGACGCGCTCACAGATTGCACCGTCAGAAGAATCTGCATTCCAGCGACTACTCCGATTTGGCTGACCGTCTGCGACGCAGCGCTCGCAACGCCGAGATCGCGTTTATCGACTGAATTCGCAATGCTGGCGATCATTGCCGGCGCGCACGCACCCATTCCGATTCCAGAAAGCACAAGTGCACCTTCGATCCACCACATACCGGTGCTTGCGGTCACCATCGCCAACGTCATCATCGACGCGATAAGCACGGCTGAACCAAACATGCCGATTGTGCGCTCGCCGAATTTAATGACGAGATAGCCAGCAATCGGACCGACGATCGAGAACGCGATTGGTCGGGCAATCGATACAAGTCCTGTCTTTGTTGTGCTGTATCCCAGAACGTCGTGCAACAAAAGTGGCGTCAAGATGAATCCACCCATGTAGGTGAAGTTCGCAAAGAACTGGTTGATCATCGGGAACGTGAAATTACGGCGCCGGAAATAGCGCATGGGCAGCAGTGGGTACTCGGTTCGACTTTCAACGCGTGCGAACCACACCAACAACAGCGGACCCCCGATGAAGCCCCCGAGCACGAGTGGATGGCTCCAACCCATTTCGGGCCCACGATTCAACGCGACAAGAACCAATCCAACACCAAACGCGAGCAGTACAGAACCGGCGATGTCGAAGGGGTGACGATCGCCGCGTTCTGAGCGCGGCAACACGAGAAAACCAATCGCTACCGCAGCAATAGCGATCGGTGTCTGCAGGATAAAGATCCAGCGCCATCCGAATGAATCCACAAGCGGTCCGCCGATGACGACACCGAAGACTGGTGCTCCGGCTCCGACGAGCGACCAATAGCCGAGCGCTTGCGCACGTCGTTCGGGAGGAAAGCTTCGATTGATCATCGACAACGCAGCGGGACCTGCTGCCGCACCGAGCGACGCGCCAATTAATCGAGCGGCAATGAGAGCGGGAGCACTCCACGCAATGATTGCTGCGGCAGAGAACACTGCAACACCAGTGATGCTCGTGAGGTAGATGCGGCGCGCTCCGTACCGATCGGAAAGCTTTCCGCCGATCGGCCCCAGCACGGCCATAGCAAGACTTGGACCAGTTACCGCCCACGTGAGGATGCTCTTCGTCGAACCTAAGTCGTTCGCGATATCGCCCAACGAAACCGTTAGGACGGTAATTGTGAAACTCGCAGTGAAAACGCCCAAAAGCGACGCAGCGAGGATGATCCACGCTTTTCGTGGGCTGCGCTCAACACGCCCAGCAACGCGCCGTTGAAGCATGAGACTCCACGGGACCATGATGACTTCGTCGCCACCAGGGGGCTCGATGCCGAACTCGAGTTCCTCAGCATCGCCAGCGTCATCGAGACGTTCGTTCCCTTGGGAACCGTCGGGATGATCGGTGGTCGTCACGAACGGCGATGGTATCGGCCGATAGGCGCGGAGCCGATTACGGCGAAGTCACAAGCGTGACTGCGGATCCGGCCTTGACTTGCGTGCCAACCGCCGGCGTCGAGCCCGTGACCGTCTTCGTCGGATTTCCCGCAACGCCGCTCACCGTAAGGCCCAAGGCCGTCAACTGCGCACTGGCATCAGCGATGGTTTTGCCGACAATCGATGCTGGGATCGTGACGGGCTTCTTTCCCTTCGAAACGGTCACAGTGACCGCGCTCCCCTTCGCTGCGGTCTGTCCCGCTGCTGGAGACGATGAAATCACGATGTTCTCGGCCACTGTGTCGGAATACTCGTCGACGCGGGTGACTTTCAGACCCAGCGCTTCAAGTTGCGGCGTGACTTCGGCAAATGGCTTTCCTGCGATCTCGGGAATTGTCCGAGGCTTTGGACCAGCGCTGACAACCAGGCCAATCGCCGAACCCTTCGGCATCTCTGGGGTGACGCCGGCGGCGAGTGACAACACAATTCCCTTTGCCACCGATTCATCGAATGCGTCAGTCACGACACCGAGTTTCAAACTCGCTGCAGTCAGCGCAGTCGACGCCTGATCGATTGTCTTGCCGGGAAGGTCAGTCGGAACTGGAACGGGTGGCGGACCGAGCGAAACCGTGAGCGTGACCGTCTTTCCTTCAGCGAGCGAGGTGCCTGCAACGGGGTCCTGGTCAATCACGGTATCGATTGCGACGGTTTCTGAATAGGTGCCGTCGTCAACAACCTTGAATCCTTTTGATTCAAGTTCGGCACGCGCAACCGATGCAGTCATGGAGGTGTAATCGGCGAGCGTGTGACTAGGAGTGCGCAGAAGGAAAAACGCAGCGGCGCCGCCGACAACAACAAGGAAAGCGATGATCGCCGCGATCGCTTTGGTGGGAATCCGGCGGCGAGGCCCCTCGCCAGAGCGCGCTGCGGTGGCGACAGCTGCGCTTTGCGGTCGATCGATAGTGCGAGTGATGGGCTGCGCTGCAGTGAACAGTTCGTTCGCAATTGTTGGATCGGCAAATGTTGGCCCGCCTGCGGCTGTCGCCGACGATTCACCGAGAACGATTTGTTCAGGAACGTAAATCGTCGTGGGTTCGCGCGGATCAAGTTGATCGGGCTGCAATGCAACCGTGCCCGCCAAACGCAGCGGACTGACTGGACCGAGATCGCCAGCGGCCATAAGCATGTTCGCGAATTCGGCAGCATCGGGACGATCGGCAGGATTTGGAACACCTGCAGCGCGCAACGCAGGGGCGAGTGGTCCGAGCACATCGGGAACAGGGACATTCCGATCGACGCGCGCCATCAGCGTGCCGAGTGTTGTATCGGCGGTAAAGGGAAGCTGCCCGGTGACCGACTCGATGATCACAAGCCCGAGTGAATAGACATCGCTGCGTCCGTCGAGGACAACACCTTGGGCTTGCTCCGGCGACGCATAGCGAGCGGTGCCCAACACTGCACCGGCCGGTTCTGTCCACGCCGCTTCAGCAAGTGCGCGAGCAAGTCCAAAATCGGCGATGCGCAGCGTTGCTTCGTCGTCGAAGAGAAGATTGGCTGGTTTGATATCACGATGAACAAACCCTCGGCGATGGGCGTAATCCAACGCCCGCGCCGTATCGAGACCGACAGTTCTGGCTTGGGCGAGATCAAGAAGATTTCCGGCATCGAGCATCGCCCGTAACGAGCCACCGTCGAGAAGTTCGGTCACGAGATACGGCACTTCGCCTTGTCCCCAGTCATGCACCGCCATGATGTGTGGGTGGTTCAGTGCTGCGGCGGAACGAGCTTCTGCTTGGAACCGTTTTAGGAACGAGACATCGCTTGCGAGTGCATCGTGGAGAACTTTGACCGCGACGCGACGACGAAGAACCACGTCATCGGCCAGGTAGACAGTCGCGGAGGCCCCGGTGCCGATGGGGGCCAGCAGCCGGTAGCGCCCCCCGAGCACCTGACCGATGCGGTCGGCAGCACGGGCGTTGGACACGGGGCGAGGCTAGTTCTCGTCCTTGCCAATTTCGGTCACCCTCAGCAAGGACGTGACGGAAAATCGTCACACCCGAGACCCGCACGCGAGCCGCGAGCGGGCAGACTCTTTGCGTGACTACTTCCGATCCAGCGAACGAGACCACGACGTCCGGCTCCGAGACACCTTTGTCGGGCACGCCGTCAAACCGTCGATTCAAACCTCGCTACATCGCCTACATCGCCTTGCTCGCAATCGCGACGGTGTGCATCGTGATGGTTGCTCGTCTGGGCACGGCCGACACCACCGAACTCGATGGTGGGCGAATCCAACGCCTCATCCCCACCCCCGGCGCAAAGATTCTTCAACAGGACATCATCGGAATCGACATGGCGCCGGGATACGAAGCGTCATTGGCCCTCAACGGAATTCCACTGCCGGTCGACCAGACCTACGTCGTTCCGCAGACCAATCAGGTCACCTTCAAAGCGGGACCAGGCAAGGTCTACGAAACGCTTCCCGCAGGACAAAACTGCATGATCGCTACGTATTGGCAAACCGCGTTCGGACCATCGGTGAGCTCACGCCGAAGCTGGTGCTTCACCGTCATCTAAGCAACGTTTGTTGTGATCGGACGCGCCGCGCCGTGCCGCGTCGGTCGAGAAATCAGCCTTGAGCCAGGAGGCGATCAAGTTCCGCGAATGCGATGGAATGATCGTCTTCGACGAGGATTGCGTGCATGCCCGCAGCGCGTGCCGCCACGATGTTGCCCGGGGCATCGTCAAGGAAGACCGAATTCTCGGGGGCAACGCCAAGTTGCTCGAGCGTCATCTCATAGATGCGCAGGTCGGGCTTACGAATTCCGACTGCCGATGAATCGACAATGACCTCAAATAATTCGTCGACCGGGATCATGGCGCGCCAGCCGTCAGAGAACTCCTTGATGTTGTTCGTGATCAATGCTGTGCGATAACCGCTTGCACGCAACGCAAGGCCTATTTCGACAACATCGCTTCGAGCGCCGGATTCGCCACCAAGCGCTCCGAACATTTCTTTGAGATCGAGGTCGAGACCCATCTCGGCACCGACCGCTTTGATTTGTTCAGCGGCTGCTTCAAGCGCAATCTCGCCGCGCTCAAGTTGATGCCATGGGTGATCGGTGTCCTGGTCGTAGGGGCCGAAGACCGCGCGAAGGCCAAGTTCGGGGTCGAGACCACGTTCGGTATGCCACGCATGAAGTCCGCTAAAGGGAGAAGAGGTGAACACGCCACCGAAATCAAACACCACTGCTTCGATTGTCATCATTCCCCCTGAGTGCGAACTGAAGACGGCAAGGTACCGGTTTCGAGGAGTACAAGGAAACCGGCTTCATCAAGAATCGGAACGCCAAGGTCTTCGGCCTTTGTGACTTTCGATGCGCCGGGGCCCGCCCCAATGACAACCGCAGTGGTTTTTTTCGAGACACTGCCCGGAGACTTCCCACCTCGACCCTTAATTGCGGCTTCGGCCTCGTCGCGTGTGAAGCCATCGAGAGTTCCTGTTACCACCACAATCAAACCTTCGAGCGTCTGAGGAAGGTCGGAGGCTTCAGGTCCCTGCAGGTTTACGCCTGCAGCGCGAAGTTTCTCGATCACCGCTCGATTTGTCGGGTCAGCAAACCACTGATGGACAGATGCAGCGATAATCGAACCCAGACCTTCAACGCCTGCGATTTCTTCTTCTGTTGCAGATTCGATGCGATCGAGATGGCCGAAATGTTCGGCGAGTGCAACGGAACCGGCGCCACCAAGATGACGAATGTTGAGACCGACGAGCAGATTCGCCAATGGCTTGGTCTTCGAGCCTTCAATCGCATCAAGAAGTTTCTGCACGGAAACATCGGCGAACTTGTCGAGGCCCTTGAGACGTTCGGGATCAAGCG
>WLOT01000038.1 GCA_009699125.1 Actinomycetota bacterium
GAGCGAAGGTGTCGTACGGCTTCGACGACGTTGCCGGTGCCGGCCTCGCCCTTCGAGCGGATCATGCATGCGCCTTCGGAGATGCGGCGAAGTGCTTCACCAAGGTTGGTTGCACCACAGACAAACGGAACATCAAAGGCCCACTTGTCGATGTGGTGGGCTTCGTCGGCTGGGGTGAGGACTTCGGACTCGTCGATGTAATCGACCTGTAGGGCCTGAAGGATCTGCGCTTCAGCGATGTGACCAATTCGAGCCTTCGCCATCACCGGAATGCTGACGACTTCCTGAATGCCTTGAATCATTTCCGGATCGCTCATACGAGCAACGCCGCCATCACGTCGAATGTCAGAAGGCACTCGCTCGAGCGCCATGACCGCGACGGCTCCGGCGTCTTCTGCGATCTTGGCCTGCGCCGGATCGACGACGTCCATGATGACGCCGCCCTTGAGCATGTCAGCGAGTCCACGCTTGACGAGGTCGGTACCGGTCGAGCGGGAGACAATCCCGTTGGTCAGATCAGCCATGGGGGCAGTCTACGGGCGAGGACCCCACCCGAACGAAGTCGGACGGGGTCAACCCTTGATCGCGAGAAACGCGTCGGCAGTGGGTTGGTCGAGCGTCGCAATTGTCGAGCCCGCCCTTGGCAACGCCACCCATGTCCGACCGGGCGTCAGGAGTATCGGCGTGCCGTCGTTGGCGGTGTAGGTCGTGGGCTTGTCTGCGGTGGGACGAGACCACGTTCCGGCGATGGCTCGTCCATCGGTGAAGACCAGAACCTTCCCCGAGCCGACGGTAAGCGCCATCGGCGACCGGCTATCGGAGGGACTTTGGCCGTACTCAATAAATTGCACGATCACATTTGCAGGCGAGACCTGAACACCAGCGGTATCGAGAGTCGGACTCTTGGCCCGAGGGTGCGTTTGGTCAACCTGCAGTCGCGACCAACCCTTCGTGGCGGGGTTCCACACGTAGTCGACCACCACACCGCCGAAATCGAGTGTGAAGCCTGGTGTCGGTGCACCTGGAAGCGATGTAGTCGTTGTGGTTGCAGGCGCAATCGTCGTGGTCGTCGACGATGACTTCTTCGAGGTTGTGGTTGACGACGACGTCGTTGTCGTTGGCGGCGTTGTTGCGACTTTGCGGAAATTAAAAATCGGCGCAGGGTTCGCTGGATTATCGGGCGCCTTCAATTCAAGAAGCTGCGGAAGGTGCACATACAAGTTGTGTGGCGCCTGACGATCATTCGATCGGTAATAGGCCGGAGCTGCTGCATCGTAGGAAGCGTCGATGAGGATGCCTTTGCGAGCCGCTGCTGCGACTTCGCCGATGACTCCCCCGTTTGCACCTGACCATGAGAACAACGGCGTTGAAAGGTCAGCGACCAGATCAATATCGCTCGAACGCGCCGAGCGGACGGGCCCAACCGGATCGACAAGGTTGGAATGGAAGACCAACGCGTAACGCGTGATGCCTTCAACGAGAAGTTCATAAACAACATCGGCCTCATTGATGCCGGTCTGCGGGCGTGCATCGGGACTGTTGTCCATTTTCACCACAATGGCGGGGTGCGCAGGACCACTGGCCTTCGCGTCGGGCAGACCGGTAAGCGGCCACACGGGAAGAGGTTTCGTTGTGGTCGTCGTCGACGTGGTCGGTTCGGTATCAGCCTGATTGTTCGAATCCGAACGAGTGAGTGCAAACACAGTGCCGCCGCCGATAACCACGACTGCGACTGCACCACCAATGATCAACCACAGTTTTTTACGGCTCATAACAATCGAAGCGCTTCCATTCGGTGAGTGAGTGCATCAGCGTCGGCAGTGAGTGGATCAACGAGCCAAAGGCGTCGGAGCGACGGCGAACCAGCCGAAACCATCGACCCCACTCGTAAACACACACCGAGTGCTCCGACGAGGCCTGGCGGATAACGAGTGAGCATGACGGCTGAGCGGTCAAGCAGTACATCGCGATCAGGATCTTCCAGATTTGAACGGTGACCCAACATCGACGCGAAGATTCGCGTTGCCGGAGCAGCTTCAAGCCGGATACCCATCGTGGCGGAGAACACGTCACCCTGACGCAGCTGTACAAACGCTCGTGCGACAGCGCCTTCGAGTTCGACCCGACTCAGTTGAGCAAGCAGACCCGAGGTGGCGATGATGGCGGCGTGTTCCGCATCGGTTCCGACCACGAGAAGATTGACTGATGGTGTGTCGAGAATGAGAAGTTCCGGAAGCGGGACACCTGCAGTCGCCGAAAGCCCCTCGGCCAAATTGCGCAAGCCAGCAGCTTCTGGTCCATCGGCAGGCGTGGCGCCGAGATGGCCAATGATCGCTGCGTCGATTCCGGCGGCGAAGGTACGCATGCGGACCACTACTGCGACGCCTGTGATGACGAGGCCGACGATCAGGCCAATGACGCCCACAACCACCGTGAGAACTGCAGTGATGATGAGGCCCGCAAGAGCGAGCGGTAGTGCTGCAGCGAGTCCGTAACTGGTGGAACGAGGCGACGCTTGCTCAAGAGTGGAAGTCACACGAAGCCTTCGATCGAGAAATAGGACATGGCGATACTACCGGCGAAGTGCAACGCGCTCGAAGATCTCTTCATAACGTTCAGCAAGGTGCTCCATCGAGAATCCTTCTGCCCGGTTGGAGCCAGAGGCCACAAGCGATTCACGCAATGGGGCCTCGTCGAGAACCCGTCGCAATGCCCCAGCGAGTGCGAACGGATCGCCAGGCGGCACGAGGAGCGCGTCTTGATTCGCCCGAGCAACATTCGCGTAACCGGCGAGGTTGCTGGCAACAACTGCCGTCTTCGCCGCCATGGCCTCGAGCAGCACAACACCGAACGATTCACCACCAAGCGAGGGCGCACAGAAAACGTCTGCGCTTCGAAGCCGCCGAATCTTTTCCGCTTCGGAGATTCGGCCCAGCCATTCGATACGCGTATCTCCGGCGACACGGCGGCGCAGTTCTTCGGTTTCGGGCCCGTCACTCGCCACGACAAGACGAACGCCGGCTGGAAGTTCGCCCATTGCCTCGAGAAGCACGGCGAGACCTTTACGCGGTTCGTGACGACCGAGAAAGAGAATCGTGCGAGGTTCGGTTTTCGCGACGGCTTCGCCGGCGTACTCAGAAAGATCGACGCCGTTAAAAAGAAGTTCATAGGAGCCGCCAACGGCTTCGATCGCCATGTCGCGCGCATCTGCCGACACTGCACAACGAACATCGATCTTGCGCGCGAGCCAGCGGACAACGGGCTGAAGCCAGCGGTATGCGGCGCTCTCTCCCGCTGCGTGGAACGTACCAACGATTGGTTGTGACTTAAAGAGAAGTGCCGTGTTCGTCACACCCGGTGCCAGCGGTTCGTGAACATTCACGACATCGAAGCGTTCGTCCCGAAGCGCACGGATCGTACGTAACTGTGCTGAAGGATCGGGTGCAATCGGCGCTACTGAACCGTTCGCCGCAGTTGGAAGGCTGTCGCCGAGGGGCGTCACGCCAGCATCGGGTGGCGGACCATCGCAAGGTCCAAGAACACGAACATCGTGACCGCGTGCCCGAAGTGCACGGGCAAGCGACAGCACCTGACCCTGAACACCTCCTGGAAGCGTGAGACTGTAGGGGCAAACAATTCCGATACGCATGTCAGTTTCCGCCGCGAGCAGCGAGCGAAGAAGGACCATATTCGGGACGTGGATGCGGCTTACCAATTCGTTCGAGCTCGACGTAATCGCTCGGCCAATTGGGCTGCTGGAGGTGCCACTGCTGTGGCGCACGACGAATGAGGCCCTCGAGACGACCCGCCAATTCGATGGTGAGCCGACGCACGTCGTCGCGAAGGCGACCTTCACGAACGACTTCCATCGGCGGTTCAACCACAGCGAGATGGCCATTTCGGCCTTCGAAGTAGACCGCACAGGGAATCAGCGCGGCACCGGTGCGCAATGCCAATGTTGCAGGGCCAGCGGGAATGGTGGTGATTTCGCCAAAGAATTCCACTTCGATGCCATCACCGACTATGTCGCGGTCAGCAAGCAAACACACGATGTGATTGGCCTTCAGGGCGTGCAGAATTTCGGGAACCGCACCGGGACCCAACGGGACAATGTTCATACCGAGTTCGCGTCGCAACTTTGCGAAGAACTCGAACAGTGCGGGCGGCTCAACTGATTCGACAACAACAGTGACCGGGACTTTCATCACCTGCGTCATCCAGAAACCTGCCCATTCCCATCCGCCCAGATGCGGGAGAACAGCAATCACGCCCTTGCCAGCTGCCAGCCCATCTGAGATGTACGCAAAGTTGTCGAGGTCGAAACCGAAGTCGACTGCTTCCAAAGACATCTGCGGAAGGCGAAAAGAATCGACCCAATACCGCGCGTAACTGCTGAAGGTCGCGTCGACCGCTCGGTCGAGTGCTTTCCCTTCAAGCGTGGGATCGACACGATGCAGATGACGAGCAACAAGCATGCGTCGCTCCTTCGACACCGAAGCAGCAACGCGGCTCAGACCTTTCGCTGTGAGTTCAGCGAGGGGACGCGGCACAGACCGCGAGAATGCTGCACCCGCGCGATAGGCCGCGGTGACCGGATCAAGCGCCATGAGCGCCTAACGGCGTCGACGCGCCTGAAGGTTCTGACGCCACTGTGATGAACCAGCGCGTGTTGCGCGGGCGGCACGGCGACGAGACGCACGGCGAGTTGGTGCAACCACGGGACGTTCCTGCGATGCCTGACGCCATACCTTCACAAAGCGCTGCACGGCAGTGACGATCGTGAGAACGAGCATGATCCAGAGAACTGGGATCAGGAGAACGGGGAAGAGAAGGCCAAGACCAAGGAGGATCACGCGTTCGGCGCGCTCCATGACACCACCCTTGGCGTTGAAGCCCAGAGCTTCGGCCTTTGCCCGCTCGTAGGAAATGATGAGCGAAGCGCCGAGCACTGCCATCGGCAGAAGCGGCATGAGCCCACCATGAGTGTCGGCGAGGTACCAGGCGACACCACCCAAGAGCATCGTGTCGGAGACCCGGTCGGCAACAGAGTCAAAGAAGGCACCACGGGGACCAGCAGTGCCAGCGGCCTTGGCGACGGCGCCATCGAGAGCATCGGGCAGACCGGTGAGGACGAGCAGGAGGAGGCCGAGGGGCAAGAAGCCCATCGCAATGGCAACTGCGGCGCAGGCCGACATCACGACACCAAGGGCGGTCAGGCGATCGGCGCTGAAACCCAGCCTGAGCAATTTCGCTCCGACTGGCTTCAAGCCTTTTTCGATATTGGTTCGCCAACGACCATCAAGCACAGAGAAAGGCTAGCAGTGGGCCCTTGATCGACCCCGGCACGCCCCTAATCTGCAGCAATGACTGACTACTCGACCCTGATGCCCGGAGATGCCGTTGTGGCCCTGCGTACCCTCCCCCGACGGGTGAACGCTGCCCTTGGCGTGGTCGATGAGGTCACCGAAGGTCGGGCCCATCAACTCGGCGCCGATGGGGTGTCGGCCATCGAGGCCATTCTCGGAGCAACCGCCACCCTCGCTGTCCTCGAAAAGGGTCTGAGTGATGTTTCCATCGTCGAGGACGCTCCCCTGCACCCTGCCGTCACTAATCGCCGACTTCGTTCCGTCGAACTGTCGACGAACGAGCCCAGCGATGCGGTCGTGGAACAGTTCTCCGACCGCGTGACTTCTTTTGCCGACCTGGCCGATTCCATCAAAGGTCACGACTGGTCGCGCACTGGCATGGTCGGCGATGTGAAAGTGAGCGCGCTTGACCTCTTACGAGACGGCGTGGCTGTGGGTGTCGATGCACTGACTCAGGTCGAGCGCATCATCGCGTCGCTCGGCTGAGCAAAGCACAACTCCAAAGACCTATTCCGCCCAATCCTCGGGATTGTCTTCGACGAACCATTCGACGATGGCACCATCGACACCGTCGACGAGCACGAGCCCGCGCTTTTCGGGCGGATCTTCAGCGCTGTAGAGAAGGATGCGCCATGTCGGGCGGCTCAGTAGTCCGCGCCAACCCATTTGCGCCGATGCGTGACCAACCGGGAAACCCACCTGCTTGGTCGCAGCGACAAGTGCGTCGCTTTCATCAATCTTGAGATTCCATCCGGCGACAAAGCTGTAGAGGCCGATCAACGCCAGAACGATTGCGGCAATGAGGACACCCTGATTGATAAGCACCGGATCACTGCCGCGACGCAGCACCCAGATGAGGATGCAGATCGCAGAAATGGCCCAATAGAGATACGCAGGAACCCGACGACGGTTGTTATTCGGGAAGAGATAGGGACCAACGAAACCTGCAGCGTTGAGATCCTCAGGCAGCGCGTCACGAATCTCGGCATCGTTCAGCGGACCTGTCGAGGTGGAATCTGCGGCGTCGTTCATGTCAGACATCGTGTGCGACCGTAGCCCTCAAGGGGCCACGGTCGCACACCCACGATCAGGAAGCCTTCACCGTGGCGGTCACTTTGATCACGCCACCATTGAGGAATCCGAGATTGAGGTCGAACTTCTGCCCGTTCTTCAGCGGCGCAGCAAGACCCGTCAGCATGATGTGTCGGCCGCCTGGCTCAAAGGTGACCGAGCCATTCGCAGGAATCGTCACCGAGGCAACTTCCTTCATTGACATCATCGACGACGACCCGGAATCCATGGTGGTTGAACTCGAGGAGTTTCCTGCCAACGTGGTCGCCGTGGTTCCGTCAGCCATCACCATTTCGTGAATCGACGCGCTCTTTGCGAATGTCTGCGGAACCGAAGCCGAAAACAACTTGTCGACCGTTCCCGATGTGTTTTCGATTGTGAGATACACCGCACCGTTATCCGCAGCACCGGCAGACTCACGAGCCCACACATTGCTCACCACAATGTTTTTGCTCTTGAACGTGCTCGATGAGGACCCCGAGCTTGAACACGACGTGGCAACGAGGGCCGAGCCGACAATGAGGACAAGCGCGGCAAGCGCCATTGGGCGAGAAAGAAAGCGGGGGGTCATCGTGTCTCCATGGGGGGGGTTGGATCGACTATTTGTCGAGGACTTCAAATCTCAGGACTTCGGGTACACCGTGTCCATGAGTTGATTGAGTGTGGCAGCAACTTCAGGCCCTGTCGTACCAAAAGGCCATTCCCACACCAACTGACCTTTGTCGTCGACGACAAAGGTCAGACCTGAATGCGCGACTGCGTAGGTGGTGGCTCCCGGTTCATGGGGGTCGACCTGCCATTGCGCACCGAATTGACTGGTCACGCCATAAAGCTGAAATGGATCATTCGCTCGGAGGGCGCGGATCTCTGCGTTCGGAAAGAAGTGAGTGAGGTAATCGACAATTCGCGGACCGGTGTCGCGTTCGATGTCCACGGTTGCGAACGCAACTTCAACTTGGTCAGAAACTGCTGGTCCGACTTCTTCAAGCCCAGCGGCGATATCAGCCATCGTCAACGGGCAGATGTCGGGACAGGTGAGATAACCGAAATACACAACGAGCAGATTGCCCGGCGACGCCTTAAACGGAAAAGGAACACCATTGGGATCGGTCGCATAATCAGGAAGCGAAACAGTGTCGGTCTTGCGAACAGGAGTTGGCTTGTAACCACGAGGAGCAATTGGTTCGGTAGACGTCGACGAGGAAGCCGAACCCGATGAGCACGCGCTCATCGTGAGCACGAGTGCGACCGAGAGGACGCAAGCGACAAGTAGTTGACGACGCATACCTACACTCTGTCGCTTCCAACGACCGGATCGTTCCCGTTTGGCAACTTTCTCGACAGAAGTCATCGCCAGCCGGGACGTATTCCCGCAGATGTGACCAAAGCCACGCCTGTGCAAGTGATCAATCGGGCCAGGAAGCCCGCACCTTTTCCAGCGTCGCGTCGAGTGGTTCGGGCAGAACACGCGCGAGAGCAACAGCAGTCATGAAGTTGCTGTCGGCATCCCATCGAGGAAGCACATGGGTATGCAGATGATCGGGAACGCCTGCACCGGCCGCACGACCGAGGTTGAGTCCAACGTTGACTCCGTCGCAGTGGTAGGCGCCCTTGAGTGCGATCACTGCATCTCGTGAGAGATGCGACATCTCTTCAAGTTCTTGATCGGTCAATCCCTCGAGTTCGGCGACAGCGCGATTCGGTACGACCAGCAGGTGTCCACTCGTGTACGGGTACGCGTTGAGTAGTACCGAACACGTCGTGCCGCGATGAACAACCATTCCTTCGTCATCGGGCAGCGCAAGAACTCGCTCGAACAATGACCCGTTCTCGTCGGGGTCAAGCGAGGTGTCATCGGGCTGGGTTACGGCGGTGATGTACGACAAACGCCAACCAGCCCAAAGATGATCGAGATGAGGGGCGTCTGCCATGAGCTACGAGTGACCGGCGACGTCAGCGGCGAGGCGTTCGACGAACGACTCAAACGAGACATTCCGCTCAACCTCTCCCCCGCGCGGATTCACGCCGACGGTTGCGTGAGCAACGTCGTCGTCGCCAATGACAAGCACATAGGGAAGTTTTTCCATCTTGGCTTTGCGGATGCGACCACCAAGCGGTTCGTCGGCCTCGACCATGTCGGCTCGATAACCGCGAGCACGGAGACTTTCGACCAACAAACGAGCATGTGCATCGTGATCGTCGCGAACAGGAAGGATGCGAACCTGCACCGGAGCAAGCCACGCAGGGAATGCGCCCGCATAATGCTCGAGAAGTACGCCGAAGAATCGTTCGATAGAACCGAACAATGCACGGTGCAACATGATCGGGCGCTTGCGTGAACCATCGTCGGACACATATTCGAGATCGAAACGTTCGGGAAGATTGAAATCGCACTGGATCGTGCTGAGCTGCCAGGTGCGTCCGATTGCATCTTTGATATCGATGTCGATCTTCGGACCGTAGAACGCGGCGTCGCCTTCCTTGACTGAGTACTCGAGGCCGTACTTCTCGAGCGCGTTCTTCAACGCACCTGTGGCCTTCTCCCAGATCTCGTCACCACCAACGTGCTTGTCGGGATCCTTAGTGCTGAGGTTGGCGGTGAACTCGGTGAAGCCAAACGCACGAAGAACACTCATCACGAAATCGAGAAGCGACGCGATTTCGTCTTGCAGTTCTTCTTCTGTGCAATAGATGTGGCTGTCGTCTTGCGTGAAGCCACGGATACGCATCAGGCCGTGGAGAGTTCCGGCTCGTTCATAGCGATATACCGTGCCGAGTTCGAAAAGACGGAGCGGGAGTTCGCGGTAACTGCGTTGACGACTGCGGAAGATCAAACAATGCATCGGACAGTTCATGGGCTTCGGGTAATAGGACCCGTTGTCCATTTCCATCGGCGGGTACATGCCGTCTTTGTAGAAATCGAGATGGCCTGAGGTCTCGAACAGATTCGCGTTCGCGAGGTGCGGCGTGACAACGAACTGATAGCCGCCCTTCTCGTGACGATCGCGGCTGTAGTCCTCCATGAGCTTGCGAACGATCGCGCCCTTCGGATGCCAGACCGCAAGACCGCCGCCCAGCTCGGACGGGAAACTCAGAAGGTCGAGTTCGGTCGCCAGTTTGCGGTGGTCGCGTTCAGCGGCTTCTTCGAGGCGCTTGAGATATGCCTCGAGATCCTTCTTCGATGCCCACGCGGTTCCGTAGATTCGCTGAAGCATCGGGTTGCGTTCATCGCCACGCCAATAAGCGCCGGCAACTCGCATGAGTTTGAAATGCCCCAGGCGACCGGTGTCGGGGACGTGCGGTCCGCGGCAGAGATCAATGAACCGCGGCGGGTTCTCGTAGGTACGTACAAGACCCGACTCGGTGGCGGACGTCGGATCGTCGGCTGCACCACGAATGATTTCGCACTTGTACTTATGACCGCTGAAAAGTTCGAGCGCAGCGTCTTCCGGAATTTCATCGCGAATGAACGGCTGCCTTTCGGCAATGATCTCGCGCATGCGCTTGTCGAGGCGCTCGAGGTCGTCGGGCGTGAACGTTCCACCGTCGGGAAGTTCGAAGTCGTAATAGAAGCCATTCTCGATGGGAGGACCAATCGCGAATGTGGCCCCCGGGAAGAGATCGAGCACGGCCTGCGCCAGCACGTGGGCCGTTGAGTGACGAATGGTGAACAGACCACGCTCGTCAGTCTCGGTGATGATCGAAACTTCATCGCCGGCCTCGAGCGGCCATACGAGATCTCGCTCAGTGCCGTTCACTGCACCGATAACGGCAGCCTTCGCGAGGCGTGAACCAATGGACGAGGCGAGCCCAGCGACGGTTGTGCCGGCGGGTACAGAACGCTCGGAACCGTCAGGAAGGGTGATCGTGATCTCGTCAGACATAGTGGCGAGCGTACCCGTTGCGGTCTGGCGCCCCGGAAGCGGTTACGAGATCAGCGCTGAGGCTCGCCAACGAGGAAGACGCCGAGGAGTTCTGCAGCAGACGCCACGCCCTCGCCTCGCTCCACCGCGCGGTCAATCGCTTCGACCGCTCCAGGCGTATCGAGATCGTCATCGAGTCGTGCCCGAACCTCATCAAGCGCTGCCTGACTATCGACAGCACCTGGGGCGGACGTCGCCGCCAACCAAAGTTCAAGACGTGCAGCAGCGATCGGCATGATCTCGTCATGCCATTCCCATGAGTCCCGGTAATGATGCGCAACGATCGCCAAACGAATAGCACGCACGTCCCACGTCTTGCGCAATTCACTAATGAAGACGAGGTTGCCCAGCGACTTCGACATCTTCTCGCCGTCCATGCGGACCATTGCCTGATGCATCCAGTGACGCACAAACGGCTGACCCGTTGCGGCCTCACTCTGTGCGGCTTCACATTCGTGATGCGGGAAGATGAGGTCAGATCCGCCACCATGAAGATCGATCGTGGTGTCGAGTTCGCGCAACGCAAGCGCCGAGCATTCGATGTGCCAACCCGGACGACCGGGACCCCACAACGATTCCCAACTGGGTTCATCCGGCGCCGAGGGCTGCCACAGCACGAAATCGAGCGGATCACGCTTGTTGGGATCATCGGGGTTGCCACCGTGTTGGCGGGCAAGTTCGATCATTTGGTCGCGGTCGTAATGGGAGACCTGACCGAAGCGGTCGAAGGAACTCACATCGAAATAGACCGAGCCACCACTTTCGTAGGCATGGCCTTGGTCGAGCACCATTCCGATAAAGCCACGGATGTCAGCGATTGCCGAGGTGGCACGAGGTTCGCTCCAGCATTCGACAACGTTGAGCGCTTCCATGTCGGCATCGAAGCGCGCTGTCTCGGCTGCAGCGAGATCGAGGTAGTGCACGCCCAGTTCACGGGCTTTGCGTAGAAGATCGTCGTCGACGTCGGTGACGTTTCGGACACAGCGAGTTTCGTGGCCCAAATCGCGCAAGCGCCGCTGCAACACGTCGTAGGTCACGTAGGTCGCGGCATGACCGAGATGTGTGGCGTCATAGGGCGTGATGCCACAGGTGTACATGAGCACAACCGGGCCGGGCTCGAAGGCAATGACCTCGCGACGAGCGGTGTCGTAGATGTGCATCGGGCCGGACGGAGGCGCCATGGTTATCGAAGCTTCTCGGGATCGATTCCGGTGAACTTCACCGCAACGCGGGTCTTGTACTTGAGATTCAGTTCGAGCAGCACAGCCGTGAACGCTTCGATCGGTGCGGCTTGCGTGAGGTCGCCAGCATCGAGCGCCCGCATATCGGGCATCTCGTTAATGAGATCCATCGAGACTCGCTTGGCGACAGCGTGATCTGAGCACACCAGCACATCGCTCTCGATCGGATGATTGAGATCGGCAAGTTCCTTGGCCGGAACGTGGTGCAACGCACCCACAACCAGCGATCGCGGAACCGCAGCCTGAACACTGGCCGCAACTGATCCGCGCGGAGGCACGAGCGGTTGGAACTCGTGGCCAACACGGATAAGCGCGTTGGCCATACAGATCACGATCTTGCCTTCGAGTAGATCGGAGACAGACTTTGCTGTGGTCCAGGCGGCATCCCATGGGGTTGCGATGACAATGAGTTGCGCTGAAGCTGCACCTGCATTGTCCGCCGCGGTGATTGCGAGGTTGCGATCAGGCCAATCGGCGAGGATTCCGGCGACGACCTCGGCCGCGCGTTCTTCGCTTCGCGAGCCGAGAATCACTTGGTGACCCGCCGAGGCGAGTCTGATTCCGAGGGCGCTTCCTGCTGGGCCTGTTGCGCCCACGATTCCGATCTGCATGCGGCGAACCGTAGCGGACCATCGCGTGATCTTGGCGCTGTTCCCCCGAATTATGGGTTCAGCAACGTAACGTCTCTTCGGTAACCGCGATCGGAGGAACCATGGGACTGCTTGAAGGTAAGCGACTGTTGATCACCGGAGTGCTCAATGACTCCTCGCTTGGCTTTGGCGTCGCTCGTCTCGCCCAGCAAGAAGGGGCCGAGATTGTCCTCACCGGTGTGGGCGCGGGCATGAAGCACACGCTAAAGGCTGCAAAGAAGCTCGACGTGGAACCCGAGGTCATCGAACTCGATGTTTCGGTGCCCGAGCACCTTGACGCCGCCCGCGAACACCTCACCAAGAAGTGGGGCCGCGTCGACGGTGCACTCCATTCGATTGGCTTCGCTCCGGCGGTCTGCCTCGGCGGCACCTTCATGGATGCCACCTGGGAAGACGTCTCGGTTGCCATGAACATCTCGGCATACTCGTTGAAGGCGCTCGCCGATGTTGTCGCTCCCCTCATGACCGAGGGCGGCTCGATCGTCGGACTCGATTTCGACAACACCGTTTCTTGGCCTTCGTACGACTGGATGGGCGTTGCCAAGTCAGCACTTGAGTCCACCTCGCGCTATCTCGCTCGCTACTTGGGCCCGCAACAGATCCGAGTGAATCTCGTTGCTGCTGGCCCCATTAAAACGATCGCGGCACGATCGATCCCCGGCTTTTCAAAGTTTGAAGACGTGTGGGATGAACGCGCACCGCTCGGCTGGGATGTTCGCGATTCCAGCGCAGTCGCAAAGGCCTGCGTTGCCCTGCTTTCCGATTGGTTCCCGCAGACAACTGCAGAGATCGTGCATGTCGATGGCGGCTATCACGCCACCGGCGCTTAATGCCCTGCGTCCTCATCGTCAGTGAGGTCGCTCAGTAGCTCTTCAAGCAGATCGTCGAGAGTGACAATTCCGGCGGTCGATTCATCGTCGTTGTAGACCGTCGCAAAGTGCACTCGAGTCGACTGCATCTTCTTGAGTAGTTCCTCGAGCCCTTTCTCACATTCAGTTTCGAGCGTCGGTCGCACCAACCGAGGCGGGACCGGAGAATCGATTTCTGAATCGGGAATGGTCAGCAAGTCTTTTGCGTGGAGAAACCCACGCACGTCGTCGATGCCACCGTCGCCAACGACCAGCAGCCGTGTATGCCCGAGTTCGCGGACCGCTTCTTCGAGCTCACGAGGCGTGGCTTGTACAGAAACGGCTGCAACCGATTCGCGAGCGACCATCACCGACGCAACCGTGCGCTGCCCGAAATCCAAAACTCCCGAAAGGAGTTCGGCCGAGAAGTTCGGGATGGCTCCTTCTTCGTGCGATACCGAGACAAGTACAGCAAGTTCCTGTGCCGAATGCGTATCGGATATTTCATCTTTCGGTTCGACGCCAAACATCCGAACGCCCATGTTTCCAAACCAATTAAGAACAATCACGAGCGGACGAGCGAACAAGAGATAGAGACGATTGGGGCCGCTCACGACCTTGAGAACCGATTCAGGGTGCGTAAGTGTCAAGTTCTTCGGGACCATCTCGCCCAACACCATGTGGGCAAACACAATGATGA
>WLOT01000039.1 GCA_009699125.1 Actinomycetota bacterium
CAGTTGCGGTGAGTTCGAGGCGACCGAGATCCGAATCGACATCTGCGACAACACGACCGGGGTACGTCTGTGGATCTGAAACAAGTTGCACAACGCCGACCCACTCACGTGGTTCAACCGGCTGCACACCCTCGCGCGCATGAAACGACATCACCGCAACGGAGAGACCGCCGAGTACCAGTAATGCAGCCCTGCGACGACTGAGGACGCCCACGCAGAGCGCGATCGGTCCGAGTGCCATCGGGACACTGATCGGACAAAGGGAGCCAATCCAGCAGGAAAGTGCGAAATAGCCGGCGAAGTTCCGTGTCCAGTGCGAACTCAACCGAAGACGTTTTTCGGGCCGCCACAACCACGCCGCAAGAACCTTCACTCACCGCACCACGACGCTGCTACGAATGCTGTCGAGTTTCGTCGATCCGATTCCTTTAACTGTTAACAAATCATCGACTGATCGGAAACGACCCATCTCGTTCCGTCGATCGATAATTGCCTTGGCAGTAGTCGGCCCGATTCCGTTCAGCGAGTCGAGTTGTTCGAGAGTCGCACTATTCAGATCTAACGGCCCGGTACCCGCACTCGGTGCCGATGCTCCGACGGATCCCGCGACGCCGACCGGCGGCAACTCCCCCTTTTTCGTAAACCACACACGCTGTCCATCCGACACGGTTGCGGCGAGATTGATGTGATCAAGGTCTATGCCTTCAGAAGGACCTCCGGCAGCCTCGAGCGCATCGACAACCCGAGAACCAATCGGCAATCGGTGAACACCTGGCTGACGCACGGCTCCCCCAACGTCGATCACGACTCCCGGGACAGTCGTTGTGGTGACAAGCCCCGGCGTCACTGAACTCACTGATGGAATCGCCTGACCATCGAGTGACGTGGAACGCCCCACGATCAACACGGCACAGAGAAGAGCGAATAGCACCACCGCAGCCACGCAGACACCTACTCGGATGCTCACCGAAGCCAACTGGCGACGGAGCCATTTCATCATTTGCTGGCGAGTTTGCGAAGCGTCGGGTTTCGTATTCGCATCATGTCGAAGATGATCGAGAGCACGCGCCGCAACGTCCGAATGCGGTTGCGTTGATTTGTCGTCGACCATCGACTCTCCCCTCTTCGCCCGCACCGCTGCGGGCACTTGAAGGAGGAAGATTCAGAACGTTACGAGCTGACCCCGAACGACGGAAGGGCTATTCAGACTGTGCACGAACGACGCCTGAATCTCAGAACAAGGTCGTTGTGAGTCGCTTACGCCACGTTCCCGTGCGGGGGTCATCAGGCCCCAGGAGTTCCAGAAGGTCGATGAACTCCTGACGGGCGTCATCGTTACCTTTCACTTCGAGAAGTAACGACTCGAGACGCTGTTCAATCTGCTCTGTCGAGCTGATGCCCGCGCCACTGCGCACATACGCCGCAATGCGACGAGTCTCGGCAGTTTCTGGAATACGAGAAAGCAACTCGAGAGCGTCTGCGCCTCGATCGTCACCAGCGAGTAGCTCAGCGAGATCGATAATGACGTCGGCATTATCGGGCTCAAGCTCAAGTGCTTGGCGAAGAGAAGCTTCGTCCCCTTGCTCTCGAAGCACATCGACCGCGCTCGGCTCAGAGGGGACGATGAGTCCGTTCACAAATTCAATGATTTTTTCTTCGGGTAGGGCGCCCACAAATTGGTCGACGATTTTTCCGCCCGAGATAGCAAACACCGCCGGGATGCTCTGCACTTTGAACGCTTGCGATGCAGCCGGATTTTCATCGACATTGATCTTCGCCAGTACAACCTGCCCGCCTGTAGCGGCAACAGCTGCCTCGATCATCGGCCCCAGCGTCTTACATGGTCCGCACCAAGGCGCCCAAAGGTCAACAACGACAGGCGTCGACATTGAGCGGTTAAGGACCTCAGCTTCGAGGGTTTCGTCAGTTACGTCAATGATCACGGGTCGAAGGATACGGCCGTTCGCCGAGAAGCGGGAGCGGGGTGTCGCCGATAGCGTGTCGGGATTCTGAAACCGGAGCAGCCGTGACCCCTCAAAGCGATATTGCTGGTATTAACGCCGCATCGATCACCGAATGGATGCTTGAGCGCGTACCCGATCTGGCCGAGCCCCTTCACTTCGAACTCATCACCGGCGGCCTCTCCAACCTCACGTACAACGTGGCTGACGCCAATGGTCGTCGCTGGGTGCTTCGTCGTCCGCCTCTTGGACACGTGCTCGCGACTGCCCACGACATGGGGCGCGAAGTTCGCATCATCACAGCCCTCAGCCAAACCGCGGTTCCTGTCGCTCCTGTTGTTGGCTACTGCGACGACCTTGCTATTAACGACGCGCCCTTCTACGTCATGGACTATGTCGACGGTGTGATCGCTCGCAATGCCGAGGCTGGTTCTGTCCTCAGCGTCGAAGCGCGAGCTAATGCGGGACGTTCCCTCATAAACGTTCTTGCGACGATTCACGGACTCGACGTCGATGCGATTGGCCTCGGAGACCTCGGTCGCAAAGAGTCATACGTTGAGCGCCAGTTGTCGCGCTGGGAGCGTCAATGGGAATCCACCAAAGATGCAGACGTGACCGAGATGACTGAACTCCATCGTCGACTCACACTCGCCGTCCCCCAACAAGGCGCCGCCACAATCGTGCACGGGGACTACCGGCTCGACAATTGCATCATCGATGACGACGGCAATGTCATCGCTGTTCTCGATTGGGAACTTTGCACACTTGGCGACCCTCTCGCCGACCTCGGCTTCATGTTCGTCTATTGGGCCGAAGCAGGCGATGCGTTTGTGGTCATCGATGGCTCAGCGACTGCCCTCGATGGCTTCCCCACGCGATCAGAACTACTCGCACACTACGAAGCCCTCACACGGCGTGATGCAAGCCAGATCGGCTACTACGTCGCATTGGGCTACTGGAAACTGGCCTGCATTTTGCAGGGTGTTCTGGTTCGCTACCGTTCAGGGGCCATGGGAAATCAATCAACCGACGCCGATTCAGGAGCTTCACCGGTGCAACGTCTCGCTGTCGCCGGGCTGGCGGCATTCGATGGCCAGATCGGTGGAGCACATGTCTGACCTCTACGAACTGATCGAGAGTCCTGAACTCGACGCGCCAACACTCTTGCTTGGTCTCGACGGATGGATCGATGCAGGTCTTGCCGCAACAAATGCGTTTGGCACACTTCTTGAAGATATCGAGACCGTTACGGTTGCCCGATTCAATGCCGACTCGTTGATCGACCATCGCTCGCGCCGACCAACGATGCACCTCCTCGATGGAATCAATACCGGACTCACGTGGCCAACGATCGAACTGCAAGCGGGCTTCGACGCCGAGGGCGCATCTGTTCTCTTCCTTGTCGGCGCTGAACCTGACCATCGGTGGATGGCATTCGCCGACGCAATAGCTGATCTCGCAAATCAGTTCGAGGTCTCAGCGGTTTACGGCTTAGGTGCCTATCCCGCTCCGGTCCCACACACTCGACCAACTCAATTAGTCACCACCGCCACCGACGCCGAGATGGCTCAGCGGGTTGGAAGCGTGCCAGGTCGCATCGACGTGCCGGCCGGAATTAATGCGGCGATCGAATTGGCCTGCGCTTCGTCGGGCCTACCCGCCACTGGCCTTTGGGCCCAGATCCCCCACTACGCCGCTGGAATGCCCTACCCAGCCGGAGCGCTGGCACTCATCGAAGGCCTTCGAACTATCGCAGGACTCAACTTCAACCTTGGTTCGCTCGTTGAAGATGCGCGCACCTCGCGCGAGCGACTCGACGAACTCGTCGCCAATAGCGACGAACACATAGAGATGGTCCGACAGCTTGAAGCTCAAGCCGATACCCAGGTCGTCATTGAAGACCCACTCCCAATGGGCGACGACCTCATGGCAGAACTCGAGCAGTTCCTCCGAGAACAGGACTAGCTCTCGAATCGTTGTTAACCAGCGACGAGATTGACCAAACTCGGAGGTTTACAGATCACCTTGCGCGGCGACTTGCCGTTGAGGTGGGCCTGAACCTTCTCGCTCGCGAGGGCGATTGATTCAGCGCCAGCCGCATCGATTCCTGACGGAACTTCGATGCGATCGCGTACTTTGCCATTCACTTGCACGACCATCGTGACGGTGTCGACTGTAAGCATTGCCTCGTCGGCAACGGGCCATGACAACCGATGAATGTCATCGCCATGGCGGCGTTCACGGAGTTCGGCGGTCACATGCGGAGCCATCGGGGCCATGAGCATTAACAATGTGTCGATCGCAAGATCAAGCGTTGCTTTGCGGGGACCGCCGTCGATTTTCACATAGCGATAGAGCTCATTCGTAAATTCCATGAACGCGGCAACCGTCGTGTTGTAGGCCCAACGCTCGTAATCGTCGGTGACCTTCACAATGAGTCGGTTTGTGCGACGTTCAAGTTCAAGGTCCGAATCGTTTGCTTCGCGATCAACAGAATCCACGCCGATATCGCCTAGGGCGACACGCCACACCCGATGGAGGAATCGTGAGCAACCTTCGATGCCAACGCCTTCCCAATCGACGTCGTCTTGGGGCGGACCAACAAAGAGGTGTGCGAGTCGAAGTGCATCGGCACCGTCGGTATCGAGAATTTCCTCGGGTGCGACAAGATTGCCCTTCGACTTCGACATCTTGTCGCCATCGAGTCGAATCATTCCCTGCGTGAACAACCGCGTGAATGGTTCGCGCAGGTTGGCAGGCGCGACGCCAAGATCCGAAAGCGCTTTCGTAAAGAAGCGGGCGTACATGAGATGCAAGATCGCGTGCTCGACTCCGCCGATGTATTGATCGACTGGCATCCACGAGTTGATTGCTTCCGTCGAGAACGGCTGCTCGTCATTCCAAGGATCACAGAAGCGCAGGTAGTACCACGACGAGTCAACGAACGTGTCCATTGTGTCGGTCTCACGATGAGCGGGACCACTGCATGTCGGACAAGTTGTCTCAAAGAAACCTTGGTGGAGGCGAAGTGGAGACTCGCCGGTAGGAAGAAATTCAACGTCGTCAGGTGCAAGGACAGGTAGGTCCGCTTCAGGCACCGGAACCATTCCGCACTTGTCGCAGTTGATGATGGGAATAGGACAGCCCCAGAAACGCTGACGACTCACTAACCAATCGCGCAAACGGAAATTGATGGTTCCCGTACCGATGCCTTCGGCCTCGAGAAATGCGATTGCGGCAGCGATTGCCTCTTCTTTCCCCATTCCATCGAGAAATCCGCTGTTGATATGGAGTCCGTCGCCGGTAAATGCTTCACCTTCAAAATCGGCAGGAGGTTCGATTGTGCGAACGATCGGGAGACCATGGGCCGTGGCAAAGTCCCAGTCGCGCTGATCTTCTGCAGGTACCGCCATGATTGCGCCCGTGCCGTAACCCATGAGCACGTAATCCGCGAGATACAACGGGACCGGTTGTTTCGTAAATGGGTTCAGGACATACGAGCCGGTGAACACTCCGCGCTTATCGAGTGAGCCCTCGGACGACATGCGTTCAACGTCGCTTGCCTTTCGTGCGCTCGCCACAAATGCGGAAACCTCATCTCGCCGCTCGGCGGCAACAACAGCCTCGACGAGTGGATGCTCGGGCGCCATCACTGCGTAGGTCATTCCAAAGCTCGTGTCGGGGCGAGTCGTGAAGACGTCGACCTTCACGCCGTCAGGGTGCGGTGCACCGTCACTGTCGACCACCTGCATTGAGAATTCGGCGCCCTCTGAACGGCCAATCCAATTGCGCTGCATGATCTTGACCCGCTCAGGCCAATCGAGATCATCAAGGTCATCAAGAAGTTGTTGGGCGTAATCGGTGATCTTGAAAAACCACTGCTCAAGATCGCGCTTTTCAACAACATCGCCAGATCGATCGCACGTGCCGTCGGCGTTGACCTGCTCGTTCGCAAGAACGGTCTGACAACCAGGGCACCAATTGACTGGCGCGTTGCGGCGATAGGCCAACCCTGCCTCAAGAAACTTAAGGAAGATCCATTGTGTCCATTTTTGGTACTCGACCGAGTGGCTGGTGACCTGCCTGCGCCAGTCGTAGACGGCGCCTATGCGGAGAATGGAACTTCGCAACATCTCGATGCGCTCGTCGGTGAACTCTCGGGGGTGACGACCAGTCTTGATTGCTGCGTTCTCGGCAGGAAGACCAAAACTGTCAAAGCCCATTGGCGAAAGCACGGCGTAACCGTTCATTGTCCGATAGCGAACAATGAGATCACCGAATGTGTAGTTGCGCACGTGACCCATATGCGCCGCGCCACTCGGATATGGGTACATGCAGAGCGTGTACCAGTGAGGCCGCGGGTCGTCGTTGTCGACGTTATAGAAGCCGTCAGCTGCCCAACGCTCCTGCCACTTTGCCTCGAGAACGGGGGGTTCGTAGCCGTCGACCATGAGGGCCGATGGTAGGCGACACACCGACACTGACCCTTCACTCACAAGGCATACGTCCGCCTTGCTGTCGGACACTTCGGGCGACGTTTCGATTTTGCGGGCTTCGTGGGTCCCGGTACAGTTCGGAATCCATTCGGGGCTATAGCTCAGTTGGTAGAGCGCTTCCATGGCATGGAAGAGGTCAGGGGTTCAATTCCCCTTAGCTCCACTCCGAAACTGCAAATGCCCGTGACCCAACGTCACGGGCATTTCTCGTTCTCGGCGGCTTCGTTTGCAGCGGAGCGTGTTACGCCTCGTCGTGCTGCCAGTCGAGGACCGGCACGTCTCGCCACAGACGTTCGAGGTCGTAGAACGCTCGAGTCTCCTCATCGAAGATGTGAACGATGACATCGCCGTAGTCGACCAGGACCCACGTGCCATCGTCGAGACCCTCGACCCGAACCGGCTTCGGGCCACCAGCCAAAAAGACATCTTCTTCTATGCCTCCCGCAATTGCTCGAACCTGCCGATTGCTCGTGCCGGAAGTGATCACGAACCAGCCGGTAATCGAAAGCACGTCACCGACGTCCAAAATCACGGTCGATGCATCCGTCTTTCGCGCCGCAGCGCGAGCAACCTCGAGATGAAGGGGAAACTCCTCGGCGCCGGTCACTTGCGTGCCGTTGTTGAGCTCGTGGATGCGACCGAAGACGAGGATGACGACGAAGACAATCCCGCAGAACCGCTTGTAGGACCGAACTTTGCGAGAAAATCCTCACCGAGAATGACAGTCATATCTGCACCTGAATTCGATTGTTTGCTCTCGACGAGTTCACCCATCGTTAAAGCGTTACGCATTTTCTGCGCAGTCGCCTCAGGCGTTCCATCGAAATAGATGATTTGAGTGGTCGATTGACCGAAAGACTTTGCGTTGCCGACGACGTCAACTTGGCCACCCGCCGCATTCAGCATGATCGCAGCGTTGATCCCGTTGCTGAGTTTTCCGGTTCCGTCGAGAACACGAATCCGAGGACGTGCCCCCGGTGCACCGTCGGGGAACGGGACGATGGCTGCGACTGCATCAAGCGCCGCCGCCTCCTGAGCCATGGACATCGGGCCGCCGCCAGGAAGCGGAGAACCCGCAGCAACGGGAACCACCGGCAAGGAAGAAATACTCAATTGGCCACGAGCAACTGAAGCGACAAATCGTCCGACGCCAGAAGCAGTCGTCACTGGGAACGCGGCGCTGCCCGACTTGACCTTGGCCAACCAGGCTTTCCAAAAAAGCTCATTGCGAAGAAGTCGATTGAGATCGTTATCTTTTGCGCTCTTGCTCGTGAGAAACAAAGTGATTTGTTCACCCTTCAGAGAAACGGTTCCCTTCGGGAAAACAACCGCATCTTTTGAATCGCGAACTGCATCTGGAATGTTGAAACTGATCGGTGCGTACGGTCCGATCAACGTCGCCCAATCGCTTGGGCTGAGCGTGAACTTCTCGGTGAAATTGAGATTGAGGACTCGTCCAACCCCTCCGGCAACCGCGTCAATACCGTCGGCCTTCCATACCTCGGTCAGCGGAAACATTCCGAAGTTGGTGGGAATACCGAGTGATCCGGGAATGAGCAGCACGCCACCTGAAGAGTCCGACGTCAACGCAAACACGACTGCGGAATCGAGAGTTCCATCGGCTGCGAGCACCGCACCGATGGCCGTAGGTGTCTTCTCAACGACTGCTTCGTAACCCGGAGCGGCTGGATCAGTAACTCGCTTGATGAGCTGACCGTCGGAGCTATCAAGGATGACCCGCAGACCGATGAACACAAGAGCCGGGATCACAATCACCAAAAGAGTGCCGACGACCGCTGGGTAACCAAGACGCCACCATCGAGACGCACTCGCGCGATCGCGAGAGTTCGAAACAATCGACGGCGTGTTCTCGAAATCTTCCTTGACCCGACGGCCTTGAGGCTTTTTCGAAGCTGCCGTCTGATTGTGCTCAGCGACGAGTGCTGAAAAGTCGAACTCATCGCCTGACGATGGCGTTCCAGATGAGGGCGGAGGCGGAGGTTCAGGCGTCATGAGTCGGTGAAACCGTACAGGCCACGAGCATTGATCTCATTGATGACATCAGGCACGACGAAGGGATTCAACGGTCGCCCATCACGAACCCGTTCACGCATGTCGCTTGAGGAAATATCGAGACGAGGCATCGAAACCCTCTCCACTGACCAACCTGCAGGGGGCTCAGCGTTGCGATCTCCATCACGTTCGACGATCACCAGTGTCGCTAGCCCAGGAAGTTCCTCGTGCCGGTGCCATGTATGCAGATTGAGGGCAGCATCGGATCCGACGATGAGAAACAGTTGCTGGTCGGGTGCAATCTCCTTGAGTTGATGCAAGGTATCGATCGAATATGTCGGTCCACCCCGATCGATTTCGAGGCTGCTGGCCTCGATGCCTTCGAGATCTCCCACCGACGCGCTGGTCAGATCGAACCGATCTTGAGGCGCCGATAACGGCCTATTCCCCGCTTTTTGCCATGGTTCGTTCGCCACCATGAGCAACACACGCTCGAGATGAAGGGCGGATCGAACCTCCACCGCGGCAGCGAGATGGCCGATATGGGGAGGATCGAAGGTTCCGCCGAGAATCCCGAGACCACGACGAACCTGAGACATTCGTATGAGTGTACGGTCGGGAGTGGACAACGAACCCTCGGTCGGCACGTGATCGTGACGAATGTCACGCATCTCCGAGGGAACACCCTCACCCCTTTGTGCGGTTACACCAGTGTCATTTCCCCCCGAAACGACCTGTTCGGGATTTGGGTCCGGAACAAATCCGTCGGTGGACACACCGGCACCATTTAGGAGTCCCCCCGCTATGAGCGATTCAGTCGGCCAGTACCTCAACGAAATCGGTCTCGTTCCCCTTCTCACCGCACTCGAAGAGCGCGAACTTTCACAGACAATCGAAAAGGGCGTAGCCGCAGCGGCCCGCCTCGAGAATGGCGAGCGCTCAGTGGCTCTGAAGTCCGAGGTTCGGGCCGCAGCGGTGGCAAAGGACCGGTTCATCCGAGCCAACCTTCGGCTGGTCGTGAGCGTTGCTCGTCGCTATCCCCTGCCTCCGGGCATGGAACTGCTCGATCTCATCCAAGAAGGAAATATCGGACTTGAGCACGCCGTCGACAAGTTCGATTGGCGAAAGGGTTTCAAGTTTTCGACCTACGCCACGTTCTGGATCCGTCAAGCCATCGGTCGAGCACTCGATCAGAAGGCCAGCCTCGTGCGACTCCCTGGTGATCGGTCGGCAGGCCTTCGCGCCGCTCTTCGCCAGGTATCAGGCGACGGCGACCAACTCGATTCCGAGAACGCATGGCTCCACCGCCTCACCACGCCGACCTCGCTAGACCGGACCATCGGCGAAGACGATTCCAATGAACTCGTCGACATCCTCCCCGACTCGCTCCCCGGCCCCGAGGAGATCGTCCTTGAGCAGATCGATCACGAGATGATCGCCTCTCTCCTCTCGGTTCTTGATCCTCGTGCCCGCCTCGCGGTCGAACAACGTTTCGGGCTCCACGACGGCCGTCGTCGCTCCTACCGCGAGGTCGGCGATGAACTCGGAGTTACGGCTGAAGCTGCCCGCCGACTGGTCAAGCGGGCCATGGCGTCGGTGCGCGAGAACGCCCCTGACACCATCGACGCCGTCTAATCCAGCGTTCGCCAGAAATGGCTTTGCGCTCAAGGGCGCCGGACCGCCAACCTTGTGCCTGTGACAACCGAATGGTCTCCCTCCTCTTGGCGTTCCCGAGACGTCGTCCAGCAGCCTGATTGGGCTGATCTCGACGCGCTCGACGACGTGGTCAAACGACTTCGGTCGATGCCCCCACTCGTCTTCGCGGGAGAAGCGCGCAGTCTCACCGCCGATCTCGCCAAGGTCGCAAACGGCGAAGCCTTTCTCCTCCAAGCCGGAGACTGCGCCGAATCGTTCGACGCGTTCAGCGCCGACTCGATCCGCGACAAGCTCAAAGTCATTCTGCAGATGGCCGTCGTACTCATGTACTCGTCTGGCGTTCCCGTCGTGAAGGTTGGGCGTATCGCCGGCCAGTTCGCGAAGCCGCGATCCTCCGGCACAGAAATCATTGACGGCGTTGAGCTCCCCTCGTTCCGTGGACACATGGTGAATGACATTGACTTCACCTCTGAAGCACGCATCGCCGACCCTGAGCGCCTCATCACCGCGTACCAACAGTCGGCATCAACGCTCAATCTTGTTCGCGCGTTCACCAAGGGTGGCTTCGGCGACCTTTCTCGCGTGCATGCCTGGAACCAAGAGTTCGTCGCGTCGAGTGCTGAAGGGCAGCGCTACGAAGAAGTCGCCGAAGGGATCGAACGCGCCCTGCAGTTCATGTCAGCCTGCGGTGTTGACACGGTTTCGACTCCCCAACTGCACACTGTTGACGTTTCGACCAGCCATGAAGCGCTCATCCTCGGTTACGAAGAAGCACTCACTCGTCAAGACTCGCTGACCGGCGATTGGTACGACTGCTCAGCCCACATGCTTTGGATCGGTGAACGCACTCGCCAACTCGATGGTGCGCATGTGCACTTCCTCTCTGGGGTTGGCAATCCAATTGGATGCAAGGTCGGTCCGACCGTCACCCCAGACGAAGTTCTTGCGCTCTGCGAGGCACTGAACCCCAACCGCATCCCCGGACGCCTCACACTCATCACTCGTATGGGCGCCGACATGATCCGAACGACCCTTCCACCACTACTCAAGGCTGTTCGCGACTCGGGCCACCCCGTGGCGTGGGCCTGCGACCCAATGCATGGCAATACGTTCACCGCTCCGAGCGGACGAAAGACTCGCCATTTCGATGCAGTCCTCGCGGAAATCGCGGGCTTCTTCGCCGCTCACCGGTCTGTCGGGACCTGGCCCGGAGGCGTCCACATCGAACTCACCGGCGACAATGTCACCGAATGCCTTGGCGGTGCTGAAGAGATTCTCGATGCAGATCTCGGCACTCGCTACGAGACCATGTGCGATCCACGCCTCAATGCTCGGCAGTCACTCGATCTGGCCTTTCGGGTTGCCGAGTTGCTCCAACTCGACTGAACCCAACAAACCTGACCTCTTGGGTCGACAATTGGGGCATGAGGGGATAGATTCCTGACCTGTCCAGTCAGGTTTCCGATCCGAGGATGCAGAAGAGCCCCCACATGTCTGAATTCGAGATCGACGCAGCCTCAGCTGCGGACATCGCAAAGTTTGAAGTTCAACTCTCCCGCTATCTCGCCGGCGAGCTTGAAGAGGACGTCTTTCGTGTCTTCCGTCTGAACAACGGCATTTATGGCCAACGCCAGGGCGGACACAATCAGATGATCCGCATCAAGGCGCCGTTCGGCACCATTACCGCTGCGCAACTCGACCGCATGGGCGATTTGGCCACCGAGTACTCACGCGGGTGGGGTCACCTCACGACGCGGCAGGCCATCCAGTTCCATTTCGTTCAACTCGAACGAGTGCCTGATCTTCTTCGTGACATCGCGCTCGTCGGAATGACCAGCCGAGAGGCTTGCGGCGACACGGTCCGAAACGTTCAGGGTTGCCACCTCGCCGGCGCTTGCCCAAGTGAAGTTCTCGACATCACCCCTTGGGCCGAAGCAACGTTCAAGCACTTCCTTCGCAATCCTCTCGGACAGCGACTGCCCCGAAAATTCAAAATCAATTTCTCAGGGTGCGCAACCGATTGCGGTCAAGCAATGTTCAACGACGTTGGCATCATCGCGACGACTCGAACAAACGAAGACGGCTCAGTTGAAGCCGGATTCCGAGTCTTCATCGCTGGCGGACTGGGAGCGAACCCGCATGCTGCCCTTGCGCTTGAACCGTTCACGGCGAAAGAAGACCTTCTGCCGACCATCGAGTCGGTACTACGAGTCTTCGAGCAGACCGGCAACCGCGACAACAAACTTCGTGCACGCATGAAATGGGTCGTCGACAATCTCGGATTCGAAGAAGTCCAGCGTCGAGTTCTTAAGGTCCGGCACTTTCTTCTCGGCTCATCAACTTGGCCGGGAGGCATTCCGGCGGAAGTCATCGAATTGGGTGATGCTCCTGCCGGCACTGCTGGTGCAGCGGGCAACACTGCAATGGGTCAGGGAACGCCGGTTGTTCTTCGCCGCCCTGGTGCGTTCGAGCGTTGGGAAGACTCCAATGTCATTCGTGGCGCAGCTAAGGGCACTGTTTCCGCTATCGCCCACGCCCGTCTCGGCGATGTCACAACCGCTCAGTTCCATGGGCTTGCAGCAATTGTCCGCGAGTTCGGAGTCGATGTCCGCGTCACCAACCGCCAAAACTTTGCTCTGCGCAATCTGACCGAAGAACAGCTTCCGCTTCTCTTTGATCGTCTCACCGCCCTCGACATGGCCAGTCCTTCTGCGGAATTGGTCAGCGATGTCGTGGCCTGCCCCGGCGCCGACACCTGCAACCTTGCCGTCACTCAAAGCCGCGGTCTTGCCGATGCGATTGAAACTGCTCTTCAATCCGAGGGATTGGCTGAAGTCGGCGGCTTGCGCATCAACATTTCAGGATGCACAAATTCATGTGGACAGCACCACGTGGCCGATATCGGTTTCCACGGCGCTGAGCGTCGGGCCCATGGAAAGTCCGCCCCGGGTTACACAATGCTTCTCGGTGGCTACGTGGGCGACGAAAAGATTGAGTTCGGTGAGCGCGCAACTCGGCTTCCAGCGAAGTCTGCACCCGAGGCTGTAGTGCGAGTCGTTCGTCGATTTAACGATGAGCGCACCGCGGGCGAATCCTTCCGAGGTTGGATCGATCGATCTGGTGGCGTCGCAACACTTGGCAAGGAACTCAAGGAACTCGACGTCTTCCCGAAGCCCGAAGAGAATCCCGATTTCTTCGTCGATTACGACGAAACAGGCCCGTACACCGCTGAAATCGGAGAATCGGAGTGCGCGACATGAGTCTCACCAACCTGTCAGCACCCGAATTCAGCAACGAAGAACTTGCGGAACTCAGCAATGACTTCGAATCTTGGACCGCGGAAGAGATCATCGGTTGGGGCGTCGAAACCTTTGCGCCCCACCTTTCGATAACGGCGTCGATGACCGACGCTGTGCTCATCGACCTCGCCGCCAAGGTCTATCCGGCAATCGAAGTTGTCTTCATCGACACCGGCTACCACTTTCCTGAAACGCTCGAAACCGTTGAACGCGTTCGACAGCGCTACGGGCTAAATCTCCGCATGATGACCGTTGCACTCCAGGACGAGCCTCTGTGGCAAGCCGATCCCGAGGGTTGTTGCTCTGCGGTCAAGGTTGG
>WLOT01000004.1 GCA_009699125.1 Actinomycetota bacterium
ATTCCGTCGCTGAACAACTCTCAGCCGATGGATTCGATGTGCGGGTTGTAGGCGATGCGGGTTCCGTTGGCTACATCGAAGGTGCCGTGCGTACTGGCTACCTGGCCGGCCGGTCGCTCTGAGCGAAAACGAAACTCAGGCCTGGGCGGAACCCAGACCTGAGCGAGTACTGCATCGTTTGAGATTGGCAGGACAGGTTTTACAGACGACCGATCACTGCTGAGCAAGAACTGACTTCGACGCCACCGTTTTCATCGACGTCAAGATTTGTGATGACTCCGTCTTCGATGATCGCGGCATAGCGCTTTGACCGAATACCAAGTCCGAAGCCACTGCCATCCATGACGAGGCCCATGGCTTGGGTGAAGTCACCGTTGCCATCGGCGAGCATGGTGATTGAGTCGCCAACCTGCTGGTCGTCGCCCCACGCTCCCATGACGAACGCGTCATTGACGGAGATGCAAGCGATGCGGTCGACGCCTTTGCCTGTGAGTTCATTCGCCTGCTGGACGAAGCCAGGAAGGTGAACCTTTGAGCAGCCCGGTGTGAATGCTCCGGGGACGGCGAATAGAACAACTTTTCCTGATCCGAGGACATCGGCGGTGTTGACCTTTTCGGGTCCGGCTTCGCCCATGACAAAGAGATCGATGGAAGGGATGGTGTCTCCAACATTGAGTGTCATGGCCACACGATAGGCGTTGGCAACCATTTTGCGCCCGGTCAGAACGCGGAATTGCTGACTCGTGGAGAGGCAATCGCCACGAGCGCTCAGGCGAAGAGGACGGAACTGCCGTCGATCGTCGCAAGGGCTGCAACGTACAGAAGGACAATTGTCTGGGCGAGACACAGAAGACCGATGATCTGGGTGGATTCGGAACTTTCGGCGCTCCCAGAGCCCCCGAGGGAACGGAAGGCGATGACGGCAAGGAAGGCTGCACTGGCGATCGTGATGATGACGAGCCAGCCGAGAGGAGCGTTCGTGCGCCACGCAATGAGCGCAGCGGCGCTCATTGCTCCGGGAATGATTCCAGACCATCGACCACGAGTAGTTGTGGAACACAGCGTTCGGCGCAGAAACTCGAAAAATCCGGCGCCGCCAACGGCGAACACGATGACTTGGAGAATCGCATCGGTCGCTGACTGTGTCGCGAGTTGATTAAACGCGAGAACATCCGCAAGCAACAGAAGGAGTAGAGAAATCGTCAGTAGTACTGCGTGTATGCGGTTTCGCAACGCTGTCTGAGAACCCACGAGATCGGGTTTCATGATCGCTTTAAAACGTCGCGCCACGATCGACGCGGCGCGAGCTCGTGGTCGCGGGCTGCATGAATGCGTTCTGATCGAAGTTCGTTGACGTCGGTGTCGTTGAGCGGTGTCATCGCGTTCGGACCCACGATCCACTCAAGGAGTGCATCGGCGAGACGCGGGTTGCGTGCGAGTGCTGGCCCGTGCAGGTAGGTGCCGACGACAGTTCCGGTGATAACGCCTTCAGAGCCATCACCGTTTCCCTCGCCGACTTCGACCGAAGCGAGGGAGAGTGATGTCGGTCCTGGAACCGTTCGTCCCGCATGGTTTTCGAAGCCCGTTAGCGGCCCAAGTTCGACGAGGCCGTGGCGCGTCGTGAGTTTGGCGTCTGTTGTGAGGAGTTCGCCGACAGCTCGAGGGCGATCGACTCGTACGGTTTCACAGTCAAGGAGACCGAGGCCATCTCGGGTGGCGCCTGTCGCATCGGGGAATCGGTGGCCAAGGATCTGCATGCCCGCACAAATGGCGAGCACGACTGCGCCCTTGTCGACAGCACGATGAAGTCCTTGGCTGCGGTCGAGTTCGCGTGTGGCTTGGACCTGTGGTCCGTCTTCGCCGCCGCCCACGAGGTAGAGATCGGCAGAATCAGGAATAGGTGCACCAGCATCAACAGTGATGTGCTCAACGGCGATTCCGCGCCACTCGAGACGGCGTGAAAGAACCAGTGCATTGCCCCCGTCTCCGTAAGTGCCGAGAAGGTCGGGGTACAGCGAAACGATTCGAACGGCAGAGTCGGTTCGGGTGAAGTTAGGAGTCTGCGTCACAGCACGCCACCAACCTTTTCGAGGTGGTCCTGGAATGCGGTGTAGTTCGATGCGACATCAACGGGAACATTTGTGTCGAAATCCGGCGACTGGCGAACAAACTCGATGGCTTCTTCGATGCTGTCGGCGACAACATGAGAAATGTTTCCGTAGCGGAAACGAACTGCGAGGTCGTGACGTCGCTCACCGATTGCGATGACAAATCGATCGCCAACGCGTTCATACGCGACATCCCAAAGCCAAGAAGGGTCGTGGCCGTCGGCGATACGGGCATTAATGGCAATGATCAGCGGCGTTGATGGCCCCTCAAGTAACTCAAGGGCTTCATGCCACCCGGCGGGGTTCTTGGCGAGAAGCAGACGGATCTTGGTGCCATTGAGATCAGCAACGCGATATCGGCCGGCAACCTCAGTGACATCGTCGAGTGCGTCGAATGCTGCATCAAGGTCGGCACCCATCGCTGTCGATGCGGCAAGTGCAAAGGCAGCGTTCACTCGGTTTACGCGGCCGGGGAGCGCCAATGGCGAACGAAAACTGCGACCGGCGATGGAAATGTCGTTGTCGTCGACGATGACATCGACGGACGGACGTTTGAGGTCGCATGAGGTGCACGCCCATTGCGTTCCGACGAAGTCGATTCGACCAGAACACGCTGGACAACCTGCAGCATCGGCGGTCCATTCCTGCCCCGTTGCAATCCAGGTGACGCGTGGTGCGGCGAGTGCCGCCCATGTCACGAGGGGATCATCGGCATTTGCAATGACGGTGCGTGGGGGTGTGGCGGCAAGAGCCTTCCGCCATTGTTCGGCCAGTTTGCGCACTTCCTGCGTTCGGTCGAGTTGGTCTCGGCTCAAATTCAGAAGAAGAACGGTGTTCGCGTTTGTCGCGCGAAGGACGGAATCAACCCAACGTTCGTCGACCTCGAGCACGGCGGTGTCTGTCGAATTGGTTGCGGCGAGGGCGGCGACGATGCCAGGAGTCATATTGGCGCCCAGCCAGTTCGAGACGATTGGTTCCTGAGAACCGAGTGCAGTCGACAGAAGTTTTGTCGTGGTCGTTTTGCCATTTGTCGCGCTGACGATGGCGACCTCGCGAGACACAGTGAGTTCTGCCAAAAGATTTCGGTCGATGAGAAGCGAGACGCGACCGCCAATGACCGAACCAGTTCCGAAATGCACCACACGAGATGCCCAAGCAACGGTGCGTCCGGCGAGAACCGCGAGTCGAGCTCGGGGTCGGAGCCTCTTGGCTTGGCCAGACGCAGGAGTGGAGGCAGGAGCAGCGGTCACGACGAGGTGATGCTAGTTCCGCAGGGCAAGAGTGCCTTGGCGTTGGAAGCCGTACTGCTTCAGCGAGGTGGGCCGTTCGAGACGAAGATCGAAACGACCGGGCCGTCAAGCAACAATTTCAGGTATCGCTTGAAATCTGCGCTCGGAGATTTCGCTGCGAGTTCGGTTTGCACCCATTTCTCAAGGAGTTGTTCTTGACCACGGGCGATAGCTGCGGGCGACAATCCCGCGGGGTGATCGAAGCCTGCGTGCTTTGCAACGAGCGCATCGAACTCCGCGCGCTGATCTGGTGAGAGTGGGTCGTAGGTGAAGATCTCTCGGTAATAAGGATCAGATTGGGTTTCGAGGCGTGCTGATTCGGTGAGGAACAACACTTCCGATGCCGCTTGCGAACGCTCGATGGTTCGGTTGTCGCCGTAGATGTAGGCCCAGCTTGGGCCGCGGCGCACATCGATTCCGACTTCTTCTGCTCTTGCCAAAAGGTCGAGGCCCGCTGATCCATCGAGCCCGTAACCATCGCCCAAATAGATCGGTCCGGGGAGTTCCTTGATCGCATCGAGGGCCGGCGGTGTTAGTGCTGCGATAGCGCGGGTCCAGCTGTTCGAAAGTCGAAGTGGTGTGAGGTTGACGCCGCGAACAAGCATTGTCACCAGTACCAAAATTGTGGCAACAACGACAAGATTGTTCGCGTGGCGGCGTCCGAACCTTGAGAGTGCAATCTGTCGCAACGCGACAGCGGCGACCGCGAGCCATGTGACTGCGGCGATCGACCACATCCACCGGAGCAAGTACGGCGATGGTGTGCCAACAATTCGGGATGCTGCTATCGCTCCGGTAAAAACCAGCGCCCCAGCGATGCCGCAAAGTGCAAGTTCATTGCGCCAGCGCTTGCGCCACGCCCACCAAGCAGCGACACACAATGCAAGAAGTGCCCATGGAATTGCCCAGCCCGATGTGTTGATAGCGGAGTTAATGAGCGTGGGTTCCGTGCCTCGAACCCAGTTGCCCGGGATCGAAAGGAACCGAAACATGATGCGAACCCCCGTCGCAAATCCTGTTGTTGCGAGGGGAGGGTTACGCAGGAATCCATAGATCAATCGGAGATTGCCTGGCGAGTGAATGAACTGCTCAATGATCGGAGGGATCCAGCAGACGACTGCGACGACCGCGGCGATGAGTGCAGTTCGCCGATCGTGTGAGCGGTTCGTTCCCCGAACTGATCGCACGACAAGAGCGAGTGCGGCAATGGCAATAAGGAGTGCGACGGGCAATGCGCTGCCGACATGGCATTGCACGGCGAAAGACCCAATGAGAACGAGCGGTACGGCAGCAACACGATCGCCAAAGATCACGCGCCAGCTCGCGATCGCTGTCGCAAACACTGCGAGGATGACAAATTCCGGATTCCAAGGGTCGGCAAGACCGGCGGGGTTCATTCCGAAGCAGAGCAGCGCGAGAAAGAAGCCGACGAGCACGAAAGTTCGTCGTCCGGCGCGTGCTGCGATCCAGAGCGTTGAAGCGATGACTCCAAGATTGATGGCAAGTGCGCCAAGAAGCAGTCCAACAGGCGACGACCCGCTCAAACGATAGGGAAGCGCGAGTGCATAGAGCAGCATCGGGCCCGGATGGTTCCATTGATACCGCGAGTAAATGCCAACAATCGGTGTTTCGGAGCCACCGACATCGGCTACGCGAAGTTGGAGCGTTCGATAGTCGCCAATAGGCAACCAATCAGACGTCACGAGCCGGTACAGCAACCATCCAAGACTGATGATGAGTAGAGCAACGACGAGGTAGACCAGACGGCGATCAACTGGTGGCTGAGGGTCGTTTTCGGAGACGCTCGGCGAAGAACTACTCGCAGTCTCTGTAGCCGATGCCGTCACACGTCCGATACTACGGCCGAGGTTCTGTGGATTGAGGGCGACCGCTTAGACGAGTTGATTCTCTTGAATGTGAACGAGCAGTCCACGACAGGCTGCGTCGATGAGGTCATAGACCTCAATGAAGCCGTCCTCACGGCCCGTCCAAGGGTCGGGCACGTCGCCATCCCAAGGGTCGGTTGGTGCAAGAGCAGGGTCAAATGTGCGGAGGCGGGCAATTCGTTCATGCAACGTGGGATCGGTTCGGTCACGTAGGTCGCGTTCGTTTGCTCGGTCCATGGCCAAAACGAGGTCGTAAAACGACGCATCGCCTGGATGGAAGGTGCTGGCTCTTGATGTCAGGTCGATTCCGCGACGTCGCGCCTCAGCGCGTGCTCGGTCGTCGGGGAGTTCGCCGCGGTGCCATCCGGCCGTGCCCGCGCTGTGGACCTCTATGGACGCGGAGAGGCCAGCGTCATCGACAAGCGAACGCATGATGCCTTCGGCGGTAGGGGAGCGGCAGATGTTTCCGAGACAGACGAAACAAATTCGGAGCGGCTCGCCCCCTGGTCGGTTCATCCCGTGAGTTTGTCGCATGGGATTGTCCGACGCACAGAGCGACGGGTGTCGACAGGTACGGTGTTCTCTCACGTCTCAACTGGGGAGTACTCGTGAACGATTTCGCAGGCCGCACTGGTGCAGCGTTGGTGACAGGTGGAAGCGGCGGCATTGGTGCCGCAATCGTGCGCATGTTGGCTGAACGTGGCAGCGACGTGCTTTTCACGTACCGATCGAACCGTGACGCTGCTGATGCGATTATCGCTGAACTTTCCAATCTCGACGTTCGCGTCATGGCGATGCCGGCCGACCTCGTCGACGAGTCCATCGCTGCATCGGTTGTTTCAACTGCAGTCGCGGAGTTCGGTGGAATCCACACGCTTGTTCACGCTGCCGGGCCGCACGTCACTCAAGTTCATCTCAGTCGGGTGGAACCTTCCGCCTACCGAGCGCAGATTGAAGGTGAAGCGGTTGCGTTCTTCAATGTCGTTCAACCAGCGCTTGAGCATCTTCGAAAGGTCGGCGGAAGCATCGTTGCGGTAACCACAGCAGCAACGCGTCGTTATCCAGTTCGCGACGGATTGTCCTCAGGGACCAAGGGTGCAGTTGAAGCCGTCGTGCGCGCACTTGCTGCAGAAGAAGGGCGTTTCGGAGTTCGTGCGAACTGCGTTGGGCCGGGAATGCTCACAGATGGAATGGCGGCGCGACTCATGGCCTCGGGCGATCTTGATGACGCGGCACTTGAAGTCACCATGCGCAACATTCCCCTTCGCAAGTTCGGTGACGCAGTCGATATTGCCGAAGCCGTGTGTTTCCTCGCTTCGGACCGAGCCGATTTCATCACTGGCCAGATGCTCGACATCGATGGTGGCTACGGCGTCTGAACCGACAGACGCATCGCCGCTCTTCGTGCTTACGCTGCGTCAACCTCGAATGAGCCTTCAATTGCCCACGTGAGCGTGCGAATAAGCGCACGAGCGGCAGGTTGAACGACAAGCGGATCAAGCGCCGGAACGAGTGGCAATTTGAGTTCTTCGCGCATCCACGTTGGAAGCAAGCCGACTGCGGCGGGTGCGATCACGGCGTAGGCGGGTCGGGCGGAAAGTGGAAGCGGAGCAAGCATGAGCCAGCGGGCTGCGTCACGCGCTTGTTGACCGGCTTCGAGTTCGGGGCGAATCTCATGCATCCACTCGTCGAGTTCGGCAACCGAACGTGCGGCGTACTCGCCACCGAGTCCGTCGTTGATGACGGCCATTTCGTTGACATAGCGGTCGGCTTCAACCGAGCTCAGCTTCGTTGCCCCGTAACGCTGGTAGGTGCGCAGGAAGGAATCGACCTCGGCGTGGTGCACCCACGAAAGTAAGTGGGGATCGTTCGCCGAGTACTCGCGACCATCGGGGGCCGTACCGACAACGCGTTGATGGACGCGGGTCACGAGTGCGAACGCGGCTTCGGCTTGTTCGGTTGTGCCGAAGGTGGTGGCAGCAACGAATTGGCTGGTGTTGGCAAGGCGATCAAGGGGATGACGTCGGTAATCGGAATGGTCGGCAACGCCCGCCATCGCGAGTGGGTGCATCGTCTGCACGAGAATCGCACGAACGCCTGCGATGAGCATCGAGCCATCGGAATGGACTCGCCAGGTGACGCTGTCGGGGCCGAAAAGACCGAGATCACCCTCGATGGGCTTGGTGAGATCTCGGACCGGAGGATTGTCTCCAGCGATCAGTGTGCGGAGTTCTCGGCCGACTCGGACGCGCAAGTCGCCCAGCGCAGAACCGAGTGCTTCGGCGACGGCTGTCAGCCCGGGGGGCAGAGTCGGCTCGGGGGTCATGGTCTGAGGATAGGGGTGGACGCCGCGAAACCGCCTGTCGGGGGAGTGGTGTGCAGGGTGATTGACGGCGGGCCACCTGTGTGGTGGGGTGGGGGCACAACTTGACCCACCGCAGTAGGGGAAGCCGGTCTGATTCCGGCGCTGACCCGCAACCGTAGGTGGCCTCCGAAGAGATTCTTTGGGCGGCCACGAGCCGGACTGCCTGCTCGGGGGGAAATGCTCCATCACAAGACCGTCGTCGGATTACGGAAGGTGGGGCTCGGTTCGGTCGGCGGCCTTGGTCCGTGGTCCGGTCGGGTCTCGCACCCTTTTCCGGCACCAACACACCCCGAGTGGCCCCGCACCGTGAACCATCAGCTTCCATCGATTGCAACCAAGCGCTTGCATCAGATGCGCGCGTCTCGGGCGATGGCTGCTGCGCTTGTGGGTGTCGTGGCCCTTGCTGGCATGCTCATGAGTTCTGCTGGCAACGCGAGCGCGTCGTCGTGTTCTGGTCCGTTAACCAATGGCGAGATTCGCGTCGTGCTTGTCGTTGATTCATCTGATCTTGGTGGAGGCGCCTCCGCAACGTGTTTGGTCGTGCCCGCAGGAACGACTGGATCTCAGTTGCTGGCCCGAAGGGGCAGCGAACTCGGAACTGGTTCTCCCCGATACGGATCGAGTGGTTTGTTGTGCGCGATCGATGGTCGTCCTGCGACTGGCTGCGGCGATAAGAGTTCGAGCGGTTTTGGCTACTGGGCCTATTTCTTCGAAGCCGGTGGCAATTGGAATTACGGAAACAGCAATCCGTTTACGAAGCGTCTTGCTGACGGGGCGATTGAGGGCTGGAGATTTGTTGTAGGCGGATGCGGTTGCGGACAAGATCCGACGCCACGTATTGGTCCCTCGCTGTCGTTGTTTCCAGCACTCTCACCTGCACTCGCGCCTGCTCCTGAACTTCCGTCCCTGCCCGCATCGGGTTCGGCAACCGGAACGCCGTCTGGCGCAAGCACCGGAGGAACGACTGCATCGACTGCGCTTTCTGGTGGCGACGTAACTATCGATCCGATCACTGGTGCAACCTCTGGCGTCTTAACGTCTGCGACGTCTGCTGTTGAACCCGTTGTCGTTGGAGACGTCGCTCTTGCAGCATCGAGCTCAACGCATTCGACGGCCGGTCGCTGGATCGGCATCGCTGCGGTGTTTGGCCTGATTGCGGTCATGGCGGGTGGAGCGTGGGTGCAGACGCGCAGGTCTCGATGACGGCGCCTCGACTCCTTCATCCGGGTGCGTGGTGGTTGTGGGCCGTGGCATTGGCCGCGTGTGCGTTGCGCACGACCAATCCCGTTCTTCTTTGTCTCATCGTTGCGGTCGCTGGCTGGGTTGTGGTGTCCCGCCGTGCCGATGTTCCGTGGTCGCGATCATTTGCCAGCTTTTTACGGCTCGGAATGATCGTGATCATTGTTCGCCTTGTGTTCCAAATCCTGTTTGGCGTGCGCGTTCCGGGCACCACGTTGTTCACCATTCCAGAAGTCACGCTTCCCGGATGGGCTGCTGGTGTAAGCCTCGGCGGGCCTGTCACGGTTGAATCGTTGATGGCTGCCCTTTACCAAGGTCTTCGACTTGCCGCTGTGTTGGCGTGCTTTGGTGCGGCAACTTCGTTGTGCAGTCCCTATCGCATGCTCCGCGCCCTTCCGACTGTCCTCTACGAAGCAGGTGTTGCAGTTACGATCGCATTTACGTTTGCGCCGCAGGCGATTGTTTCGTCCCGCCAAGTTCGTGAAGCGCGTCGATTACGTGGTCGATCTGATCGTGGCGTACGAGCGTGGACCGCCTCTGCCCTCCCGGTGCTTGAAGGCGCTCTCGACCGAGCGGTTGCCCTCGCCGCATCAATGGACAGTCGTGGGTACGGACGACGTGGTTCAAGTTCTGCTTCGGTCCGTCGCCGTTCAATCGGTCTCGTGTTACTTGGCCTTGTCGCGATTGCTGTTGGTTCCTACGGGCTCCTTGATCCCGGCGCTCCGGCGCTGTTTCGTATCCCCGCACTTGCGTTGGGCGCCGTTGCACTTCTCGGCGCGCTCGTTGCTGGCGGCAAATCGTCTACGCGAACTCGCTATCGACCAGACCCGTGGGTGGCACCCGAGTGGATCGTTTCGCTCGCTGGATTCGTTGCGTTTGGATCGTTCGTCATTGTCGGACGTCTGGGCGATGCGCTGAGTCCATCCACCAATCCGCTTGAGGTCCCTGCCGTTCCGTTCGTTGCTGTGGTCGGTCTGCTCGTTGGAACCCTGCCGGCCTGGTTTGCTCCGCATCCACCCACGCTCGCCTCAACGGCTGCACCTTTGGTGGTCGCGGCATGATCAGGTTTGAGCACGTCACCATCACCTATCCCGAAGCGACCTCGCCCACATTGTTCGATGTTTCGTTTGAAGTACCCGAAGGCGAGCTTTGTCTCGTCGTCGGTGTGACTGGTTCGGGTAAGTCGACGCTTCTTCGAGCGGTCAATGGTTTGGTGCCGCGGTTCTCAGGTGGAGTTCTCTCAGGTTCGGTCGTGATCGATGGTCGAACAACTTCGGATGTCGCTCCGCGCGATCTTGCCGATGTCGTTGGTGTCGTTGGCCAAGATCCCGCGGCCGGTTTTGTGACTGACTACGTTGAAGATGAATTGGCCTACGCGATGGAGAACCTTGGCGTTGCTCCTGACGTCATGCGACGACGCGTCGAAGACATTCTTGATCTCCTTGGTTTGCATGAACTCCGCAATCGCCCTCTTGCGTCGCTTTCTGGTGGTCAGCAGCAACGAGTTGCGATTGGCTCGGTGCTTACCGCCGGTCCACGAGTTCTTGTGCTTGATGAACCGACGTCGGCACTTGACCCAGCTGCGGCGGAAGAAGTTCTTGCCGCTCTGACGCGTTTGGTACATGACCTTGGCATCACCGTGTTGATTGCTGAACATCGGCTCGAACGAGTTGTGCAATATGCCGATCGCATTGTGATGGTGCCTGGCGATGGGCGCCCGGTCGTGGTTGGAACGCCGGCCGAAGTGTTTGGCGAATCAGTTGTGGCACCTCCGGTAGTTGAGTTGGGGCGCCTCGCGGGTTGGTCTCCGCTTCCCCTTTCGGTTCGAGATGCACGTCGTGTTGCTGGTCCACTTCGCGATCAACTTGCTTCCGTCGGTACCGAGGTCTTCAGTCGTGCCGTCCGGTCACTCGGCGATGTCGTTGCGACGACTGATTCGCTGCAGGCCTCGTATGGGCCCATCACTGCGCTTCGTGGTGTTGATCTTGAGTTTCGTGCTGGTGAAGTCGTTGCACTCATGGGTCGAAACGGTGCGGGCAAGTCAACGCTGCTCAACCATCTTGTGGGACTGCGTGAGCCTGCTGCGGGAGCGGTGCAGGTAATGGGGTCGGTTCCTCACCGCCTTTCGGCTCGCGATGTGGTCCGCGTTGCCGGTTTGGTGCCGCAAGACAGTGGTGTGTTGCTCTACCACGACACCGTGGCGGCGGAATGCAGCGCCTCCGATCGAGACGCCGGTTTGGTGCATGGAACGACTCGAACCGTTCTCGATCGCATCGTCCCTGGCGTTGATGCGTCGATGCACCCTCGTGATCTGTCAGAGGGACAGCGTCTTGGCCTTGCCCTCTCGATCGTGTTGGCCTCTGAACCGCCGCTGCTTTTGCTTGACGAGCCCACTCGCGGCCTTGATTACGGAGCAAAGCAGCGACTGGTTGAAGTTCTTGCGCAACTTGCGGCCGATGGCCATGCCGTCGTTATCGCGACTCACGATGTTGAAGTTGTTGCCGCTGTTGCCGATCGATGCATCGTGCTCGCTGAAGGAGAAGTGGTTGCCGACGGCCCGGCTCGCGACGTCGTGGTTCATTCGCCTGTGTTCGCGCCGCAGGTAGCGAAAGTTCTCGCCCCGTTGGCACTTCTGACAGTTCACGAGGTTGAATTGGCGCTTGCTGCGGCAAGCGATAGTTCCTACTCATGACCATCGCAACACCGCGCCGCGTCGATGCGGTTCGTCTTGGCCTCACGTCGTGGGTGTTACTGATAGCGGCATTCGCTCTCGGGATTGTGGCGTTTGCGTGGCCGTTGTTTGCGTCGGCGAGTTCGTCTCTTGATTCATCTCACAGCAGTGATGCGCCCTGGATCTTCGTCATCCTTATTCCGCTCTTGATTGGTGTGATCCTCGCGGAATTGGCTGATGGTTCGCTCGATGCGAAATCGGTTGCACTTTTGGGCGTCCTCGCTGCCAGCGGAGCGGTTCTTCGATTGCCGAGCGGGGGTGTTGCCGGATTCGAGCCGGTCTTCTTCTTGTTGGTGCCCGCTGGTCGGGTCTTCGGTCGTGGCTTTGGGTTTGTGCTTGGGGCGCTCACGCTCTTTGTGAGCGCATTGATCACTGGTGGCGTTGGTCCATGGCTGCCGTTTCAGATGTTCGGCGCTGCGTGGATTGGTTTCTTTGCTGGGTGCCTTCCGCCTGCACGCGGTCGGGTTGAGATCGCGATGTTGGCGACGTACGCAGCGATTTCTGCGTTGGCCTTCGGCCTCGTCATGAATCTTTGGTTCTGGCCGTTTGTGAGCTCCGGTGACACCACGGTGTCCTATGTGGCAGGCGATTCACTCACCGAAAATCTGCGTCGATTCTGGGGATTTCACATCACGACCTCGTTCGGATTCGACATCCCCCGTGCCATCTTCAGCGCGCTTTTTATTGTGATTGCCGGCCGTCCCGTTCTTGGGGCTCTTCGTAGGGTCGCGAGACGCGCCGCATTCGAAGCCCCTGTCACTTTTGTTGATGCTCCTGTGATTGGCGCTATCGACTGACGCACTTGTGCCACGGTTTGGTATGGCTCCTGTTGTCTTTGTCACCCGCCCATTGCCCGATCCCGGCATCAACGTGCTCATCGAATCTGGTTTCGAGGTTCGAGCGAACAATGAGGATCGCCCACTTTTGCGCGAAGAACTCATGGCCGGCGTCCAAGGAGCCGACGCGCTCTTGTGCATGTTGAGCGATCGGATCGATACGGAGCTCCTTGAAGCGGCTCCCGCGTTGCGGGTCGTCTCGAATTACGCAGTCGGATTCGACAACATCGATGTCGCTGCTGCTCGTCAGCGAGGAATCGAAGTCACCACGACACCAGGTGTCCTGACTGACGCGACCGCCGATCTTGCATGGGCACTTCTGCTCGCCGCAGCAAGAAACCTCGGGGCCGGCGAGCGCTTAGTTCGAGCAGGGGAGTGGACGGGTTGGTCACCAACGCAACTGCTCGGTGAGCCGCTTCGCAATCAAACCCTTGGCATCGTGGGTATGGGTGCAATCGGGCAAGCAGTTGCTCGTCGAGCACAGGGTTTCGGTATGCACGTTGTGTATTGCAACCGCAACCGTGTCGAATCGGAGATTGAAGATTCCCTTGATGCTGAGTTCGTTGCGCTGGACGATCTTCTTCGGCGCAGCGATTTCATTTCGTTGCACGCGCCTCTCAACGATCAGAGTCGGCACATGTTCAATTCCCGTGCGTTCGGTCTCATGAAGCCGACGGCAGTGCTCGTTAACACTGGTCGTGGCGCAGTGATCGACGAGGCGGAATTGGTGAATGTTCTCCGAGATCGCCGAATCGCCGCTGCTGGTCTCGACGTTTACGAATTCGAACCGAAGATCACCGAGGGTTTGCTGACACTCGACAATGTTGTTCTTGCTCCGCACCTCGGCTCGGCGTCAACCCTGGCTCGAGGTGACATGGTTCGGCTGTGTTGCGAGAACATTGTCGAAGTTCTTGCAGGAAGACCAGCAGTAACTCCGGCTCCTGGTTGACCAACCGTTAGTTCTCGGCTGCGTCCCGGGCAATGCGATCGAATGCCTCGAGCATGTCGTTGGCTGATGTCGTGATCGCATCGGCATGAGCTCGGCGAGCATCTGCTTCGATCCCATGTCCGCCGATCACGATGGGGCAGCCGATCTGATCTCGAAGCGCGTCGGCGGTGGCGATCACGTTGTCATCAACTCCGGCAGTGCTTGAGCTGATTCCAACTGCCACAAGTCGATCCGCGCTGGTGGCGGCATCGATGAAGGATTCGATCGGGCTGTCGGCGCCCAGATCAATGACTGTGAATCCACGTCCGCGAAGAAGGTCGGCGGCCATTGCGATCGGCACTGCGTGTTGGTCGCCGGCTACTGCTCCAATCACGATGGTGCCGCGAGTTTGTCCCGGGCGATTGAACTGCGGACCTAAGCGACCGATGAGACGATTTGTTACTGCTGTCGCACGGTGTTCCTCGGCGATTGAAACTTCTCCGACCGCCCAACCCGCGCCAATCGCGGCGAGAGAGGGGGCGAGGACGTCCAGGTAGACCGAGATTGGGGTGAGACCAGAAGCCATCGATGCTTCGATCACATTCCAAGCGCCTGCTTCGTCGCCTGCAGTCAAACGGTCGCCAAGCCGAGCCGACCAATCAACGCGCTCGCCTGATGCGCGCGGCGATGGTGAAGAGCGAAACTCGTCGAGCGCGTCCTTCGAGATTCGCCACCCTCCGCCAAGCTTTGTGGCGGCGAGTCGCCCGGTGCGGACGTACTTGTACGCAGTCATGTAATGAACGCCGAGAGTCTCGGCTGCTTCGGCGAGGGTGAGGTCTGTTGGTGCGGAGGCCGGCCGTTCTGTTGCTTTAATCATCGCCCCGCCCCCTCGCTCAATCTCATCGATGTTCGCCCGGGATGACCGTACCGGTGACCGACTGAATTCGCCTGATCGGGAGCAGAACCTGTGGCGAATTGCTGAAAATCTCAGTGCTAGCGGGGGGAGATTCTGGCGAGAACCGTTGGAACGCTCGAGAGAACATCAACTTCAAGATGTTCGGTGAGCCAATCGCGATTGCGCTTGTGGAGGTCATCGGCAGGATCGAATCGATTGAGAACGACGATCGGGGTGGCGACATGAGCACCGCTATTGATGGCTTCAAGGCTGAGGATGATCTGATTAATTGTTCCGAGTCCAGCATCGGCGACAAGCAACACGATGTCGGGTTGAAGAATTTCGATGAGGCTGATCGAATCGCCGTTCGATGCGAGTGGTGAACGAACTCCTCCAGCCGATTCAACAAACGCGACACTTGGAGCGGGAAGTGGCCACTGAATTTCTGAGGCGAGATCTTCGACCGAAAACTGCGGACGGGCGAGCGCATCGGCAGCCATGGGAGGTGCCATAGGGATGGGATACCAGCGGTGACGGGGACACACGTCGTTTGGGGATTCGCCCGAAGCGTCGGCGAGCAAGTGAGCGTCGGTGAGCGCGTCATCGGAATCGAACGACTGCGCTGGTTTGCGCGCTGCGACATCGACACCTTTGGAGCGAAGGTCGCGCAACAGGCGTGCAGTGACGTAGGTCTTACCGACCTCAGTGCCAGTGCCGACAACGACGACAAGGTTCTGTGGTCGTAATCCGTCGAATGTCATTGTCCACCGTCCGTTTCCAGTACCCGTAGAGCATCAACAAGTGCAGTGATCTGCTCATCAGTATGGGCCGCGGAAAGGGCAATTCGGAGTCGGCTTGATCCCACCGCAACGGTGGGAGGTCGAATGGCGGGAACAAGCAAGCCAAGTTCGAGAAGTTGCTGTGAGGCGGCAAGCGCCGCAGCCTCGTCGCCAAGAATCACCGGAATAATCGGGGATGGATGGCCGGGAAGCACTCGGTTGATGTGCTGATGCAATCGTTCTCGAAGAGCGTCACCTTCCGCTGACTGCAGGATTCTGATCGCGGCGAGTGCAGCGGCTGAGTCGGCGGGGCTGGGGGCGGTGGTGAAGATGTAGGTGCGAGCTCGGTTGACGAGAAGATCGACGAGTGAACGGGGGCCGGCGACGAATCCGCCGAGCGCGCCGAGAGTCTTCGACAGGGTTCCAACCTGAATGACGAGTGCGCCGTTGACGACCGGGGCGGGCGAGTGCTCAAGCACTGCATGGGCTTCGTCGACGATGAGGAGTGCTCCATGCTGCGCGCAGAGCGAGGCAAGATCATCGATAGGGGCGACATCGCCGTCCATCGAGAACACGGTGTCGGTGACGACAACTTGGCGTGCACTCGAGTTCGAAGCAAGGTTGGACTGGAGTTGATCGAGGTCAAGGTGACGGTACGGATGCACGACGGCGCCATTCGCTCTAGCCATGCGGCAACCATCGATGATTGACGCGTGGTTGAGTTCATCGGAATGAATGACGACACCTGCAGTGCCCAGCGTCGCGAGCAAACCAAGATTGGCCGCGAACCCGGTCGGGAACAGAACTGCGGCTTGGGTTCCTCGCCACTGTGCGATTGCGTCTTCGAGTTCGTGGTGGATTGGGCGGGATCCAACAACAAGGCGCGATGCCCCTGAACCGGCGCCCCAACGAGTGGTTGCTTCTATTGCGGCTGCTTGCACGAGTGGGTGTGCCGTGAGCCCGAGGTAATCATTTGAAGCGAAGGAGACCACTGTTCGACCTTCGAGCTCGCCCACTGCTCCGTGAGCATCAAAGGACCTCGGTGCGCGCCATCGACCGCTGTTTCGAATCTCGGTCTCTTGGGAATCGAACCACTCTGACCAATCGGCGGAATGACTGTCGCTCACTGAGCGCAAACCTCGTTGATCGATGCTTCCAGTGAGTCGACGATGCGGTCGATCTCTTCAGCGGTTGACGTGAGGATGGGCATGAGGACGACGACGTCGCCGAGAGGTCGCAAAAGTACGCCACGGTTCACCGATGCGGCGCACACCAGGCGGCCCCAACGAAGACCGTCTTCGGGCGGAGCAAGTTCCACGCCGACCATGAGTCCATGTTGGCGAATCTCTTTAATCGCAGAGTTTCCACTCGCGAGTACTTCGAGTCGAGCGCGAAGTTGCGATGAGCGCTCGCGGACATTGGCAAGCACGTCGAGTTCTTCGAACAATTGAAGGTGACGAAGTGCGACAGCGGCCGCTAGTGCGTTTCCAGAGAATGAGTGCCCGTGGTAGAGGGTCATCTCGCTGAGATCTGGCCCGAGGAAGGCTTCGTAGACGCGCCGAGATGCGACGGTTGCTGCCATGGCGAGGTAACCGCCAGTCAGGCCTTTTCCGATGCACATGATGTCGGGGCGAACTCGGCACTGTTCTGTGGCAAACAGCGTTCCGGTTCGGCCAAATCCAGTTGCGACTTCATCGGCAATAAGCAGAACATCATGTTCTCTGCAGGCGTCGCCAACTCGTTCGACAGATTCCGGATCGGTGATCCACATGCCAGCAGCGCCCTGCACCAAAGGTTCGATGACGACAGCAGCAAGTTCATGAGCGTGAGCGCGAATCATGGCGACTGCGGTATCTGCCCAACCCAGATCGTCGTAACCAGGAGCGCGCAGTACGTCAAAGCGGAGAGGATCGAAGACATCGGTGCCGAATCCACCAGCTCCGATGGAGATCGCTCCGATGGTGTCGCCGTGATAGGCGCCACCGAGCGTGAGGTAGCGAGTGCGGTCGTTGATTCCTTGATTCGTCCAGTACTGAAAAGCAATCTTGATTGCCTGTTCAACTGCAGCCGCACCATCGGACGCAAAGAGGAAGTGCGGCTCGCTTACGGGTACCCGAGGCGCAAGCGCTTCTGCGAGTTCGATCGTGATTCGGTTTCCGTTGCCGAGCATCGTGGTGTGCGCGACCCGATCGAGTTGTTCTCGCGCTGCTGCATCAAGTTCGGGAACGCGATGGCCGAGCGTTGTCACCCAAAGTGAAGAGATGGCGTCGAGGTAGCGAGTGCCGTCGACATCGATGAGTTCTCGCCCTTCGGCGTAGTCGACGATGATCGGCCGATTCTGCGCGTAGGTCGACATTTGGGTGAAGCCGTGCCATACGACGGCAGCATCTCGGTCCACCCAACGATCGTGTGCGCTGGTGAGAGACCCTTGGTCGGCATTTGTCACCGGGACAGCATCGCACCCTTGGCATCGGGGTGGCGAAGGCATCGCCATTCTTCAATCCGGTGGGCCATGGGGGTTGACGGAGGCCCGTCCACAAAGGGCCAAAGCTCCTCGGCAATCTTGCGCCAGTCGCCCGTCGCGTGGAGTTCGCCGAGGATCGCGTAGAGCCCCAAGCTGATTCGTTGAATGATGACGAAACTTCCTGGAAGGTTCGCCGCCTTTTGCATGATGGCGTAGGGGCCACTGGTGTCGAAGAATCGACGCACGGTTTCTGAGGCGTACTCGGGCGTGATGGTGAAGTCGCCTTCGACGGCAACGAATTCGTAGAAATGTCCGAGGTAGTCGATGACATCGGCGTCGGTGACATCAAGTCCTGCGGGAAGAAGTCCGAGTCGTTCGACGGTTGCGCGAAATGCAGGGGCGTCATGTTCGATCACCATGTGCTGGATCATTTCGCCAAACTCGTCGAGTTCCGCAGCGGTGAAGTACTTCACGAGACCGAAGTCAAGAAACGTGACGCGTCCACCCGGATGAAACAAATAGTTGCCGGGATGGGGATCGCCGTTGAATGCTGCAAGTCGATAGAGGCCACCGAAGGCGAAGCGATAGAGGGTTTCAGCAGCGAGATCTTTTTCTTCCTGACTCCACGTGAGGAGTTCGTCCCATCGGACACCGTCAGAAAGTTCCGTCGTGAGAACGCGGCGACTTGAGTAGTCATCAAGAACATGCGGAATATGGATTGTCGGATGGCCTTCGTAGTAGCCAGCAAACGCACGTTGGTTGGCTGCTTCAATTTCGTAATCAAGTTCTTCGACGACGCGCTCGCGAAGTTCAGCGACGAGCGCTTTATGGTCGAGCCCAGGGAATAGGACTCCGAGGCCAGCGAAGATAAATCCGGCATTGTTGAGATCTGACGCAACTGCTTCCGCGACCCCGGGGTACTGCACCTTGACTGCGACGGCTTGGCCGTCATGAGTAAGCGCTCGGTGCACTTGACCAATTGACGCCGATGCAATCGGAGTCGGATCCCACGTTTCAAAAAGATCGTTCGGATGTTTGCCGAACTCTTCGCGGATGACTTCCGCCGCGAGTTCTGCGCTCATCGGCGGCGCGTTCTGTTGGAGGTCGGCAAGAGCGCCACGCACGTGTTCGGGAAGGCCTTGGTCGATGTAGCTGGCCATTTGGCCAACCTTCATGAGCGCACCCTTCATTTGTCCGAGTGCTTCGGTGACTTGTTGCGTGGTTTGCATCTCAAACGCAAGGTCAAGTTCGCGACGCTTTCCGGCGTCGGCAAAAACCCGACGGGCGCGATGTCGGGCATAGGCCCCACCGGTCTTTGCGCCGAGCAGGGCAAGGCGGAGGTTTCGGGCGCTTCGGCGACCGTTTTGGACGGGCCCAGTGGAGCCGCGTTGCAGACGTCCGTTTCTCAGGACCACCACAAAGGCGGCAATGAGGCCAAGGGGGAGGAGAAATCGAAGGGCTCGGCGTAGCGGTGTCACGGTGACCAACGTTAGGTGTCGGTCGTCGAATTTCCCTCACCGGACGCTGACCGTGGAACGGGAGTCGCCGGTAGCGTTGCGCCGTTCACCTGGACAGGGAGTCCCCATGAGTTCCACGACAGTCACCATCGCCCAAGGAGGCCTTCAGGGCCTTGAGAAGGACGGCATCGTCCAGTTTCGGGGGATTCCCTATGCGGCGCCGCCGATAGGGGAACGCCGCTTTCTTGCCCCCGCCCCACCTGAGTCGTGGGACGGCGTTCGTGATGCGACAACGTTTGGAGCGATGTCGGTGCAGGAGTCGGGCGGCATCACTGCATTCCTTGGTGATGCTGCAGATTCGTCGAGCGAAGACTGTTTGTTCCTCAACGTCTTTACACCTGGGTGTGATGACCGAGCCCGTCCGGTGATGGTCTGGATCCATGGTGGCGGTTTCATCAACGGTTCGTCGTCAACTCCTTGGTACGACGGAACAACGCTGGCAACTCGTGGCGACGTTGTCGTTGTTACGTTGAATTATCGACTTGGCGCGCTTGGCTTTCTCTGGCTCGGAGACCTTGATGAGCGCTATCGCTCGAGTGGCGTGAACGGTTTGCTTGACCAAGCTGCTGCGCTCGCGTGGGTGCGTGACAACATTTCGGCGTTTGGCGGAGACCCCAACAACGTGACGATTTTCGGTGAGTCTGCCGGCGCCATGAGCATCTCAACGCTTCTCGCCGTTCCTGCTGCTCGTGGGCTGTTCCACAAAGCAATCGCACAAAGCGGTGCTGCGCACAACACATTCACGCCAGCAATGGGCGCTGCTATGACCGAACAGTTCATGGAGAAAATTGGCGTTTCCGATCTCGATGGTCTGTTGAGTGCATCGGCCGACGACATCGCGAAAGCGGCGACAAAAGTCGAAGCAAAGCTTTACGACGATCCGTCGGGGCTTGGTGGTCCCACGGGGATTGCATTGGCGATGGCCTTTCAGCCTGTTGTCGACGGCGAGTTCTTGCCTGCTGATCCGCTTGTTGCTGTCTCGAACGGCGATGCGGCGGATGTTCCGTTCATGACTGGCACAAATCTCGACGAGTGGAATCTGTTTGCGCTCATGAGCCCCGGTGGCCTTGACGACCCCAAGTTGCTTGAACGTCTCGAACGCATCTTCGGTGCTGGCCACCGGGTCCGCGACGCCTACGCGGCCGATCGCCCCGACGCATCGCCGGATGATCTTTGGAATGCCGTGCTCACCGATGCGACGTTCCGGATTCCCGCGATTCGGCTTGTCGAAGCGCGAGCGAAATCGACGACGCCAACCTGGCAGTACCTCTTCACGTGGGCGACGCCAGCGTTCGGGGGAGTGGTGAAGTCCTGTCACGCGCTTGAGATCCCCTTTGTGTTCGGCGTGCTTGGTAATCAAGGTGCGGAACTTTTCCTCGGTGGCCCGGTTGGCGACGAACTCCATGCACTTTCAACTGCGATGCAAGACGCGTGGTTGTCGTTCGCTCGCGATGGTGATCCTGGTTGGCCAGCGTGGGACGAAAAGACGAGGCCAACCCAGCGATTCGATGTTGAGCGCGAACTTCTTTCCGACCCGATGTCTGTTGAACGCTTGGTGTGGGACGGCGTTCTGTGAGTCAACCGATCGCCATTGTGTTGCTCTCAGGAGGGCTTGATTCCACAACGTGTTTGGCCATTGCGAAATCCGAAGGTTTCACCCCGATTGCGTTGAGCTTTCGGTACGGCCAGCGTCATACGGACGAACTCGCGTGCGCGGCAGCGGCTGCGAGTGCTGCGGGCGTTGAACATCTCATCGCCGACATCGATCTCGCTGCCTTCGGAGGGTCCGCGCTTGTCGATTCGTCAATCGAAGTTCCCAAACATGAATCGGTTGACGATCTCACCGCCGATTCGGTTCCGGTCACCTACGTGCCCGCCCGCAATACGATCTTTCTGAGTTTCGCAACCGCGGTTGCCGAAACTCGCGGAGCGCACGATGTGTTCATCGGTGTGAACGCGATTGATTACTCGGGCTATCCCGATTGCCGCCCTGAATTCATCACGGCGTTCGAAGAAATGGCCAACCTCGCCACTCGCGAAGGGGTTGAGGGAGGAAGACTTCGGATTCGTACCCCGCTGATTGATCTGACCAAAGCGCAGATCATCCAGCGGGGTCTGGAATTGGGCGTCGACTACGGAACCACGATGTCGTGTTACGACCCTGGCTCTGATGGCGGCGCCTGTGGCCACTGTGACGCGTGCTTGCTCCGTGCTCGCGGATTTTCCGATGCAGGCGTGATCGATCCGACGCGGTATTCAACGTCGTCGACTTTTGAACCCTGAATCGTCGCGACTTACGACTTTCCGATCACCGCGAGCGCTTCATCGATGTGTTTCTTCGGCTTGAACTGCGACGAGAACACCTTGCGAACGATGCCATTGGGGTCGATCACATACGTGACTCGCCCCGGCAACAAGCCAAGGGTCTTGCTGACTCCGAACTGCTTGCGCACGGCGCTGTCTGTGTCGGCCAGCAGCGTGAAGGGCAAGTTGTGCTTCTGAGCGAATGCCTTGTGTGATTCCACTGAATCGGAACTGATTCCGATCACCTTTGCGCCGGCATCGGTAAAGGCTTCGAAGTTGTCGCGGAACGAACACGATTCTGCGGTGCAGCCCGGTGTGTCGTCCTTTGGGTAGAAGTAGACGACGGCCCAACCTCCACGGAGTTGTGCCGAGGTGACGGTGGTGCCGTCCTGATCGGGGAGTGAGAACTCGGGGACGGTTTGGCCTTCAGTGATGGTCATGCACCCTCTCAGCACCGATTCGACCGTTGTTATTCCGTCGCAACCAGCCTTTTTGCTGCCGGTATCGCCCGAAACCAGGGCCTCGCCGCGTAGCGTTGCGGCATGCCGATCGTCGCCGTTGTGAACCAAAAGGGTGGAGTGGGCAAGACCACGGTCACCTTGGGCCTTGCTTCTGCTGCCGCCAACCGTGGCAAAAACGTTCTCGTGGTCGACCTCGATCCACAGGCCAATGCCACGTCTGGCCTCGGTGTCTGGGATCCAGCCACCACAGTCGATATCGCTCTTGAAGCTGATCGACCGGGTTCTGCGGGTTCTCTCGCAGTCCCTACAGCATGGGTCCTCGAAGGCGGTCGTGCCCCCGATGTCTTGGCCAGCACCCCAGCACTTTCTTCTCGTGAGCCGCAACTGGCAAACGACCCGGTAGGCGCACAAGACCGTCTCCAACTCGCGCTCGAGGGCAACGACTACGACCTCGTGGTGATCGACTGCCCGCCCTCATTGGGTCTCCTGACCATCAACGGGCTCTTTGCTGCTGATCGCGCGCTCATCGTGACCGAACCTGGCGCATGGGCATCAGATGGCGTTGCGAATGTGCAACTCACCATCTCGCGTATCGCTGCACGTCGCGGTGGTCGTCCTGAAGTTGCAGGCGTTGCCGTCAACCGTCTCGGCCGAACTCGCGATGCGCATTACTGGCACACGATGTTGCTCGAGCAATATGGCGATCAGGTATTTGCTCCGGTTCACATGCGTGCCGCTGTCGCTGAGGCGTCGGCGCAGTCGCTGCCCATCCACGGACTCGGCACCCGCCAAGGTGCGAGCGATGCTGCGCAGGAATTCGACACCCTGCTTGATGCGGTGGTCCCTGAGATGGCACGGTCTGGTGTGCCGGTGTCCGCTCCTGCGGAGACTGCAGCTATCGAAACCTCCGGAGGAACCAATGGCGTATGACCCGCAAAAGACTCGGAACCGGCCAACTCCCGCCGCAGATCGTCCAGCACCAGTCGACGCGTTCCTCGATGCGATGGCAGAAGTAACCGTTCTTCCCGAGGGCATTGATATCGACGTCACGCCTGGTGGCGACACCATCGTGCACACCGCCGACGCCGATATCTCCATCACTCCGGCAGGAGACGATGTGATTGTTTCCACCCGCGATGCACTTGTTGAGGTTCGTGCCGAACTCGACGAAGTCATTGTCGAAGCTGCTGGCGAAGAAATCTTCATCGACACTGCACCGCGTGCGCCGTCAGATCTCGCTGACTGGAGCAATGCGCCAGTCGTTCATTCCGACAGCGGCCGGTCAAAGATGACGATCGCAATCGTCGCAGCGGTCGCCGCACTCATCGCAGTGCTTGTTGTGACTCGTAAGCGCCGCTAACGACGAACACGAAAACTTCGTCAGTCGAGAAGGCTTGACGCAAGTGCATCAATGACATCGGAATCGATACCGATGCTGTTCACGTACCCCGTCATTGATCCGTATTCCGCGTTCACGTGTTCAAGAAGTCGAGCCATCGCTTCGGGTGGTGCTGCGAGATACGCCGAAGGCTGGTCGTTCATCGCAGTCAGAGCTTCGGGGCGATCGCGCTTGAGTCGTTCAATGAGTTCGGCCATATTTGCGCCAGAAATCGCATAATCGGCGACGATCACATGGTCGGCGACACCGATCGCAGAAAGCACCATCGCGGCAAGAACGCCGGTGCGGTCCTTGCCTGCTGCGCAATGGAAGACAGCCGGGAGATTGTCGGAATTCGCGAGGGTTCGAAATGCGTCCGATAGGGCCGGTGCTCCGATGTCAAGCATGTGCACGTACAGGTCACTGAGCACAACTCGGGCATCGGCGTCTTCAGCGAGATCAAGAGGTTTCCAGACCTGTCCAAGTACGTCGAGATGGACATGAGTGATTCCGCGATGTGGGTCGTGAAGACGACCTTCCTCAACTTCAGAACCAGTGCGCAGGTCGATCACCGTACGAAGGCCGATTTCGGCGAGCTGGTCGAGTTCTGCATCGGGGAGTCGATGAACTGCGTCGGCACGGAAAAGCGTGCGCCACTTCACCATACGGCCATCGACGGTTGCGTAACCCCCGAGGTCGCGAAAGTTGAACGCGCCTTCAAAGCTGAGGTGGCGGTCGGGGTGGATGGTCGCGAGTGCGAGATCTGTTTCGTTCACGAGAGTGAGGCTACGTGCAATGGGTGGGTTCACGTTGACTCCTAGCGGCTTGCGTCGCTCAAACACTTTTGATCTGCAAAGTGTTGTGGGCGCGAAAGCGAACCCGAGGTGAACCCGGTGAGCGGAACGTGAACCTTTGGGAAAGTGTTCGGGCTCTAGCCGACAGGCTTCTGTACGAGTACGGGGCAATGACAGCTGTGCACTGTGCGCATCGTGGTGCTTCCAAGTGCGGTCCGAGCGAGCCCGCCGCGACCATGCGTGGCCATGGCGACCATTGCGACGCCGTTCGCATTGGCCCATCCGGCAACAGCATCAGCGGCGTCTGCACCGATCACTGTTTCCGAGCGTGCCTGAATTCCTTCGCGAGTGAAGAATGCGACCGCTGATTCGACGGCGTTTGCGAGCGCGTCAGGTTCGGCGCCGCCGAGCGGAGAACCTCCAGCCGCAGTTGCAGAGAGCACGACAATCGTCATCGACAATGCCTTTGCCCAGCGGGCGGCGCGGGGAAGGATCATCGCTGAGATGGGCGAGCCATCGGTGGTGACAACCATCGTGGTGTTGTTGAACGTCGTAAACGTCTTCGCACCTGGTCCGACCAGAAGCACCGGATGGTCAGAGCGCTTGAGGACGTCCTCCGAAACGGAACCAAGGAGTGCTTTCCCGAATCCGGTGCGGCCGTGGGTTGCCATGACGATGGCGTCTTCGGTTCCCTTCACGGCATCGGCGATCGCGGTAGCGGGGAATGTGTCAGGAACAACTGAGGTATCGAATGGAACTGAGAGAGAGTTGGCTTTGTCGTCGAGGTACGACTGCAATTCCTCGACGGTGCTTCCCCAACCTGAAGCAAGAAGCAGCACCGAGGATTCCAGTGCAGCAGCGAGTTCATTCGCAATTGGTAACGCGGCGTGCGAAAGGTCGGATCCATCAAGTGGAACGACGATGGTGGTGATCATGGGCTTCCCTCCGGGGGAGTGGATCTACCCGCCATGCTCGCACGCGGATCATGGAACGGCTCCATCGCCGGGTTCAAAGTGGGTTTAGTTGCCGAGGAGGACCACAGCGTCGAGGCCGCCACCGGGTGCAGCTCGGAGTTCCGCTCTACCCCCTTCGGACTCCACCAGTTTCTGGACGATGGCAAGGCCAAGCCCACTGCCGCCGAGCTCACCACGTTCGTTGGTTGCTCGCCAGAATCGATCGAAGGCTCGTTCTCGTTGCTCATCAGGAAGACCCGGGCCTTCGTCGATGACGTGAACTGCGACGCTCGATCCCGATGGTGAATCTTCGGCAGCGGCTCTGATTGTGAGAGTGGAACCTTCGGGAGACACCTCGAGGGCATTCGCGATCAAGTTGTCGAGAACTTGGCTCAGCATGTCGGCCGAACATCGTGCTTTGAGGCCGCAGTCCTCGGCGAGGATTCCCACACCGCGCTCGTTGGCAAGTGGCTGCCATGCCGCGGCACGTTCGCGCAGCAGGTCATCGAGATCGAGCCGACCTGGACGGGCGCCTTGTGTTCGCTCGGCACGTGCGAGTGCAAGAAGGCCATCGACCATTCGCGACATTCGTTGAACCTCGTTGCGGGCCCCTTCGATGTCGTCATTCGCAGCATCGTCGGCATCAAATTCAAGCATCTCAAGTCGGAGTCGCAACGCAGTGAGGGGTGTGCGTAATTGATGAGAGGCATCGGCAACAAATTGCTCTTGCGCTGTCACCAGTTCTTCGAGGCGAACGGCGGTGGAATTGAAGGCCAGCGCAAGATCTTTGATTTCAGGCGGACCGCGATCGACATCGGCACGAGCAGAAAGATCACCTTCGCCAATTTGTGTCGCAGCATCTCGAAGAGCTGCGATTGGCCGGGTTACCCAACGCGCCAGCAATACTCCGAGGGCTGCAGCGAGGAGCAGCGTGATCAGGCCGGCGCCAAACAGAAGTAACCAGTACCTGCGAACTTCCGCATCGACTTGTGCGGTAGAGAAACTGACGCGAATCGCGCCAAGAACTTTGTCACCCACAGAAATGGGAACGGCGACGTACATCAATCCGGTTCCGAGGGTCGTTGAGAACCTCGTTCCAGTAGCGATCTGTCGATTCAGGGCGTCGGCAATTTCGGGACGCGAAAGAAAGTTCCGCTGTCCAGCAACTGCTGGTTCGGAATCGGCGAGAACGTCTCCGATGGCATTGACGATGACGACTCTTCCGTCGGTTGAAGCGGTGTAATTCGTGACGACAGTGTTGAGGTCAACGGGAGTGCCGCCGCCGAGTGAATCGGAAACGTAAGAAGAAAGCACAAATGCGTCGCGTTCAATACCCGATTTCAACTGGTCCATCTGGTGATCTCGATAGCCGAGAGCCAGGGGTAACTCGAGGGCGATGAGAACAACGAGTGTGAGTAGCAAATAGGTGGCGAGTAGGCGCCGAGTCACGAGTTGGGGTCACTCTCAAGTGATGAACGAAGACGGAACCCAACACCTCGAACTGTCTCAATGATCGTCGGGTCGCCAAGCTTTTTGCGTAACGATGCGATGTGAACATCGAGAGTCTTTGTTGGCCCGTACCAATGTGCATCCCAAACTTGTTCAAGAATTGTTTCGCGAGTTTGTGTTGCGCCTGGATCGCTGGCAAGAAGGGAAAGAAGATCAAACTCCTTGCGGGTGAGTTGAACTTCCGCACCTTCTACGGTCACCCGTCGGGTGCGGTTGTCGATGACGACGTTTCCGGCGAGTTGCGTACTGTCTTCGGTAGGAGCACCCGTCGCTTGGCTTCGGCGAGTGACGGCGTTAATTCGAGCAATAAGTTCGCGAAAACCAAATGGTTTGACCATGTAATCGTCGGCACCGAGTTCAAGTCCGAGCACTCGATCGATCTCGTCGCCGCGTGCAGTAAGGATGATGATCGGCACGGGCGACTCTGAACGCACACGTCGACACACTTCGTAACCGTCGATATCGGGGAGTCCGAGGTCGAGGAGGATGATGTCGACAGGACTGCCCGAACGAAAGGCGTCGACGCCACCCAGTCCCGTCGACTCGCGGTGGACGGCGTAGCCCTGACGCTCGAGACCTTTGACGAGCGGCTCGGCGATGGCGTCATCATCCTCGACCAAAAGAACATTCACAGACCTAAGGGTGGCACGCATGTGTGGGCCCGACACGCGCCCCATGGGCGGAATTGTTGGTTTTGGGGCGATTGGCGGCATGACTTTGCCAGTTCTTAACCATTCGCGAGGGTTGCGTTGGCAGAGCGGTCCCTACGGTGGGAGCCATGAACAGGCATCTCGCACTCACCTTCGCAGGGGCCACGGCCATCTTTGTGACTGCCGCCAGTGGCGCGGTTGCTGCCAACGTCGGACTCCTCAATGTCGGAGCTTCGAAGCCAGTGGGACAGCTCAATGCTGCCAACGTTTCTCAGCTCGCGACGCCGAACGTCGCTCGCACCGCATCGGCATCTTCATCTGCTGGAACCGTTGACCCGTCCGATCCCTTGGTGCAGGCAGGGTCCACGAACGCTGCCGCGACGCCGCCATCAGGATCGGGTGCGACGGCATCTCCTCCAGCGGCGTCGTCCAACGGTTCGTCGTCGCTCAATGCGTCGAGCGCCCCAAGCGGTTTGTCTTCGGGTGGGGCCTCAACGTCTGGGGGTTCGACGTCTCCGACGACCCGGGTCGTTGCCTCTCCCGCGACATCGGTTCCTGCCGTAACGAGCCCACCCACGACCTCACGTTCACAACGTGAACGTGAACGTGAACGCGACGATGACCACGAAGAGGAGGGTGACGATGACTGATCGCATTCCAGCCGCAGCTCGCGCCGCATCTGCATCGAGTGGTACGCAAGCGCATTCTCCGAAGTCGCCGGCCAGGAAGAAGGGCACAAACGCTCCGGCATCACGCGCCCTCACGGCGGGGCTCAGTTTGGCGGCAACGACTGCGATTGTCGCTGCGCTTGCCTTAAGCGGACAACAGAGTGGTTCTGCGGCACCAGCAACTGTGGAATTGAACGTCGCAGGAGCATCTGGCGCTACCGGAGCGCCGAACTCGTTAGATTCCAGCACTGCGGTTGATCCTGCGGCCGTGCCGGTTGCGGGTGCACCGCCGGCCGCTGCGTCGCCAGCAACAGTTAGAACCAATTCGTCGACGGGCTCTGCGCCATCGACGACCGCTGCGGGGTTTGCTCCGGCTTCGTCGGGAACTGCTTCGAATGGCTCGAACGGGGGGTCAGCATCGGCTCCGGTTTCTGCAGCTCCAGCAGCTCCAGCAGCTCCATCAACTCCCGTTGCGTCGCCTCCTGCAACCTCGGCTCCCGCCCCGACAGCACCTGCGCCGGTTGTCACGACGCCGGCACCCCGCACACGCGCTTCCTGATCGGTAAGCATGGGCGAGATGCAAGAACACTCGCGCGCGTTTCGAGCAATGGGCAGCGACTGTTTCGTTCGTGTCGTCGTCGATGACGATCGTGCCGGACCAATTCTCGAACGCGTTGTCGAAAAGATGGCGGAACTTGAACAGCGTTGGTCTCGGTTCATCCCCGATAGTGAATTATCGCAATTGAATGATCACGCGGGTGCGCCGGTATTTGTCAGTCCCGAGACGTTCGCGATCATTTCGTTGGCGATCGACGCGTGGCGAGCCACAGACGGACATTTCGATCCCACACTTCTCGATGCGTTACGCGGCAGTGGGTACGACAAGACGTTCGACGATATTGCAGCGCGCGCTCCATTTGAGGCGGTCGAAGCGACGTCTCTTCAGGGGGGCCTGAATGACGTCGATCTTGATGCTCGTTCGTTTGTGATCCAGACCCCGCCTGGGCTTCATTTCGATCTAGGGGGAATCGGCAAGGGTTACGCCGCCGACTGTCTCTTCACGCAAGTCACGGAAGACGGCGTGAGCGGAGCGTGTCTCGACTTTGGCGGCGACGTTCGGGTTGGAGGTGCGACTGCCGAAGGCGGAGGCTGGCCAATTGTCATTGACGATCCATTTCATCCTGGCGAAGATCTCGCAGTTCTCGGTCTTGGCGATGGATCGGTGACGACAAGTTCGAGATTGAGGCGTACATGGTCGACGACGAGCGGCAAAGCACATCACCTCCTTGACCCCGCAACATCTCAACCATCGCAAAGTGGTCTCGCATCGGTCACCGTTATCGCAGCGCATGCGGCATGGGGAGAGGTTCATGCGAAGGCAGCACTCATTGCCGGCGCACAAGAAGGTGCCGCTCTTATCGAGCGCGCTGGACTTTCCGCGATGTTCGTCGCCGATGGTGGCGAAACAATTCCCGTTGGGCACTTCGAAGCGTTTCTCATCGAGCGACCTACGCTTGAGGGATGACACAGCGGCAGGTCTGAAATGACTGAACTGATCTTTGGTGCTTCGAAAGTCTGGTGGTACGTCTCACGGTCTACCGGAATCGTCGCTTGGGGACTTCTTGCGCTCGCTGTTCTCTGGGGACTTGCCCTTTCGACTCGAGCCCTCGGACGGCGCACCCCAGCCCCGTGGCTGCTCGATGTCCATCGCTTTCTCGGCGGACTCGCAGTGATCTTCACGATCGTGCATTTCGTGACGTTGTCGTTCGACCCGTGGATGAAATCTGAATACGGCTACAAGCTCACGCAAGCATTCATCCCGTTCGCCTCGACGTGGAAGCCCGGTCCGATGGCATGGGGAATCGTGGCGTTCTACCTGCTGCTCGCGGTTGAATTCACTTCGCTCATCAAGAATCGCCTGCCACAAAAATTCTGGCGCGGCGTGCATTTGGCGAGTTACCCGCTCTACGCCATGGCGACGATTCACCTTCTCACAGCAGGTTCCGACAATCAGAACCCGTTACTGCGGTGGAGTGTCCTGGCCACAGTGGGCGCGGTTGTGTTTTTTACCGTGTATCGCATCGTTGGTCCTGGACGCGCCGAGAGCGTCAAGCAGTCTGCGCTGAAAAAGCGCACCGACGCCGATTGATCAGGCTTCAGGAACCTTCACGACAAACGTTGCGATATCGGCGGCGAGTCCGCTCCGAATGAGTTCGAGCGATGCGCTGCGACAGTTTCTACGTGTGAGAGCAAACGCATCGGAGTCGAGGCGTTCGGCAAGCTCGGCAGCGTGGGCGAGCGCGCTAGCTAGAACTGCGTCGTCGGCAACAACTTGGTCGAGGTAGCCGGCGATGACGGCTCCGGCAGGGTCGTAGACCGTTGCGTGATTTACCGCAGCGGTGAACGCAGCGTTCGAAAGCGATGTGCGAGCGAGTTCAACGGCGAACTTGGGGACCGGCATTCCGATAGCGACCTCGTTGAGGCCGATCTTGAAATTGCCCTCGGCTCCGATGCGAACGTCGGCAGACATGAGCAGGATTGCGCCCATCGCAAGTGCATGACCCGTTGATGCGATGACAACTGGCATCGGGAACTCGTGGATTTCGATGGCGAGATCGGCGCCAGCTTGGAGGAGATTGCGGGCGGCCTCGGGGCTTGAGGTCATCACGGAAAGATCGAAGCCGGCGGAGAAACGGCCGGGGCGCCCCGCAAGTACGACTGCTCCCGCTTCAGATTTGGCCCGTGCGAGCGCATCTTGAACGTCGGCAGCGATGTCATGGCTGATCGCGTTCGCTTTGCCATCGTCGATCGTGATGAGGGCGACGCGGTCGTGGAGTTCATAAGTCACGGCAGATTCGGTCATGAGGGGAACGCTACCCGTGCTGTGGTGGCTGACTAGGAAGGTTCGGTTACGAAGTCGATGAGTTGCTCAACCGCACCGACGAGTGGCGGTTGAAGATCGGCATACGACGACACGGAATTGAGAATCTTCTTCCAGAAAAGCCGAGGATCATCGACGCCGAGCGCTGCGCAGATGCCGTCCTTCCACGGCTGACCTTTGGGGATGTCGGGCCATGCGTCGATGCCAACGACAGAAGGTTTCACCGCTGCCCAAATGTCGACATATGGGTGGCCAGTGACAAGGACATCGGGATGGTCGATGCCTGCAGCGATTCGTGATTCCTTGGAATCGTCGACGAGGTGGTCGAGCAGAACGCCGAGGCGACGGCCACTTCGCGGTCCGAATGATCGAACGATTTCGTGCAAGTTGTCAGCGCCATCAAGAAGTTCAACAACGACGCCTTCGACGCGAAGATCGTCTCCCCATACCTTTTCGACCAACTCCGCATCGTGCACGCCTTCCACAAGCAGGCGACTTGCGCGTGCCATGCGAGCGGGAGCTGAAGGCATCGCAACGGAACCCGAAGCGGTGCGCGTTGCCGCAGCGGTGCTTGACGCCTTAGGGCGAGTCAGGGTGACTTGGCGCCCTTTTACGTCGAATGCGCCGTCGCGCAATCGGATCTTGTGGTCGCGCCCTTGGCGATCGCGGAGAGTGACGAACGATGAATCGCATTCAACGACCACGCCCCAAAGGTGTGTGCCACGAACTTCAACTTCAAGCCCTGGCGTCGCGGCGATGACCGGTGGTTTTTGCCGAGAACGAGGTGTGTCCCCGTCGAGATCAAGAGGCTCAGAGAGAATGCCTTTTCGATAGGGCGTCTCGGCCACGTTCTATTCGCCGCCGACGAGTTCGCGAATCTTTGCTGCAGTCGCTGGGCCGTCGTAGGCGAGTTCTCCGTCGCGCAATCCGACACAACGCGTTGCACTGGGCACGAGATCGAGCTGATGCGTCGAACAAATAATGGTTGCGCCCTGGGCAACGACATCGCTCATGATTTCCACCAAGGTTTCTTGGCCAGGAGTGTCGAGGCCAACGAAGGGTTCGTCAACGAGCATCACTGTGAACGGACGGATGAGACCGAGAATGAGGCCTGTCTTCTGTTTGAGACCGCGACTAAATCGAGAGGGAAGGTCGTCGATGCGGTCACCCAGCCCGAACATATCGACCAGATCGTCGGCATAGTCCTGCCAATCGACGGTCTTATGAAGTCGAGCGATGTATTCGATGTGTTCGCCGAGGCTGAGGTCGTCGTACAGCACCGGATTATCGGGGAGGTAGGAGAGCGCAGCGCGCGCATGAACTGTGCCGGCGGGGCTACCTGCGATAAACGCCCAACCGTTTGTTGGTTCGAGCATGCCGGCGGCAAGACCGAGGAAGGTTGATTTACCGGCACCATTGGGCCCAACCAACATGACAAGTTCGCCCTTGCCGATGACGAGATCGAGTTCGGTGGTGAGGCCCATGCCGTCGCCGTAGTCCTTCGACAGGTCGAGGGTCTGCAGGGCCGCGTCGGGTTTGAGACGTGGCTCAGTGGCGGGAGTGGGTGGTTGTTTTGGTAGTGCGAATGCTGAGGTCACAGGTGCTTCGGCTTCCGTGTGCGCAAGTAAAGGATGGCACCGCCGACGGCGAACAGTGAATACACCGTTGCATTGCCGACTTTGGTGGTGTTGATGGCGTTGGGATCAGACCCAGCGCTGAGCAATGGGAGAAGGGCGATGATGGTGATCGCCGGAGGAATGACGAGTCGGGCGATCATGAGCCAACCCATGACATCGGGGCCGAGTCCGGCGAGACCGGCCATATCGGGTGCACCCTGAGCGGTACTGATCATCGCCGAGACAGCAGCAGCGAGAGCAACCGGCACAAACATGATGAGCGCGAGTTTCCACACCACAGCAAATGGGACGAGGATCAACGCAGACGCAGCAGCAATCGCACAGACGAATGTCATGACGACAAATGCCGCAGCGACGTGTTGCAAAATCAGGACCCCAGGGGCTTCGGGAAAGCTTTCCCACCGGGTGGGGTGATCGACCTCTTGGGCCGTTGGTTCCGATGCGTCGTAAGCGACGAGGTAGAGCGCAAGGCCAGCAACGATGAGCATCGGAATTGTTCCGCGCCACAAAGCGCCGAGTGAAAGTCCGGCGACGGCACCGAGCATGGCCATGCGGATGAGGCGGGGGAGAGGGAAGCGCAGGTAACTCTGCCAATCGCGTTTCCACGTTGGCGGAATGAAGCTCTTCTTCTTTGAGCGACCGATTCGAATCCATGGACGCAGCCGAGCGTTCTCTTGAGAAAGCTGTCGACGAAGAAGCACAACGGTTCGAACGTCTTGAAGTGTGACGGCGAAACGCAACTGGGCAACGAGTCCGGCGCGTCGCAACGCGTGCTCAATCGAGAGATCTCCGATTCGAGAAAGTCCTAGCCAGACGACGACGGCCACAAGCACGATGCTGATGAGCGCAAGCGCCCGGAAGGTGATTGGCCAGAACGCAATGTCGGCCATCAGCGTGAATGGCGAGGTGGTCCGCTTACCAAGTACGTCGAGCACCGACCAGGCAATGAGGAGTGCTGCAAGGAAGTTTGCCGGCCACCAGCGAAGCCGGCGACCTGAGGTCGCAAGTGCAGTTGCAGAAGCGAGCATGCCGGCGAGCGCAAATGCAAGCGCGCCACACGCAATCGCTGCAGCAGGGTTCACTGGAAGTCGATGTGCGGCAACTTCGCCGATGATTGCGCCGATCACTGCGCCTGCGAACGCCATGAATCGAAGCTGCTTGATTGCCGGACCACGAACAACGGATTCGCGCGGAACCGGCGCGTTGAGTTCGTGCATCACGACCGGTGCTTCTAAAACAAGCGGGCCGCCGCGGCCGCCTGATCGCAAACCGATGCCGATGGCAATCGCAAAGCCGAGTCCGAGCCACATCGGCGCTTCGTTGGCAAAGCGCAGTGCTTCTTCATTTGTGAGGCGATCGTTTGGAAGTCGACTGACCGCAAACATGATGAAGATCACCGCTGCGAGGCCCACCATGTAGACGCGGTAGAGGGCGTCGATCCAGTGGACTTCGGAAAGTCGGTTATGGCGTCGAGTGCGCCGCAGGTCCTGCAGCGCTTCGGTGGGAGTCTCGACGTCAGTCACGGTCTAGGAATCTACCGGTGATAGGTGAGTGGTCAGTTCGAGGCCCGCTCGGCTTCATCGGTGAGTTCTAACCATTGCTCTTCGGCGGCATTGAGTTCAGCGAGAACTGCGGTCAATTCCCCTCCCAGACGGGTGAGTTCGACGTGATCGCCAGAAACCGCGAGGTCGGCAACTTTCAGTTCAAGGCGGTCCTTTGCCTTGGCCAGCCGCTTGATTTCCTTCTCGAGGTCCTTGATGAGGAAACGCAAGGTGCTTGGCGACCTCGTCGCCGGTTTCTCAGCAGATCTGGCTTTTGAGGCCTTTGTCGAGGAAGAACCAGACGAACCGCTCGGAGCTTTGCGTGGGTCGGCAATTCGTCCCCGGACCATGGAAGCACGGCGTTGTTCTTCCCAGGCTGCGTAGCCGCCAGGGCGACGAGAGGGGTTGGCATGGCCATCCATGACGATGACATCGGCAACGGTTCGTTCGAGGAAGGCACGATCGTGACTTACGACAATGAGTGCACCGGGCCAGTCGTCGAGGAATTCCTCGAGAACGCGCAGTGTGTCGAGATCAAGGTCGTTGGTTGGTTCGTCAAGTAGCAAAACGTTTGGCTTCTGCGCGAGCACGAGCAGAAGTTGAAGACGTCGACGTTCGCCGCCCGAAAGAAGTTCGATTGGAGCCCATTGCGCATCGCCGTCGAACCAGAACGATTCGAGAAGTGCGGCGTCTTGCCAATCGGGTTCTCGACGGCCACCGGTAATTGCTTCTCGAACGCGTTGACGTGGATCGAGTTCGACACCAATTTGGTCGTAGTACCCGATTCGAACAGTTGAACCGACGTCGATCGTTCCGGTCGATGGCGAGCGGCGTCCAGCGATGAGGTCTAGGAGCGTTGACTTGCCTGCACCGTTGGGGCCAACGAGCCCGAGTCGCTCGCGATTATCGAGCATGAGTTCGATGTCGCTGAACAGAGGCGGTGCGCCGTCATGGTGAAATGACACGTCAGTGAGCTCAACGACTTTGTCGCCAAGTCGCGGTGTTCCGAACCAAAGATCGGGGATTCCAGACCGGGCAGCAGGTTCTGCGCGCGTTTCAACCAACGTTGTTGCTGCGTCGATCCGTGCTTTCGGTTTACTGGTTCGTGCCGGGGCGCCGCGCCGAAGCCAAGCCAATTCTTTGCGAGCGAGATTCTTGCGAGTTGCCTCTTGCGTAACTGCTTGTTCTTCGCGCAAGGCGCGACCTTCGAGGTAGCCGGCGTAGCCACCGTCATGAAGATAGGAGCGTCCACGATCAAGTTCGAGTACTCGGTTTGTGACGCGATCAAGAACGTGACGATCGTGCGTCACGAGTACGAGACCGCCGCGGTAACTATCGAGTCGATCTTCGAGCCATGCAATCGCATCGATGTCGAGATGGTTTGTGGGTTCGTCAAGGACAAGGAGGTCGCTGGGAGCGACGAGGGCACGCGCAAGCGCGACGCGCTTGGCCTGACCGCCCGACAAGCGACTGGTGTCAGCGTCGGTGAGAGAGGCCATGCCGAGATGGTCAAGAACGGCAGCTGCTTCCCAGTCGCGCTCGGCAACGGCCTCGACCGCGGCGAGGACCGTGCCTGTCGGCAACACCGGGCGCTGGGGGAGCGTGGCGATTCGAACATCACGACCTCGGCGAACGGCGCCCGATTCGGGCTCGACCTCGCCCGTAAGTACAGAAAGCAGAGTGGACTTTCCTGTTCCGTTCAGTCCGACGATCCCGAGTCGGTCTCCCGTCGAAAGGGTCAGTGACACATCGGTAAAGAGTGGGCGACCGGGGCGGGTCATAGTTGCTCGGTCGACGTCCACACAGATCATTGGCATGAGGCTACGACCAGTCGGCGACCTCGCTGTCCCCCTGTTGTTGTCCGGCTCGGTGCGAGTAGCGTTTCGCAAGTTCCATCGGGGGGATGGACCGCAAACAACATGACTGATTCCTCTTCGACCACTCTTGCTCCGACAGAGCCAGCGAAAGCACGGGCCCTAACGCGCCTGCGCGATCGGAAGAGCGATCCGTCACGTGAACGTCAACCCTGGACCGACCACTGGTGGTCGCCACTCGTGATCTTTGTATCGATCGGGGTCCTTGTTTGGATCGCAATTTGGTACGGCAATAACCATCTCGCGCACGATCCGTTTTTCCCGTATCGCGAATCGGTCGGGGACACCTGGTTCGGCGGCTTCGCTCGTTGGGATGCCGAGTGGTACCGGACGATCGTGCGCGAGGGCTACGTCTATTACCCGGGCGTTCAGTCGTCGGTTGCCTTTTGGCCGACCTACCCAATCGTCGTAAGTCTCTTTAGCTGGGCATTTCCAAGCATCTACATCACTGGAACTTTTGTGACTGTGTGTGGTGGAGCAACTGCAGTTGTTCTTCTGCGCAAATGGGCAAGGGTCTTTGTGCCGAGCAGCGTTGCCATTACAGCTGTTGTGTTGCTGTGTGTCTTTCCCTACAGCTGGTATCTCTACGGCGTTGTGTATTCCGACGCGTTGTTTGTTGCAACGGCAATCGGCGCGTTCTATCTCGTCGAACGTGATCGATATTTCTGGGCGGGCATGGTTGGAATTATGGCGACAGCAGGTCGTCCCGCCGGTTTGGTGGTCGCGTTCGCACTCGTCCTGCGCGTGATCGAGCGCAGGAATCTTGCAAAGGGAGCGAAGGGCCTCCGTGAACTTTTCAACCCGCGAACTCTCACGAGATCGGATGCACCGATCTTCCTTTCGTGGCTGGGTGTTGGTGGATGGTGTGTGTTCCTTTGGGTGAAGTTCGGCGATCCGCTGTTATTCGCTTCCATTGAGGCGAGTAAGGGTTGGGATCAAGGGGCTGGTCCTTCAACATGGTTGAAGTTCCGCCTCATTGAGGAACTTCAACACCGGCCGTTCGAATGGTCGACCATCGGACACGTGGCACACGGACTCGTTGTTCTTGGTGCGCTCTTTCTCCTTCCTCTTGTGAAGAAGCGATTCGGCTGGGCCTACACCGTCTATGCGTTGGGTCTCATCGCATTGCCGTTGCTCGGGACAAAAGATTTCTTTGGAGCCGGGCGGTATCTACTCGGCACGTTCCCCTGCATCGTCGTCGCTGCCGAACTTCTCGTTGCTCGTCCAAAAGCCCGTGCGGTGATCTTGCCGCTCTCGCTCATTGTGATGTTGTCGATGGCGGTCGCGTTCGGGCGTGGGTCCTACATTTCCTGACTCCAAAGCGATCTCCTCGCCGAAGCGAGGTGTCCGGGGTGCGGACCGGTAGCGTTCTGCTCCGGTGCCGGGACAACCCGGCAGTTCTCCCGTAGAGGTTTCAATGTCCGATCTCACTTCCGCCGTGACCGACGAGGTTTCGTCAACCAGCGAGTACGTGCTCACTGTTGCCCCCGAGGCGCTTGAACAGGTCTTGGGTATTCGTGACACCGAAGAAGATCCAGGAGCGATTGGTCTGCGCGTCGAGATCAACGGCGTCAAGGGCACCGACTTCGACTACGACCTTGGCTGGGCGACGATTGCCGACCTCGACGCAGAAGACGACCTGTCGTTGCAGGGCGGACTCAGCGTCGTTGTTGCGGCGAACAGCATCGAAAACATGCGCGGCGCGGTCCTCGACCTTCCACGATCGTCTGGACAGGGCGGATTTGTCATTAAGAACCCGAACCGGCCCGCACCGGTGAATCCTCTTGATGGTCGCGACATCGTGCTCACCGGCGAAATCCCCGACAAGGTGACACAACTTCTTGAAGAAGTGATCAATCCTGGCCTTGCCCAGCATGGCGGTTTCGCTGCCCTTGTCGGTGTCGAAGACACCACGGTTTTTCTCACGATGGGTGGCGGTTGCCAAGGGTGCGCAATGAGCGCAGCAACTTTGCGTGACGGAATCACGACCTCGATTCACGACGCGATTCCTGAGGTCACCGAGGTCATCGACGTCACCGATCACAACGCCGGTGACAACCCCTTCTACACCTGAGGCTGACTCATCAGATTCGGTGGCGGCACCGGTGTCGAGAAATTTCCCGAAGTGGTTGCTCAGCAGTGTTAAGTACCTCTAGGGTCACGGCACCGATCGGAGGGGGATCGTTCGTCTCCCTTTGTCGGCAGATCACTGATCTGCACAAGACCTGAAAAAGGAAAGGGAGAAGATGGCTGACACTGTCCAAGAGTTCGTCTTCAATCTGACGTTCCCGTTTTCGAGGACGTTGGGTTCGACACTCAGCACGTTTGCCTCAGCGCTGGCACAGGGCCAGATCATCGGTGTTCGCACCGGTGGTCGAGTCATTGCACCGCCGCTTGAGTACGACCCTGATACCGCTGCCGATTCCGGCACGGATTGGGTGTGCGTTGGTCCGAAGGGAACCGTGTCCTCGTGGACATGGGTGCCGGAACCGACCAACTTGCATCCTCTTGACCATGCGTTCGGTTTCGCGTTCATCACCCTCGATGGTGCTGACACGCCAATGATTCACGTCGTCGACGCTGGCTCGGAAAGCGCAATGTCTGCGGGCATGCGCGTCGAAGCCAAGTTCAAGGATCCGGCCGACTGTGTCGGTCGCATCGACGACATCATCGCTTTCGTTCCCGCCTCTGATCCTTCGCCGAGCGAAGGTGCGGGCGAACCGTTCGAAGCTCCGGCAGAGAACGAGATCACGGAGATGGATGCGTTTTGCGATCTCCAATATGTCGACAACGCGTCTCCCACCACGCTCATGTGG
>WLOT01000040.1 GCA_009699125.1 Actinomycetota bacterium
CGACTATGTGAAGTCGATCAACGTGGTCTCGGGCTCCAACGGTTCGCTGCTCGTTGTCTTCGGACTTTCGGCCAAGAAGCCTTATCAAGCCAGCGACTCGCAAAACCCGGCGTATGTCTCGCTAGGTATTGGTTGATCGCTTCGAAGGAACAACCATGACAACCGATCGGATCCTCACTGCGTCCACCATCATCACGATGGACGAGTCGGCTCCACGAGCAACCGCAGTTGCTGTGAAGGCAGACGGAACAATTGCTGCAGTTGGTGATCTTGATGCGTGCAAGAAGGCGCTGCCCGATGCCACGGTAAGAGATCTCGGTAATACAGCGTTGCTTCCTGGATTCGTTGAGTCTCATTCGCATCCGGTGTTGAGCGGCGTCATGACGCAAGCCCCGGCATATTGGATTGCTCCGTACGTTGGGTACCCGAAGTGGAGCGACGTAACTGACCTCTTTGCGAAACTTCAGAAAGAACAGCCCGCCGGGCAAATCTTGTTGTTCAACGGCCTTGACCGTCTGCTGCATGGTTGCGATGCGCCCGACGCAAAGGCGCTCGACGCTTTCTTCCCCGATCGCCCTGTTGTTGTTGCCGATAATTCAGGGCACGCGGTCTATTTGAATAGCGAAGCGATAAAGAAATTGGGTTGGGACACCAAGCCGCCGGCCGACCCGGTTGGCGGTTCGTTTGGAAGAAATGGCGATGGTTCCCTCAACGGAATTGCCTACGAGCTCCCGGCCGTGATGGAAGCCGCAATGCCGTTGGTGGGTGAAGTTGTGAAAAATCCACTGGCATCCGCGGCGCAGTGGTATTCACTCATGGCCGGAAATGGCATCACGTCGACCTCAGAAATGACGTTTGACGACACACAGAAACCTGCCTTCGAAGCGCTGGCTGGCATCTCGAATTGTCCCCTTCGAGTTTCGCTGTACCACGTGTCGACCGATGCGGCGTGTGGTGAAACGTTTGAATCGAAGGTTCCAGCGTCAATGCTTTCGAAGAAGGGCATCAAGTTGTGGGCAGATGGTTCGCCATGGGTCGGCAACGTTGCGCTGTCATTTCCCTATCTCGATACACCGGTTACACGCGCCGCAGGAATTACGCCGGGGACTCCTGGCATCGAGGTCATGAACTACACGCGTGCGCAGCTCGACGTCATTCTCGACAAGTACGCGCCGCAGGGTTGGCAGATGGCGTTTCATGTGAATGGCGATGCCGCGCTCGACGTTGTGCTCGACGCGTACGAAGCGGCACTGACCAAGTTCAAACTTCTTGGCACTGATCATCGCTGGCGCATAGAGCATCTCGGTGCTGCGCGCACCGATCAGTTCGCGCGAGCCGCACAGTTGGGCGTCTATGCCTCGATGGGTCCATTCCAGTTCCAGTACTGGGGCGATCTTCTCGACGGTCAGATGTTCGATCATGAGCACGGCGCCGAATGGTGTCGAGTGAAGGATGCAACTGATGCAGGCCTTCGTCCCTCGTATCACAACGATGGTTCGGTGACGCCGCCATCACCGCTCAACAACATCAAGACGTGTGTGACTCGCACAACGAACTCAGGTGTTGAACGGGGGCCCGATCAAAAGGTGACGCTTGATCAAGCACTCAGAGCGGAAACGATTGATGCTGCGTTCATTCTTGGTCGCGAACATGAAATCGGTTCGATCGAAGTCGGAAAGTTTGCGGACTTTGTTCAGTTGTCCGTGGACCCTTACAAGGTCGATCCAATGCTTCTGAGCGACGGCATATCGGTGCTAGGCACCTGGTTGTCAGGCGAAAAACTGGATCTTGTGGCGTTCGAAAAGGCTGCGGGAGTTCTCGACCCGACACCGCATATGCATCTCGCCACGATTCCGCATAAGTGCTGTTGACAACGCCTGAACGAATTAGCGAAGCGCAATCGCCAAGACTGCGGCGCACACCATTCCGTAGGTTCCGATGATGGCTCGCAAGACCGATGGCTTGAGTCCTCGCGCAACGCGGGCTCCGATCCATCCGCCGATGAGTGAGAGTGGGGCCATTAGCAAGACTGTCCACCACTGCACCGGCCCCCATAACGCAAAGATCACCACTGCGACGATGTTGATTGCGAACTGCAGAACGCTCTTGAGCGCATTCAATTTCTGCAGGTGATCGCTCATCGTGATTCCGAGGACAGCGAGGAGAATCACCCCAAGGACTCCTCCGAAATAGCCGCCGTAGATTGCGGCCAAAAAGACGCCGATGATCGTTGCGAGCTGGTGATCTTCCTTTTTGCTTTCGCCTGATTCAGTTGTGGCGGGAGAAAGCCGACGCTGAATGACTGGTTGCAAGAGAAGCAAAAGTGCAGCGACAAAGACGAGGATCGGTACAAGGAGCTTGAAGATGCGCTCTGAGGTGGTGAGAAGCAGAACCGCGCCCACCACTGAGCCGGCAAAAGCGAATGGGAGCAACCTGCGGATGCGGACTTGTTGACCGTCGAGTTCGTTTCGATAGCCAGCGATTCCACCCAGATAGCCAGGAACAAGGGCAACGGTGTTGGTGACATTGGCAGAGACGGGACTCAAGCCGGCCGCAATGAGCGCAGGAAAGGTGAGGAGTGTTCCGCCACCGGCGACAGCGTTAATGCCGCCGGCAAGTAGAGCGGAGATGGCGAGGAGGATGATGCCGCCGGCGCTCAGATGATCCATGGACCCCGATCGTATGGGGCGCGCCGCAGTCGATGGTGTGGTGGACTTGGTTTTTCTGAGTTCGTGGGGGAGTCAAGTGGCAATCGTCGAAACATCAATGGCGGGTGAAGGTATCGCTCGCGTGACACTGAACGATCCCGATCGTTACAACGCGCTCACTCCGGCGCTCATCGATGGGCTTGCTGGTGCCTTTGCTGCACTTCGTCACGATCGTGACGTGCGCGTCGTCATCCTCGACGGAAATGGTCGTGGATTCTGTGCAGGCGCCGATATGAGCGGAACCGGAGGAGTCCCCGATCGTTCACGGGGTCGCGGGCCGGTCGGGTTTGTCCATGAGATGCAAGAGCACCTCATGGACGTCGTCTTGGCGATTCACGAAACTCCTCAGCCGGTTGTCGCCGCGCTTCACGGCGCTGTTGTGGGCGGCGGATTGGCGTTAGCGCTCACATGCGATTTACGCGTGGCCTCGGCCGATGCATTCTTTGCGTCACATTTCATTCGCGTGGGTCTGTCATCTTGCGATCTCGGCACGAGTTATTGGTTGCCGCGTATTTGTGGGCCAACAATCGCTGCAGAACTCATGCTCACGGGGCGGCGTTTCAGCGCCGAAGAAGCTCGGGAATACGGCGTACTGAATCGAGTCACGACTTCAGACGAGCTCCAACCGACGGCTCTTGAACTTGCTCGAATGATTGCTGAGAACTCCGAGTACGGCGTGCGCATGACCAAAGTTGGGATGTGGGCAAATCTCGACGCGTCGAGTTTGCGTGCAGCAATGGAACTTGAAAACCGAACGCAGGTGCTTGGCACGTTTACCGGAAATATGACTGAAGCAGGCGAAGCGTTCCGTGAAAAGCGGGCACCCGAGTGGAAGCAGATGTGACATGCCGACCGAACGATTGAACGGTATTGATCTCTATTGGGAACAAGCAGGCGAGGGGCCTCGGCTGCTGATGTTCAATGGCTCCGGTTCAACAATTGAGCGCATGCGGCCGCTGTTCAATGTGCTCAGCACACAGTTTGATGTTGTGCTGCATGATCAGCGTGGATTGGGACAATCGGAAATTCCCGCAGGGCCATATTCCATGGCCGAGTATGCGGCCGACGCGGCTGCCCTCGTTGATTTTCTCGGCTGGGACACCTTCAATGTCATCGGCATCAGCTTCGGCGGCATGGTCGCACAAGAGTTTGCAGTCACCGCTCCCGAACGAGTTGAGCGGCTCGCATTGCTCTGCACGTCACCTGGTGGAGAAGGTGGTTCGTCCTATCCGCTCCACAAGATCCGTTCAATGGATGCGTCAGAACGAGCAGCACTATCAATGACGATTATGGATACGCGCTTCACCCCCGAATGGCTTGATGCGCACCCGTCGGATCAGATGTTCGTCGATGGCATTAGTGGTCAGTACGGCGCCAAAGCGGGCTCAGAGGCTGAACGAGGTGAGATCGAACAGTTGAATGCCCGAAGCATTCATGACGTATGGGATCGCCTTGATCGCATCACTGCTCCGACATTTATCGGCGCTGGTCGCTACGACGGAATCGCACCGCTTTCGAATAGTGAAGCGATGGCTGAGCGGATTCCAAACGCGGAGTTGCACGTCTACGAAGGCGGGCACGGATTCTTCGCGCAAGACGCGACAGCATTCCCTGAGATTTTCAGTTTTCTGGCCGGCTGAACTTCTTGCGACTTACGCCATTTGCGACATGAACTGATTCAGGTCGAAGTATTCGCGCCATTTCGCGATCTTGTCGCCCTCGAATTCAAAGATTCCAAGCACCGGCAACGCGACTTCGCTGCCGTCTTCCTTTTCGAAGATGTCCACGCGCTCGGTGACCACCATTGGGCCGTTCGAAATCATGTTGTCGATGCGAAACACCTTGACATTGAGGCCAGCGGTGAAGCCGTCGATCATCATTCGAATTGCTTCATGACCGACCATCGGATCGACCGGGATGTTGTGGTACACGCCATTTTCGGTGAAGAAGGCGACAACCTTGTCGTGGTCGCCTTCGGCCCAGGCATCGCAAAACTCCTGAACAAGTGCTTCGTACTTCGCTCCGTCGCTCATGACGTTCCTTCGCAGTCTTAGGGGGTCGGCACTTCGCCGTCCGACGGGACATCCTGACACTCTGAGAGAGCGGCTGCCGTGCCGATTCGCTACGGTCCTGATGAGGGGGATTCCATGTCTCACAATCAGGATGCAGGATCAGTGCTTGATATCGCGTTGAACCCGCTCCCCGGAGCCGAACTTCATAACGTTCTACGAACCTTGCGATCCGAGCACGGCGATGTCGCTCCGGTCACGTTCTACGGAATGTCGGCGTTCGTGATCTTGAGTTGGGATGCATTGCGCGAGTTCTTCGCCTCTAACGAGCAATTTCCAGGCGGCGAGGTTTACAAGTACCAACTCGAAAAGACGGTTGGTCGAACATTTATCTCGATGGACGGTCCCGATCACGATGTCTATCGGCGCCTTGTCACTCCCGCATTTCGTTCGCGAGCTGCAATTCGATTTGTCGACGAGGAACTCACGCCGTTGGCTCACGAATTACTCAATGGGTTAGTTGCGAAGGGCGAAGGCGACCTCGTCGCTGAATTCACCAATCGACTTCCGTTCTGGGCGATCAGTCAGAAACTGGGACTTCCCGAAGGTTTTGAAGATCGTCAACGCGAATGGGCCCTTGCCATCCTTTCCGAACCGAGTAATCCCGAAGGTGCACGTCGGGCAGCTGACGAGCTTTCTGAGGTGATCGCTCCGGTAGTAACTGCACGGCGGAAAGATCCCGGGACTGACGTGATCTCTCAACTCGTGTCCGGTGAATTTCAGGGTGTCCAACTCACCGATGATGAAGTGCACTCGCATGTTCGATTGCTCTTCGCCGTTGGTGCGACGACGACCTCAGATGCCTTGAGCAACCTCCTTTGGACGCTGTTGCATCGACCGGAACTTGTCGATCGAATCCGAACGACACCCGAACTTCGGCCGGCGCTCGTGCGGGAACTGCTCCGCTGGGAGCCGCCGGTTCCGCTCTTGCCCCGCATGGCACTTCGTGAGGGAACGATCGGTGGCGTGAACATTCCTGCGGGCTCGATGATCCTTGCTGGCATTGCATCGGCGAATAGAGATCCTCATCGTTTCGATCGGCCCGACGAGTTCGATATCGATCGGCCCGACGCCGACATTCTCACGTTCGGTTTTGGCGTGAAGTTCTGTCCTGGAACCCATATGGCCAAACAGCAACTTCTTGCTGCTCTCGATGTGCTTCTCGAACGGCTCCCGGGATTACGGCTTGGCGCTGACGATGTTGGTGCAGTTCCCTCGGGATGCAATCTGCGGTCGGTCTCGTCGCTGCGGTGCGAGTGGAATGCCTAGCGAGCATTTCGCGGTGCGCTCGTGTCGGGCCTACCGTGTGAACTGATTTCACCGAGGGGGAACTCGTCATGGCCGATTTCAGCATCGATCCAGCATTCCAAGAGCAGCTTGACTGGATACGCGAGTTCGTTAAGGCCGAGGTCGAGCCGCTTGATCTTGCGTTTGCTGGCGAGGACATGGTGTACAACAAGGCCAGCGCGTTCTACGAGGAAGCGATTCGCCCGCTGCAGCAAGTGGTGAAGGATCGTGGGCTTTGGTCGTGTCACCTCACCCCCGAATATGGCGGGCAGGGATATGGCCAGGTGCAGTTGGCGTACATGAACGAAATTCTTGGGCGTTCACAGTTCGGTCCCACGGTGTTTGGAAACCAGGCGCCCGACTCTGGCAATGCCGAGATCATCGCTCATTACGGAACGCCGGAGCAGAAGGCGAAGTACCTCGAGCCGTTGCTCGATGGTCGCATCTCTTCGTGTTACTCAATGACCGAGCCGCAAGGTGGTGCAGACCCGGGTGTCTTCACCTGCAGTGCTGTGCGCGACGGCGATGAATGGGTGATCGATGGCGAGAAGTGGTTCTCTTCGTCGCTGCGTTACGCCTCATTTTTGATTGTCATGGTCATTACCGATCCCGATGTTGCAGTGCATAAGGGCGCATCAATGTTTCTCGTGCCTGCCGATTCACCGGGCATTGAAGTTGTTCGCAATGTTGGTGTTGGTCAGGAACATGACGGTCATGGCGGACATGCCTACGTTCGCTACAACAGCGTGCGAGTTCCTGCTGATCATCTTCTTGGTGGCGAAGGTCAGGCGTTCGCAATTGCGCAAACGCGACTTGGTGGAGGGCGTCTACATCACGCCATGCGCACGGTCGGCGCCGTGTCGCGTTGTCTCGACATGTTGTGCGAGCGGGCACTTAGCCGAACGACACAGGGTGAACTTCTGGCACGTAAGCAAGCCACACAGGAAAAGATTGCCGACTCGTTCATCGAACTCCTGCAATTCAAACTGCAGGTGCTGCATGCGGCATGGGTCGTCGACCAGAAGGGCGGGCACGCGGCGCGCAAGGAAATCGCTGCGGTGAAGGTTGCAACCCCCAAGGTCTACCGAGAAGCCGTTCTGCGCACGATGCAGTTGCACGGAGCACTGGGCGTTTCAAACGAAATGCCGCTGGCGAACATGCTCATGGCTTCGGTGACGATGGGGATCGCCGATGGTCCGACCGAGGTGCATAAGTTCACCGTCGCTCGTGAAGTGTTGAAGGACTATTCACCGGCCGAAGGCGCCTGGCCCAGCGAGCATCTTCCTGAACGTCGTGCAGCCGCGCGCGCTGAATACGCCGATCTACTTGAACGTTCTGTTGCCGATCTTTGATCGGGAGGGTTAGTAACCGCCGCCGAGTTTGCGGTGATCCCAGGAAATCGTGCGTTCGACGTTGAGCTTCACGACAACGCGCTTGTGCAGCATCATCTCAACCGCACCTTTCATCTCTTCGGTGTACGGCGCCATGTAGCGATCGAACACGCTGATGCCGAGTTCGAACATGCGGTCGGGGTCATCGATGATTTCGGCTTTACCGATGAGCGTGACGCCACGAAGGGTTTCGTAGGTTTCGCCGTCTTCGACAAGCACGGTGAGGTTGGGGTTGCGGCGAAGGTTCATGACCTTTTGTGCCTTTGCCTTGGACTCGATGCCGATACAGCCTTCGAGGAATCCGTACCACATCGCGATTGAGTGGATGCTGCCGTCAGAGTTGATGGTCGACATCGTCATCGAGCGACGACCAGCGAGGAATTCGTCAATTTCTTCCTGGCTCATCACGATCTTGTTGCGCTGCTTCACGCCACGCTGCGGTTCTTCGTCGGCCATGGTTCCCCCTCGTTGTGCGGACCGGAGAACGGTAACACCGAGCCCGATGGGGATGACCATTTGCTGCCGAGAGCGTAGGGTTCGCATGCCTGTCGGCCGAAAGGGGCCGCAGATTCCAGTTGAGGGGACGAACACATGACGCAGGCTGAAACTGCCAAGGCCATTGCCAAGCCAATTGGTGAACTGGGCGGAGCCTTCATGCTCGATGGGGCCACCTACGCACGTGGCGCAGAGTTGGGCTTTTCGGGCATCGACTTCTATGTGCTCGGCCGCGGGGGCGTTCTTGGCGACACCATTGCCGACGTGGTCTCGTCGGCGTTCTTCTTTTGGAACCCCGAACAGGTTCGAACTCAGTGGGAACTTGCTCGCAAGGTGATGGACCCAGCCAAGGCTGCTGGTGAGTGGGTCGATCTCTGTCACGCCTATGGCGAAGCGCATCTTCCTGATTTTGCTGAACTCAATCGATTCTCCGAACTTGCGGCAAAGGTGAGCGACGCAGCATCACCAGCAGGAGCGGCACTCTTCGCTGGCTGGCGCGCACTTCCGACTCCCGGGGTTGATCGTCCTAAGGCTCGTGCGCAGCATTACTTGAACTCACTGCGTGAACTTCGCGGCGGTTTGCACGGTGGTGCGATTCTTGCGATGGGACTTTCACCCGCTGAAGCAGTCGCGGTGCATGCGCCGGGAATGGCTCCAATATTCGGGTGGGATGTCGCCACGATTCCAGTTGACGACTCCTCAAAGAGTGAATGGAAGATCGCCGAAGCGGGAACAGATCTCGCAATGGCCCGAGTTCTGCACGCGCTGACTGCGGAAGAATGCGCTGAATTCGAAGCACTTGTTCTTGCTCTGTATAAGGCCGTTCAGGCCGCTAAGGAAGGTTGATCGTCATGGATATTCGCGAAGCGCTCTACACAACTCGTGCCATGCGTCGGGTCAAGCCTGATCCGATTCCGATGGATGTGCAGGCACGCATCATGGACGCCGCTGTTCGCGCTCCGAGCGGTGGCAACACGCAGAACTGGCGATTCCTTCTTGTCGACGATCCCGAGGTGAAGGCAAAGCTCGGACCGATCTACCGCCAGGCAATGTCAGTGTTGTGGGGTTCGTATTACAAGGATCGCCTCGACGCTGCGCACGATGCCCCCGAGCTCGAAGAGTCGAAGTCGATGCTCCGTGTGCAGAAGTCGGCACAGTGGTTGGCTGACAACTTCGAAATGGTGCCGCTGTACATGTTCGGTTTCGCTCAGCACGATCCCAGTGGTTCCTCGGTCTACCCGGCACTTTGGAACGCGCAGCTTGCGGCACGCGCTGAAGGCGTTGGTACGTCGCTCACGCAGGTTCTCGTGTTTCACAACGACGAGGTGCTCGACATCCTCGGTGTTCCGAAGGACGAAGGCTGGAACATGCTTGGTTGCGTGTCGCTCGGCTACCCGACTGGCAAGTGGGGTGTTGCCACGCGTCAGCCCGCGCACGATGTGTCGTTCCGTAATCAGTGGGGCGACGACGTCGGCTTCCGCGACGACGAACCGCTCTGGCCGTAATTAGTCCTCGTCAGCGGCCGGCGCCCAGTGGGTGCGCAGATCGGCGAGCCAATCCGGAAAATCAACGGGCGGATCAGGCAACTGCGTGACGCCCTGTTCAGCAAGCGCGGCTTCGAACAACTCGGGCTGATCGCCCCATGAACGCGGGTCGCCCATCATGACCTCGTACAACTTCGCGCCGTCGTCGCCGGCGCGAATTGGCCCGAACGCCGCACCAAATGGAAGTTCGACGTGCGTGCCTGCCGGACACCAACGATCGCCGAACCAAAGACCGCCATCGATGACGAACACGATGTGTGGTGAGTAGTGGCCGTGTCGACGGACCATCATGCCTGGGTCGTATTCGGCGTACAGCGAGAGGTATTGCGGATCGGGACTAAACGCGAACCACTTCTCGCGGACATATGACGTTGACCCGTCGGCGTTTTGCTGTGCGCGACACAACTGCCACGGCATATCGGGGTCGTCCATGTGCCGAAAGATGACCTCTTTGCCCGGGATGGGTAGAGGAACTTCGGTTGGGTCGACGCTCATGCGATGAAGTCGAAGTCGACGTGGGCGGACTCGATGCCGCGCACGAACGCATTCGCCATTTCGACTGGTGCGGTGCCAGGAGTCAACTTCCAGCCAGAGGTGCGGCGAAGAAGTTCTTCGAAGAACACACGGATCTCGAGGCGAGCAAGAGATGCGCCCAAGCAGAAGTGAGTACCGAAACCGAATGCAATGTGGTTGTTCGGCGTGCGATCGACGAGGAATTCCTCGGGCCGATCGAAGTACTTCTCGTCGCGGTTGGCCGAGGAGTACATAAGTACAACTTGGTTGCCCTTAGGAATAGTGACGCCATTGACTTCGGCATCGACCTTGGCCACGCGACACATGTTGTGAATTGGTGTGACGTAACGAATCATCTCTTCAACCGCGACGGTGAGGTCGGCGCCATTGCGAAGCTTCGCCATTTCGGCAGGATTCGTAATGAGATTGAGAATCGTCCAGGCGATGACGGTACGAGTGGTTTCTGCGCCACCGTCGAGAAGAAGCAATGCATCGGCGATTGCATCGTTGGGATCGAACGGACATCCGTCGACTTCGGCGGTTGTGTAGAACGAGAAAATATCGTCGGCGGGACATGTCTTCTTGGATTCGAAGAGTTCCGCTGCGGCGCCAGCAAATTCAATTGCTGAGACCATGCCAACGTCGTTGAAGTAACGAGGGCCACCGCCAAGAGCGATGGTGGTCTCCGACCAATGTTTCAACTTCGGCCAATCGGCCTCGTCGAAGCCGAGGAGCTTGCCGATCATCATTGCGGGGAGTGGAGCAGCGACGTCGTTGATGACTTCGGCGGAACCGCCGTTGTCGCGAACGGCATCAAGGATTCCGGTGACCTTTGCGCGGATGTCGTCTTCCCATGCGCTTGCAGCGCGTGGAGTGAACCGACGAGAAACCATGTTGCGGCGCTTCATGTGGAGCGGGTCGTCGAGGCCGATGATGGCGTTGTCGGCGGGAAGGTTCGGTCGGTAGCCGCCCTTTTCCTGATCGGAGTTAATGAAGACGTCCTTGCGCTTTTCGATTTCGACGATGTCGTCGTAGCGCGAGATTCCCCAAAGCTCGTTGGCCGCGTCCCAGTAGATCGGTTCGTTGGCGCGCATCCATGCGTAGGTCGGGTACGGGTCGCCGCCGTACAGCTCAGGGGCGAGAAGATCTACTGCGAGCCGTTCCATGGTCCCTCCAAGGCAATGAACTCAACCGATTGGTTGTGCAGCCCGGATGGTATCGCTGTCGATCGTGCGTGTTTCTCGCGGTGTGAGGATTCGGTAGAGCGTCATTGCGGCAACGGCTGCGGTGAATCCGGCGACTGTCCAAAGCAGGATGGGTGAATGTCGGTCGGTGCCAGCGGTGAGCAGGTGCACGGTGCCAAGCACAAAGACCGCGTAACTGCTCATGTGGACGGCTTTCCACCACTTCTTTGGGATGTGCTTGCGCAGGAGAGAGGTGATTTCGACTGCCAGCAGCACATAGAACGCCACAACGCCCCACGCAACGGCAAGCGGCTTCCAGGTGGAAGCGAATGGAATCAGAAGTTGCGCGGCGCCGAAGTCAATGTAGGGATCGAGGAAGAGCCCGCCGAGGTGGATGGCAATGAACACCACGGTGAGGCCGCCGAGAAACCGGTGGAGGTCGAGCAGCCAGTTGGGGCGGGCTTTCTTGCCCATCACCTTCGTGGAAAGGAAAAGCCCCCAGAGCACTGCGAGGGATGCAAGGCCCCATGCAACGAGGCCCGAGGAGCGAGCGACGTACCACCAGACAGAACCCATGACTAGCTCGCCTTGGATCGGGCTCGAGGCGTCGGCGCGGACTTTTTCGGGACTGTGGTTGAAGGAGTCGCCGCTTTGGGTGTGGTGGTCGACGGGGAAGTGCTCTTGGCCTGTTGGCCGGAAGACGACGCGGTCACTGTGGTTGATTGCGATGCGGTGGTCCCGGCGGATGCCGGAGAAAGGGCGGCACTGATGGCCATTCCGGCACCCAGGACTGACGCCACGCCCACACTGGCCCAGCCGGCAACGCGCCGGCTTCGAGATGCGGGGTGGGGACGACTGCGGCGGGCCATGACGAGCACCGTACGGATCGGAGGTGAAGGTGAGGTAAGGACTGAAGCAGCCTTTGTGGTCGTCGGTCACAATTACGAAACAGAGGTATTCCGAAACACAATCGTTTCGATAGGGTCCTTGGGATGGACGAACAGCAACTCCAGAAGCGTCGATGGTGGGCCCTTGCGGTGCTCTCCGGCAGCCTTCTCGTGATCTCGCTCGACAACACGATTCTCAACGTGGCGATTCCGTCGCTTGTTCGTGATCTCAATGCCACGACGAGCCAACTGCAGTGGATCATCGACGGGTACACGCTCGTGTTCGCTGGACTTCTTCTGACTGCAGGAGCGATGGGTGATCGCTTTGGCCGCAAAGGTGCGCTGCAACTCGGTCTTGTGGTCTTTGGGCTTGCGTCAATGGCATCGGCAATGGCGCAAAGCGCGAATCAACTCATCGTGACTCGTTCGTTAATGGGAATCGGTGCCGCGTTGATCATGCCGTCGACGCTCTCATTGCTCACCAACATTTTTCATAATCCCCGTGAACGGGCAAAAGCGATCGGCGTGTGGGCAGCAGTTGCGGGGGCGAGTGGTGCACTTGGTCCGGTTATTGGTGGTTTGTTACTCAAGTGGTTCTCGTGGCACGCGGTGTTCTTTGTGAACGTTCCCGTGATCATCGTGTTGCTCTTCGCGGGGAAGTCATTTCTTCCGAAGTCGAAAGCTGCGATCGCCGAACGCCTTGATCCGGTCGGTGCTGTTCTCTCGATGGTCGGATTCGTTCTTGTTCTTTGGGCGGTTATCGAATCGCCGACTGCTGGACTTACCGATCCGCTCGTAGTCACGGTGTTCTCTGCCGGTGCTCTTGTGGTTGCGGCGTTCATCTTCTGGGAACTGCATATCGATCACCCGATGTTGAACATGCGGTTCTTTAAGAACCCACGGTTTACTGCTGCAAATCTGGCGGTCACTTTGGTGTATTTCGCAATGTTCGGACAGATGTTCGTGATGAACCAGTACACACAGGTTGTGCTGGGGTACTCGCCGCTCGAAGCTGGTCTGCGAATGATGCCGATGTCGATTGTCATGATTTGCGTTGCGCCAATGGCGCCTCGTCTCGTGTATCGAATCGGGACGAAGATCGTCGTTGGTGGCGGCTTAGTTATTGCATCGATTGGTGTGCTGATCGTTTCGATGGTCCCGACCTCAAACGGGTATCCAGTGCTGCTGACGGGAATCGTCGTGTTGGCATTTGGAATGGGTGGTGTCATGGCGCCGGCAACCGAATCGGTGATGGGTTCGCTTCCTCGCGAGAAGGCCGGCGTTGGCTCGGCGATGAACGACACCACGCGCCAAATGGGCGGCGCTCTTGGTGTCGCGGTGATTGGCTCGATCCTCGCTGCGATCTATCGCCCGGGCGTTCAGTCGGCAATGAGTGCTGCGGGAATTCCTCAAGACCTCATCAATACTGCGAAAGAGTCAGTCGGAGGAGCAGTGCTGAGCGCTGCGAACGCCCCTGGAGTTTCTCCTGAAACTGCGGCTCAGATTCAGACCATTGCGGTGCAGCAATACGTGGACGGCATTCATTTTGCAATGAAAATTGGTGCAGCAGTCGTGCTTCTCGCCGCGTTTGTCGCGTTCAA
>WLOT01000041.1 GCA_009699125.1 Actinomycetota bacterium
ATCGGCAGCACTCTGCACCCACGCATTCACAAATGTTGGATCGCTCATGTCGCCAGCAACGCCCGCGACAACAGCGCCAGTGGCCGCGAGTTCGTCAACGACTCGGTTGAGCTCAGGCGCTCTGACATCGTTCAGCCACAACGTGGCTCCCTGTTCTCCGAACAGACGAGCTGACGCCTCACCGATACCGGCGCCGCATCCGCTGATGAGCGCCACTTTTCCCTCAAGCATCCCTGACATGGACCGCTAGCATCGCCCACGCATCGGCTCCTGTCACGCAGGACGCCATCGATATGGAGGAAACGTGACCGAGACCGGCCCCGCCCACACCCTGCCGCAACTGACTGCTCTGCATGAGGCCACAGCTCGCCTCACGAGCGAGGGCGCACCGTTTGAGGTCGTCCAGGAAGACGTTCGCGGCGAGATCATGGGCGTGCTGCGCAATCGGGCCCGTTCGCTGCGCGAGATTCTCGTCAACTCCTTTGAATTCGGCGATCGCGAATCGATGATTTTTAGCGATGGCCGCCGCGTGACCTTCGCTGGTTTCGAAAAGGACGTTGCATCGGTTGCCGCCTGGCTCCAGCGTGAACACGGCATCGGCCACGGCGACCGTGTCGCTCTGTGCGGCGCGAATTCCTATGGCTGGATCGTGTCCTTCTGGGCCTGTCTCTCCATGGGCGCCATCACCGTGGCCATGAATGGCTGGTGGACCGAATCCGAAATGCAGCACGCGATTGATCTCACCGAACCGAAATTGCTGTTGTTCGATGCGAAGCGCGCCGAGCGACTTTCGGCCGACGTTTCCATCCCCCGCTTCGATCTCGATGACGACCTCGAGGCCATGCTGGCCTACGCGCCCGACGCATCGATTCCTGCGAATCACATCGACGAAGACGACGCCGCCATCCTCATCTTCACGAGCGGGACGACCGGCCGTCCAAAGGCCGCAGTGCTTTCGCATCGCAGCGTTGTTCACTACACAACGCTTCAAAATTTCCTTGGTGCACGCGGCATGGTCATGGCAGGTCGTGGCCCCTCAGAAGGTCCCCCACCAATACGCCTCGTGGTGTTCCCCTTGTTCCACGTGTCCGGTCTCGGAGCAACGGTGAACGGCCTTCACACCGGTTCCACCGGAGCCTGGTTCCTCACACGATTCGAAGCCGACAATGTCATCGATTTCATTCTCGAAAACAAAGTCAACATCATTGGCGGAACCGGCACACACATCCTCCGCTTGCTTGATAGCCCCCGCTGTGCGGAGATTCCCCAGCAGCAGGTGATGTCGGTCGGCATGGGCGGTTCAGCAACCACGCCCGAAATCATGCGCCGTCTCGCCAATCGCTTTCCGCATCTTGATCACACGATGTCCACCGGTTACGGCTCCACAGAAACTGGTTCACTCGTTTCATTCGCTCCGAATTGGATGCTCGAGGCCTCACCGGAATGCATTGGACCTGCGATTCCGACCTGCGAAGTAAAGATCACCGACGACGAGGGAAACGAACTCCCCGAAGGCGGCGAAGGAAACATCTGCGTTCGCAGCCCCCTTCTTATGAACGAGTACTGGCGACATCCGGCTGCAAATGCCGAAGCGTTCTTTCCCGGCCGCTGGTTCAACACCGGCGATTTCGGTCGCATCGAAGGCGGTTGCATCTACATCGCGTCACGCAAACGCGATCTCATCATCCGCGGTGGCGAAAATATCTACCCGTTTGAAATCGAAAACTGCATCGAGGAAATGGCCGGCGTCATCGAGACCGCCGTCATCGGCGTCGACCACGACATCCTCGGCCAAGAAGTGAAAGCGATCATCGTCATCGCTCCCGATACCAACATCACCGATCTCGATGTGCACGAGCACTGCAAGAAGTCACTTTCGGCTTACAAGATTCCGGCCTATGTCGAGCTTCGTACCGAGCGGCTTCCGCGCAATCCCAGTGGCAAGATTCTCAAGCACGTTCTTGCCGATGGCAGCGAAGCGGGTTTCGTCGAGGAATAAGGGTTAGTTGTCGCTCTCGTTGAGCGCGACAATCCAGTTTCCGAGTGCGTCCCAAAGGTCAGTTCGATTCTTTGAGATCGAATGATTGTGACCTGCACCGGCAAGCACAAAGGTTTCTACTGATGGGGCCGCAGTCAACAAAGCGGCAACCTCAGAAATATCGCCAGCAATGTCGTTTTCGCCTACGCCAAGAAACACCGGGACCTTGATCGATGCGAGTGCGGCGTTTGAGCTGCCCGGAATCATCGACGTAAGACCACATAACGCGAGCAGCGGACTCGATGCTGCGGCAAGAAGCTGACGAGCACTCGTGATCGCGCCTGAATTCAACATGTCGGAACTCGTGGTCGATCCGGGAACCAGCGCTGCACCAAAACGCTCAAGGACTAACTCGGCCAAAACAGGTTCGAGACGCTCATAATTGTTCGCGTACGACAATTCGCCTCTCGTCAGGTACTCGGGAAGTCCCGCTCCGCCGAAACCCAAGAATGCCAACGCATCAAACGAACGATGCTGCCATTGCGCGTGCGCAACGATGAGAGCCCCCATGGAATGCCCGAGACCAATGAATCGGGTGGGCTCGAACAGGTCCATCGCATGGGCGACGAGTTCTGACATTGCACCGTGGTCAACTTCAGCAACGACGCGCGGGTTCAGGGTGTACGCGTCTTCCGGCACCGAACTCTCACCCACTCCAGGGTGGTCAACAACCGCAACGGCGATTCCAAAGTGATCCGCCAAGTAGCGCGCCATCGACCACTCCCCCGGCAAATCATCGGGAAGATCGAAATAGACACGATTCATTCCTCCGCCGGGGAAACAGACCAAAAGCGGGGCCGACTCAACGCCATCGGGCACGTACAGATCTGCCGCGAGCACCTCAACGCCAGCAGGACCCAGGCCGCCAACATCGAGATCCAGCCGTTCCCCCCGAGCCATACCGAAGCGTAGGCCCACACCCTTCAATCAACACCTTGTTGGCTGTTGCCAAAAGTGTTTTGGTCAGGCAGGATGCCTTCCATGACCGGTGTTCTGGGGGGAATCCGGGTCATCGACCTCACAACCGGGATCGCTGGCCCCATGGCGACGATGCTGCTCGCCGATAACGGCGCGGACGTCGTCAAGGTCGAACCACCTGGTGGCGATCCCACACGATTGACTGAATCGGGTGCTCGAGTGTGGGCCCGCGGCAAGCGCAGTATCGAGCTCGACGTAAACGAAGACGTTCAGCGCGAACAACTCCTTGCACTCATTGATCGAGCTGATGTTCTTGTTGAGAACTTCGACTTCGGCGTCGCCGCGGCACTTGGTCTCGACTGGGAAACACTTCAAGCGCGAAACCCACGACTCGTGATGTGCTCGATCACGCCATACGGACGACACGTAGATTTCAAAGATCGCCCCGGCATCGATGCGCTCGTTGCTGCTCGCACCGGACTGCACTGGGAACAGCGCGGTTGGGTCGGAACAGCAATCGGCCGACTCTGCGACCTGCCGATTGAACTCGAAGACCTTGCGATTCCTCCCGGATGTTTCGATGGTCCCGATCGCGAAGGTCCGCTCTTTCCGCAGTCGCGTTGGCCAAGCCTCGGCGCCGCGTTCTTAGCAACCACAGGAATCAGCGCTGCATTGCGCGCCCGCTTACATACAGGTCGAGGCCAGTGGGTCGAGACATCGCTGTTGCAGGGCGTCCTCGTGAGTACGGCAGGCGGTTGGCAGCGTCCTGAACATCCCGAGGCCGACGGTTACATGTGCTGGATCTTTGATCCTCGCGGCAGCAAAGGACACTTTGAATGCGCCGACGGCAACTGGATTCAAAATTGGGTACCGAATCCTTCGTTCGCTCTTGGAGTTTCCCAAGGCGATTCGATCAACGTTGACGATCGAGTCACCAAGCCCACCGATGATCCATCGCGCATCGGCCCCGATTACAGCGAGTTGGTTGTACTCGCTCACTATCACCCGCAAATGAAAGCGGCCTACGCGAAATATCCCGTGCAGGACTGGCTCGATGCTGCTGCGCTGGTGGGCATTCCCATGCAACCAACCCGCCGGCCGGAAGACGCGCTCAACGATCAGGCACTCATCAACGAGGGAATCGTTGTCACGGTCGATGATCCTGAAGTTGGTCCCATTCGCCATGTTGGTCTTGTCTACGAAATGTCGAAGACACCTGGCGAGGTGCAAGGCCCCGCTCCCACCGTTGGCCAGCACACTGATGAGCTCCTCGCTGAACTCAACATTCCGTTCGAACGTCCAGAAACGAGATCGTCCAACGAACTCAAGAATCCGCTCGAAGGAATTTTGGTACTCGATCTCGGCTTGGCCATCGCTGGACCATTCAGCACGCAATTGCTTTCTGATCTCGGCGCAACTGTTATCAAGGTGAACACCGTCTATGACATGTTCTGGCATTCGACACACATCGCCTTCACCGCCAACCGCGGAAAACAGTCCATCTCGATCAACCTCAAAGATCCACGTGGTCTCGCCGTTCTTCACGAACTAGTGAAACGAGCCGACGTTGTTCAGCACAACATGCGCTACGAGGCGGCCATTCGACTCGGCATTGATTACGAATCTCTCGTCAAGATCAAGCCCGATCTCATCTATTGCCACAGTTCCGGTTTCGACAAAAGCCGCGCCCATCTCCCCGGCAATGATCAAACCGGCGCATGTCTTGCTGGCGTTGAGTACGAAGACGGAGGCATGGCTGATGGAGGTAAACCCATCTGGAGCCTGACTTCATTCGGCGATACCGGAAACGGATTCCTCGCCGCCATCGCAATCATCCAAGCAATCACGCATCGTGAGATCACCGGCGAAGGCCAGTTCCTCTCCACGTCAATCCTCGCTGCATGCCTTCTCAATTCCTCTTACGCGTGGGTCGATGCAGCGAGCGGTGAGGGTGTCGATCGACCGAAGGTCGACGGCCTCATGTATGGCACGAGTCCCCGCATCCGCCTTTACGAGACAGCCGATCAGTGGTTGTGCCTCGCTGTACAGAACGATTTGCAATGGTCAGCGCTCGAGACGACCACCGGGATCACACAACTCACGTCACTCAACGATGCAGACGCAATCACTGAGCTGAGTGCAACCTTCCGAACCCGAACCGCGGCCGAATGGTTCAACGTTCTCGATGATGCCGGTATCCCCTGTGAGATCGAAGACGACCAGTTCTGTTTGCGATTGTTCGATGATCCACAGTTCCGTGACGCCGGTCTTGTCACCACAATGCAACAGGCACAAGTCGGTCGCTTCGATCACTTCGCACACATGTGGACATTCTCCGACACCCCAACTCGAATCGCTGGTCCCCCACTCATCGTCGGCCATGACACCGTCGACATCATGAATGAACTCGGAATTCGACAAAGCGAGATTGAATCGCTTCTTGAAGATGGTGTCGTTCTTCAATCCACTCTCCGTCAGGAGCGCGCGTTATGACCACCGTTCGACCACCAATCTTTGATTTCGACGACGCCTTTTTCTGGGAAGGGGCAAGAGAACACAAGCTCCTCATTCAACGCTGTGGAGATTGCGGCATTTTGCGGCACCCTCCTACGCCATTGTGCGCGACGTGCGGATCAACCAACAATCAAGCAACGGAATCTTCAGGGGATGGAACGATCCTTACTTGGATCATTTCCCAGCACCCGACAGAACCTGATGCCGAGCCTCGGATCGTCATCCTCGTTCAGCTCGACGAAGGCACCCGAATTGTTTCGAACCTCATCGACGTCGAGCCAACGCATGATCAAACGCTGAACGACAAGCGCGTCGTCGTTTGTTTTGTCGATTATGACGGCACAATTCTTCCCCAATTCCGCCTTGCTGGGTCGCAGCCATGAATGGAACTCGCGCAGTCATCGCCGGCATCGGCCACACCGAGTTTTCACAGAACTCCGGTCGGTCAACATTGCAACTCGCAGCGGAAGCGTCCCGAGACGCCATCCGCGACGCCGGCTTCTCCCCGACCGAGGTCGATGGCACCGTCACGTTCTCAATGGACACCAATGACGAACTCGCCCTCATCCGCACAATCGGTGTCCCCATGCTTCGCTTCTGCGCACGTACTCGCGGTGGCGGCGGGGGCGCCAGTGCCACCGTGCAACTCGCGGCCGCCGCCGTCGAAAGCGGTCAGGCCGATGCGGTACTTGTGTACCGAGCTTTTAACGAACGCTCTGCCCACCGCTTCGGCCAGCCCGTGCAGGCCAACCCCGACCCGGCGTGGAATTGGGCCAGCCCCTTCAGCCTCAACACACCCGCCAAGGTGTATTCGCTGACCTTCCAGCGCTACATGTACGAGTTCGGCCTCACCAACGAAGACTTCGGCCGTTACACCGTCGTCGCACGTGACTGGGCGTCCACGAATCCCAATGCTCAGTTCTACGAGCGCCCAATCACCCTCGAAGATCACCAAGACTCACGATGGATTGTCGAACCGATCCTTCGGAAACTCGACTGTTGTCTCGAGTCTGATGGTGGTGTTGCTCTGCTCATCACGTCTGCTAAACGTGCCGCTGATCATGGTGCCGACGCAGTTCCGATTCTTGCGTCCTCGGCCATACAACTCGAAGGTGGCCACGAGATGTTCGCCTACTACCACGAAGACCTTTGCGAATACCCCGAAGGTCGTGTGCTCGGCCAACAGCTCTACAACAGGGCAGGCATTACGGCCGACGACATTGATGTCGCCATGATCTACGAGAACTTCAGCCCCATCGTGTTTCTCCAACTCGAAGCGTTTGGCTTCTGTGGACGCGGCGAGGCAAGCGACTTCATCAAAGACGGCCACATCGGACGCGGCGGTTCTCTGCCGGTGAACACCAACGGCGGCCTCTTAGGCGAGGGCTATATCCACGGAATGAACAACATCGTTGAAGGAGTGCGCCAACTGCGGGGCACGTCCGCGAACCAAATCTCCGGAGCTGAGCATGTTCTTGTCAGCGCCGGCCGTAGCGGCATCATCCTGGGTCGCTGAGCGAAAGGAATACCGATGACCATCACCGAATCCAACATCGTCCTGAACCGCACCGGCGAGCGCATCATCTCTGCCGATTCACATGTGGCAATTACGCAAGATCAAGTCAAGGCACACCTTGATCCCAAATTTCATCCTGATTACGACAAAGCGCAACAAGCGTTTGCCGCCAGAGTCGCTGCCAACATGAGTTCTGCCAAGGTCAATGCCGACGCCATGAAGCGCAATCCGCATGCTGCGTTCTCTCGTCCCGGCTATCACATCGCCGCCGATCGACTCGCCGATATGGATGCCGATGGCGTCGATGTCGAAGTCATCTACTCCGAAGTCAGCGCATTCCGCTACATCGGCGACATGGAACGTGGCGCGGCCGAGGCAACGCGCGCATTCAACGACGTACTCACCGAGTTCGCGTCAGCCGATCCTCGTCGCCTAGTCGTGAGCTATCAAATTCCGATTCACGACATAGATGCAGCAGTTGCCGAGGTCCAACGTGTCGCAGCGATGGGTGCGAAGTCGCTCCAAATACCCGTCTTCCCCACTGAACTCGGACAGCCCGACTACTTCGATGATCGCTATGCACCGCTGTGGTCCGCGGTTCAAGAAACCGGCCTACCGATGTGCTGTCACATCGGCATCAATACCAACCTCGACGAGCTCACCCGCCGCGACCCCACTCCACAAAAGGGAATCATGGTCACCATGACTGCGCTTTCGACTGCCGAAGCGCTGGGCATGTGGATTCTCACTGGCACACTCGAGAAGTTCCCTGATCTCAAGCTCGTATTCGTTGAACCAGGCATCGGATGGATCGCTCACTACCTCGACCTCATCGACGACATGGTCATTCGCCAAGGCTACGTGTACGACAATCTCAGTGAACTCCCGAGTTTCTATTTCCGCCGCAATATGTGGACCACATTCATTGACGAACCGCGTTCGATCGAAGCTTTGCGTTACGACGTTGGCGTCGACAACATCATGTGGTCGACCGACTTCCCCCACCCGGTGACAAGCTGGCCCGACTCTCAGGCTCTCATCGAACGAGCCTTTGCTGGAATTCCCCACGAAGAAAAGCGCAAGATTGTGTGCGATAACGCCGTCAAAGTCTGGAACCTGTGAGCGGCACGACTCGTACCCGTACGGCGGGCCACTACCTCGACCGCGACACGCTCATCGCAACCGCTGCTGATCTTGCAGACTCGATTGGCTGGAATGAACTCACGTTGTCGAAAGTTGCTGAAGCAGTTGACCGGCACGTGAGCTCGCTCTACTCACATGTCGATGGCCTCGATGCTCTTCGTCGTGAAATCGCGGTCCTCGCCGTTACCGAAATTGGCGACGTTGTCTGGGAAGCAAGTGTCGGACGAAGTGGCTCCGACGCTCTCACCGCAATTGCCGAGGCAGAGCGTGACTTCGCACGCCGACACCCAGGACGCATGGCGGCGCTACGCGGGCACCTTGGAGCCGACGACGCTCAATTCAGAGAACAGGCCACGCGCATTGCCCAGCCAATCCGAACGGTGCTCACCTCGTTCGGGTTAAACACCCAGCAAGTCGCTATTGCTCACCGCGTCTTCAGCGCGACCGTACGAGGCCTCATCGAACCGGGAACCCCGCTCGGGCGCGCCGATGATGACATCGCTCTTGAGGCCACAGTCGCCCTCTTTGTCACCGCACTCGAAAGCGGCAACTGGCCCACACTCTGACGAGGCCTACCGCTAAGCGGGCGTGCCTGATCGAACGGTCGTTGTTGTCGTCGTTGAACCGGACGAACCCGAACTTGAAGTGGTTCCATTCGGAAGAGTCTGCGCCTGATTGATAAGCGCTTGGGCTTCCTTCACCTTGGCCTGATAGCCAGCAAGATCGCCGTTTCGAAGTGCGGTATCAGCATCGGTTAGTGCCTTCGCCGCTTGATCGATCAGCTGATCCTTCGTGGCGTTTCCAGTCGAGGGAATCGTGGTTGTCGTTGTGGAATTGCCTGACGAGGATCCGTTATTCGTCGAGCCGTTGCTACCCGTGTCATCCTGCGTGATCGTTCCCGACTCGAAGGTTTGCGGGTTGGCACCTGGGAAGAGGGTCTGCAGCGCTTCCCTGAGCGTGGGCTTCATCACGACCTGACCGCCAAACACGGCGATGACCTGCTTGAGCTCGGGGATCTGTGTGTTGTTATCTGACGACACATACAGCGGACGCACATAAATGATCGAGTTGTTCACCGGCGTCAGCATCAGACTGCCGAACTGCGTACGCGATCCCTGCTGATTCAACAACGTCGTGTACTTACTGACCTCAGGATCGGAAAGAATATTGGCGTTAACGATCGCTGGTCCGTCGATATTGAAACCAGACGGCATTTCGTAAACGGTCAACTTTCCGTACTTCGCGGGATCGCTATTCGCAACCATGAAGGAAGTCAGCGTCTTCTTAGAGTCGTCCTCGGAGAACGGAACAAACGGACGCAACATCACAAACGATTCGTTGTCCTGACCCGGAAGTCGAATGAGCGAATACACCGGACTGATGCGTGCTTCTCTCGTCCGGACGACTGTGGTGCCATTCGCCGTTTGGCTTGACGTAATAACCGCTGACGAACCATTCACCGTGGAGCCCGGATCCTGAGCGACCGACCAGCTTGATGACTTCTCGTAGAACGACTTTGGGTCGCTGATGTGATAGCGACCGAACATGTTGGTCTGCACCCGGAAAAGATCCTCGGGGTAACGCCAATGGGCCTTGAGTTCGGCAGGCATCTCGTCGACACCAGCAAACAGGGCCGGGAAGGCCTTTTGGTAAGCGTTCACGATCGGATCAGAAGGATCCACGATGTAGAGCTTCACCGTACCGTCGTAGGTGTCAACGACGCCCTTGACTGAATTGCGGATGTAGTTAAAGCGCTTACCGCCAAGATCGCTTCCGGCAGGAAGTCCGGTCGAATCGGCACGCTGCGCGTTCGGGTAGCGGTCAGTCGTTGTGTAGCCGTCGAAGATGTAGACGACTCTTCCGTCTTGAATGACCGGATACGGGTCATTATCGAACTGCATGAATGGAGCGACTGCTTCAACACGCTGACGAATATCTCGCTGGTACACGATGCGGGAATCAGAAGTGAGGAAGTTGGAGACCACAAGGTTCCAGTCCGAGAACTTCAAACCATAAGCGGCCTTCTTGAAGAAAGAATCAAGCTTCACGCCACCAGAGCCCGAGTACTGCGTGAACTTGGTCTGGCCATCGGCCTCGACAAAATCGATTTCCTCTCGGGTTGCATTCGTAATCGCATAGCCCGTCACGTTCTCGCCGTAATACAACTGCGGCGTTGAAATATCCGCAGTCATGCGAGACGTATCGATGATCTGAGGGACGTTCTTGATCAAGAAATCAGGTCGGCCCTGCGTGGTCGTCGCATTCGCTGGGGCAAGAGCCACGCCATAACCATGGGTGTAGGCCAGGTGCTGTCCTTCCCATGAACTCTGCGGAATCTGCCCGACATTGAGATCACGGGTACCAACGATGACCTGCGTATTGGCGATTTCACCAGAAGGGGTTTTGATCGGATATCGATCGACATCAAGCTCGTTGAATCGAAGTTGTGAGTACTGGCTCTGCAAACGCTGATAGGTCGGTTCAACGATCGTCGGATCGAGCAAACGAATATTGCGAATCGTTCCTGGATTGTCATTGACATTCTGCGTCGCAACTGTTTTGTCTTGGTTGTAAATAAACGGTTGGGTGTCGACCTCGCTTAGACCTAAGGCTGTGCGCGTCGCACTGATGTTGTGATCGATATACGGCATCTCTCGAGTTGATTCCTCGGGTTCCACCACAAAGCGCTGGATAAACGCCGGATAACCAACACCCGCGACTACCGAAATAAGCGCCCATAGTCCGACTGCAACGACGGGAAGTGTCCAGCCGCGGCGCCAGATGTTCACGATGAACAACCCAAATGACAAAAGGGCGATGAAGAGCAACAGATAAATCACTGGAAGTTGCGCCTTGACATCGGTGTACGTCGCACCGTCGACAGTCCCGCGTGTGGAGTAGGTAAGGGCGTAGCGCTGCAACCAGTAATCGGCTGCTTTCACCAACGCCAGTAGTCCAAGCAGGACCGAAATGTGTGCTTTGACCTGCGGAGTAACACGCTGCCCAGGAGTTTGAAGACGGATGCCGCCATTGAGGTAGTGGGCGACAACCGTCACGATCAGAATGATGATGCCAGCGGCAAACAACCAATTAACGACCGATGTATAAAACGGAAGCTTGAAGACATAGAACCCAACATCGGTCTGGAATGTCTGATCCTTCACTCCGAAGCTTCCGCCGTTGCGGAAAAGAATCCACTGATTCCAGTCGCCCGACATTCCCAGTCCGGCAACAAGAGCAAGCACGAGCGACGCTACGACTCGAACTGTCTTCGTGCGACGGCCGATAGTTGCGTGATAGCGATCGAGCAGGTCGTCTTCTGGCCCCGTTTGGCGGACCTTCGGTCCGATGCGATCAGCAATCACCAAGTTGATGAGCACCATGACGAAAAACGCTGCAGTGAAGATCGCTCCCAACGCGATCTTCGCTCCGAGCACGCCGGTAAACACCGAACCCAGGCCCAGCGAGTCGAACCACATCCAGTCGGTCCAGAAGCCGGCGAGGCCACGTAAGGACATGAACAGCGCGAAGAGCACCGCCACAATCACAATGAGGGCAAGACGGCCCCGCGAGAGGCGGCGACGTTGTGGCATGTCAGTCGGGGTGCGCATGAACCCCCAGCCTACGGGTGTTCAGGGATTCGCACGGTGTCGCCCCGCTCAGGAGACAGGAAGCACGACGCAGTGGCAACCCGGGTGCAAAGGAGGAACCTTGTGGCCCGTGGGGAAGGTCCCACCCCGTTCAATTGGCCCACCAAGGGCATTGTCTTCGCAATCGGGCGAAGGACTATCGCCTGCAGCGATCACCCAGCGCACCTGCGAATTCTTCGGCAGCCGGTCGAGGATGCCTCGATTCGCGGCAGCCAGGACCGCAAAGGTGACAGCGTCGTCGACCCGCTGGCCCTTCCATTCGCGGAACGTTGAACGAATTCGCTGAGCAAGATCGTCACGATCGCCAGAGGATTCCGACACCGCGCGCTCAAGCCGATCACGCAATGGGCTCACGATGGCTGCGGCCAGATCAGCAGCGAGATCGCCCACCGATGCACGGGCCGAACTGCGACCCTTGACCGGAGCGATAGCGGCACCCGCCTCAGCCGCATCGGCCAAGGCGGGAAGAGCGATGTCTTCATAGCGTTCAAGCTGCGACTCAGGAGTCGGAAGGAACGCGATGGCGGTCATGTTGCCCTTGATCGATCGCAATGTTGAGAGAAGTTCGTTTTGTTCATCTGACAGTTCGCGCTTAATGCGACGAGCCAGTGAACTTTCGAATGACGCAACCGCTCCGTTTCGAGTGGCGATAAATGCTTGGTCAGAATCATCGGATGCATCGGAGTCGATGCCTGCTGCGACTTCGACAACAACCACTTCGTCTGCCACAGCAGGGTCTTCAATCGCCTCGACATCAGCATCGGCGGAAGCAACTTCGTCTTCGCCCTCTTGCCGAAGGCGGGCAAACACATCGGCGGCCTTACCGCTTGAGGTGCGGACCACGCGAACCGAAGACGAATGACGACCTTCTCTCGGATCTTCCGGCGGAGCAACCGTTTCGGCAGCCGGTTCGGGCTCTAGTACGGCGACCGCTTCAACCGGTTCCTCGACGACAGGTTCCTCCACTGGCGGAACGACCGTGAGCTTGGGGCCCGACGAGCGAGCTTCGGCCGAAGTCTCGACGTTGCGAGCCTCTGGCGCAGGGAACACATCGATCGTTGGACCATCGTGTTCTTCGGTCGCGGTGATGGGAGTAATTGTCGCGTCGAGTTCGGTATCGACGCTTTGCAACGACGCAACCTCGGCAGAGAGCCGAGCTTCAGGAAGCGCTACGTGAAGTTCCTCGGTAGCGACAGCGAGTGTTTCACGAACAACGTCGTAGGCAGCAGAGAGACGATCGCGTCCGGCCTGCAACTGTTCGATCTGTTGGCGAAGAGCCTGGCGGCGGTTGGCAAGATCGTCGAGCATGCGCTGACGAACTTCCTTCGCCTCTTGCACCATCTCGCGACCCTGCTGTTTGCTGGCTTCGATGATGCCTGCGGCTTCTGCTTCGGCATTCGCTCGCTGCGTTTCGGCGTACTCACGGATTTGCGCCGTTGCTTGCTCGGCTTCCTGCGTGCGTCGAGCTACAAGAGTTTCGGCGTCTTCACGGAGACGCACAGATTCTTCACGCGCCTCATGAAGGAGTCGCGCCACGTTTTCTTCGGCCTTCGCACGGATCTCGGCCGCAGCCGATTGGGCAGCATCGAGAACTCGAGTCGTTTCCTCGCCAAGCAGTTTCGTGAGGTTGGAAGGATCAATTGGATCGTGGTCGGCACTTTGACGCCGTGCCTGCTCAAGCTGTCGCTCAAGATCCGCAACTCGAGTTTGTGAGTTCTTCAACTGATTCGAGACCTGAAGGAGGTAACGCTGGACCTCAACGGGGTCAACGCCCTTCTTTACGGTCGCGAAGGTTTTATCGAGGATGCGGTCGGGATCGATCGG
>WLOT01000042.1 GCA_009699125.1 Actinomycetota bacterium
CGCTCCCTACGGTCGGCTTGTTGAAGTGTCATGTGTGAGCAGCACTTCGTGTGTGGCCGTCGGTCAATACGGCGATAATGCTGAGAGTAAACCCTTGGTGTTTGTGTGGGATGGCGTTTCGTGGACGCAACTTTCATCCCCCAATCTCAGTTCGGGCCGGAATTATCTGTCTGCGGTGTCGTGCGTGAGTGCGTCGTTGTGTACCGCAGTCGGCTTCTCCGTTGACGACGGCGGCAGTAACGCGAAGACATTGGTGGTTTCGCTCACCACCGCTCCGCCAGTTCCGACTCCTGATCCGATCGTTCCCGCGTTTACGGGGTAGCACCGGACCCCATTCACGACGTCCCAGCGCTGAGTCACGGGGTACGGTGATGCTCTTCGCGTGTGGAGCGCCGCAGTGGGGGATGGAATGGCTGGGTCAAAAGTCGAAGCAAGCGACGGCCGGTATCCGCGTGTCGATGTCCTTTTGGCGCAGGCCTCAGCGAACACCGGGCTGACCGACTTCGGACCAGGTGACTTTCGCGAAGGGCTTGACTGGCTCCTAAAAAGCGTTGCCGATGACGCAGAGTTCGATCCGTCGGTCGACGAAGCGGTGGTGGCGACGTTTCGCCGGCGCTTAGAGAACCGTCTGCATCTTGAAGCCTGGTTGGCGGACCATCCGGAAACGCTCGACGCACCGGTGCTTGGTCCCGTTGACATCATCGGTCTGCCCCGAACGGGAACCACAGCGTTGGCCAACATGATGTCGCTTGATCCGCAGTTTCGTTGTTTGCGGAGCTGGGAACAGTCCGAACCGATTCCACCGCCGACTCCTTCGACCGAAGCGACCGATGGGCGTCGTCTGCGAGCGGCCGAGGCGAACAAGGATCTGTCGCCAGAGTTGTTGGCGATGCATCTGTACGACCTCGATGCCACAACGGAAGATTCTGAAGTTCTGGGCATGGCCTTTCATGGCCAGCAGTACACGTTGCCGGTCTACAGCTATCACCAGTGGTGGCGAACGGCGGACTTCACTGAAACGTTTCGCTACCACCGACGCGTGATCCAGGTTCTGCAGTCCCAGTACCCACCGCAGACGTGGTTATTCAAGTCACCGCATCACAAGTTTCATCTTGAACCGATTGTTGCTGCGTACCCCGACATTCGTTTCGTGATGACTCACCGAGACCCTGCGAAATCGGTGCCTTCGTATTCGAGTCTTGTGTCGACGATCTTCCCGTTAGCGGCAAGTCCGCGAGACCTTCGTGCGGTCGGGCCCCAGGTTTCCAATCACTTGCGCGTTGGTATGGAACAAGCGATTGCCGCCCGTGATCGCTTGGCTGAGGATCGTTTCTTCGACGTTCATCACAACGAATTGGTGCGAGACCCCATTGGGGTTCTGCGCAAGGTCTATGACTTCCTCAGGCTCACGTTCACCGATGAGACCAAAGCGGCAGTCGAAGCGTGGCAGAGGGCCAACCGTTTGGGTGCCCACGGTGAACACCGCTACACGCCGGAGCAGTTTGGTTTGAGTGCCGAAGAGATACGAGCCGATTACGCGTTCTACATCGATCGTTTCGGTGTGGAACTAGAGGGGTGATCGAATGAACAACAATGAAAGCGATACGGGAGTGAGTTGGGCCGATCAGTTGGCGGCGCTGGGCCCTGTGGTCGATCGACTTCTGAAGATTTGGCGACCCGAGGGTGCAACACCAGCCGAACGCCAAGACATGAACAAACTCGCGCTTTCGATTTTGTCCGAAGGGTATTTGTGTCGGGTTTATACCGATGCCAATCGACCAGTGTTCATGCCGCTGTGGAACTACGCATTTAACCAGGGCGGGCCCTCTCCTGACTATGTGTATTCAACGACCGAAGTCGCGAGCGACGGCGTGTATCGGATCTCTGGTTACCGAGGAACCTCACGGTTCATTGAAATCACTCAACAGACCTTCGACATGATGAGTCCCTCGCAGGTCGACAACGGAAGCCGTGTCCCTGCAACTCACGATCTCGACGATCTAACGCTTGGCGCTGACGGTTACTTCAGCGTTGTGCTGAGCGCGGAACGCCCTGGTGGGCACACCGGTGATTGGTGGCAACTCGACGCCGAAACCTGTCGGTTACTGATGCGTAAGTGCTCTTGCGATTGGAATCGCGAACTTGATGCGAGTGTTGCCATCGAGCGCCTTGATGACAATGGGTCTGACATGACGCCGGAAGACATTTCGCGCCGCTTCGCTGAACTTCCTCAGTGGATCGAGGGGATGATCGGATTTGATATGCACCTCGTGCGGTTCTACCGAGAACACCACGGAGTCAACACGTTCCTGCGCTCAACGAAGATCGATTCGATTGGTGGTTTGCCCACGCAGGCTTATTACGACGGCATCCACGAGATCGAAGATGATGAAGCTCTGATTATTGAAACCGAGTTGCCCAAGACTGTTCGGTACTGGCAGGCACTCGTTGCCGACGACCGCTTCGCAACAGTCGATTGGGTGAATCGCCAATCAAGCCTTAACGACGTGCAAGCACATATCGATAGCGATGGAAAATTTCGAGCGGTGATCTCACGAACCGATCCGGGTGTTCCTAATTGGCTCGACAAAGCTGATGTTCCGTGGGGAATGATTCAAATGCGCTGGAATCACGCCAGTGATTTTCCTGATCCCACGATGATCAAGGTTCCGGTTGCTGATGTTCGACAGTATTTGCCGGCCGACACTCCGGTCGTGACTCCGGCCGATCGAAAAGAGCGTCTGCGCGTTCGTCGCGAAGGTGCGCAGTTGCGGCGGATCTGGTGAACTCAATGCACAACTTCTATAGGGGGAACTCATGAGGGCATGGCGAGTCCATGAATATGGCCAACCAACCGAGGTCTTGCGTCTCGACGAGGTTGATCTCCCTGAGCCCGGTCCCGGCGAGGTGCGAGTGAAAGCTCAAGCCATTCCGTTGAACCTCAACGACCTCGAACGCATTACCGGCGGCAACATGATGGTTCGTCCGGAGTTCCCCTATAGCCCGGGCATGGAAGCGTTCGGTGTTGTCGATGCATGCGGCGAAGGCGCTGAAGAGTGGATGGGCAAGCGTGTCGCTGCAGTGACCAAGCAAGCGTTCGGTGGATTCGCCGAGTACGTCATCTGTCCCACGATCGCAGCATTCGAAATCGACGAAGCGATTCCGCTCCCCGATGCCGCGGCATTGTTCTTCCCGTTCCACTTGGCGTGGCTTGGTCTGATTGATCGTGCTTCGATGAAAGCTGGCGACACAGTTCTTATTCACGCCGGAGCGGGCGGTGCTGGTTCGGCTGCGATCCAGATTGCGAAGGCCTTCGGTGCGCGTGTTTACGCGACTGCTGGCGGGCCGGAGAAGGTCGCGCTGTGCCGTGAACTCGGTGCCGACGTTGCGATCGATTATCTGACCGAAGATTTCAAAGCGGTCGTGCTCGCTGATACCGACAACATTGGCGTCGACATCGTGTTCGACAACGTGGGCGAAGCAGTGATGGCCGATTCATTCGCATGCACCGCGTACAACGGCACTTACCTCATGATGGGTTTCGCATCGAACAAGGTTGTGGCCGATGAGAAGTTCATCATCCCGCGCCACGTCACCATGGGGAACTTCAAACTGTGCGGCGTGCTGCTCAATTATCAGTCCGAAGACATGATCGGGCTGATCAAGCAGGGCATGGGCTGGAACGTTGCACCTCGTGAACTGGGCGAACTAGCCACTGCGGACATCGTCGAACTCGTAAAGGCGGGAACAGTTCGCGCCGTAGTCGGAAGTGCTCCGAGTTTCGAAGACCTTCCGGCGGCAATGGAAGCGATGGGCTCGCGCAACACCACCGGCCGCGTCATCGTGATGCTCTGATCACTTCAGAGCGCTGACGTCATTCTGGTGGCAGGTCGAAGTGCTCGATGTACTCGCGGAATTCGCCACGCACTGCCGCAGGATCAATGCCGTACTGATCGGGCTGGTAATCGTGGGTTCCGTGCACGCCAGGCGGATTCGCTGCGATGAACGCCTGCATGCCGCGGGCTGCTTCGTCGGACATCGGTAAACCAAGCGCGTCGTAGATCTGCGTGATCACGCCGAACTGGTCAGTAATGAAATCGCGGAACATCATGTCGTAGAAGATTGCATCTGGGTAGTCCTGTGCTTTGCGCACGTTGACGCCATGCATCAAGACGTCTCGAAGTCGAGGGGTCCAGTCAGCGGCGACTGCTTTAGGGTCAACATGGTCGCTACCCACGCTTCGCACGATGGTCGTGAGTGAGGCATAGGACGTCATGGACTTCACTGGATCACGGTGAGTGAACACGATGCGCGCATCGGGGTACGTGGCCAAAAGGTGTTCGAGACCCCAGAGGTGAGCGCCGGTCTTCAGCACCCAGCGGTCCTGCATGTTGAACGCCTGCATGTGCTGCAGTTGCTGCAGGTGGAAGTCGTACACGTTTGACCAATCGGCATCGCGATCAGTCCAGTCTTGGTAGCTCGAAACATTGAACTGATTGTGAAACAGCGGCGTACACATTGATTCGCCCATAAGCGTGACGCACTCTTGAGTCAGTTCAGCGCCGAGCGGGTGAATGGCCTTCAGTTGCTGATCTTCGATCGGGGGCATCGTTGCTGCACACATTGCGATTCGCGGATCGGTGGCGAAGGTTTCAGCTCGAGGTGGGGGAGACGGGAACATGCATTCCCACGTGAGTGGTGCACGGTTGGCCGGATCCTGAGCGAGGATGTCGTGCAAGATCGTCGTGCCCGTTCGAGGCATGCCGATGATGAAAACGGGTTTTTCGATCTTCTGCTGCGCGATCTCTGGATAGGTTGCGCGATCTGCGGTGTAGTTCAAGCGATTAACGGTGTGCAGTAGTGCTCGTTCACTCGCGATGAACTCGCCTGTGGGGTTGAGCTGTGCATCGGCGTGGAGCGAATCCATGAAACGGCCGAGACCTTCAAGGAAGAAGGCGCTGCCGTCACCAAGATCAGTGCGGCCTTCGGCGCGTTGTGAGGATTCAGCGAGGATTGCGTCAACGGTGAGATCGGTCATGGACCGACCGTATCGCTCCAGAGTTGGTGGGGCGTTCGATCGCGCCGTCCAGCAAAGGGAAGGGCAACAGTTGAGCCCTCAGTCTGTGCTGCGGCGTATGCCGCACAGATGACGTCGAGTACCCGTCGTCCAAATCGGGCGTCGATCGGTGATTGGACTCCATTCACAACATCACGAAGCGTCAGCATCTGATCGACGTATCCAAGTTGTTCGACCTGCGGGTCAGTAACGCCGACGAGAGGGGCGAGCGCGACGGGCTCACCGTTGTGTTCGATCCCAGGTTGGGGCATCAACTCGGTTCGCACGACGCCTGAGTCGCTTGATACTTGTATGTCCCACACTGCATCGGGATTGGTCCAGTTGGTTTCAATGCGAGCACGCAATCCAGAAGCAAAGGTGATGAATACCTCAGCGGTGTCGTCGACCTCGATATCTGCGGAATGACTCATGGTTGCTTCAACCGCCACTGGTGCGTCTGCCCCAGCAAGAAGGAGAGCGAGGGCGATCGCATGAGATCCGAGATCGAAGAGAACCCCTCCTCCACGAGCAGGGTCAAGGAACTCGCCCCAAGAGGGACGTGGGGAGAGCTGGCGAATCTCTATGTAGTTGAGTGCGCCGATCTGACCGACGAGCTGATTCGTGGCCACAACAAGAGGGGAGAAGGCGAGGTTCTCGGCGTACAGCACCTGTCCGCCGGCCTCGACCAGTGCATCGGCCTCGCCAAGTGTGGCGGCCAAAGGCTTCTCAACCATCACAACCGCACCTGATCGCAGAGCGTGCAGAGTGTCGACTGCATGACGGTCCGGTGGCGTGCACACCACGATTGCATCGGCCCCGGCGGGCAACGAGTCGAACGAAACCACCTCGGCACCAACTTGGCCGGCCCGCTCCGCTGCCCGAGCCTCGGTACGGGAGGCGATTGCGACGATGGGCGACTCAGTGGCTTCCGCAGCCATGGCGTGCACGACCGAAATGGTGCCGGCTCCAGCAAAGGCAAGTTTCACGAGGCCGACGGTACCGGCTCTCGGGTCGGCGAACTACGGTCAGGGGCTGATGGGGGAAACAGGGGAACTCAAGGGCATCGTGGTCGTCGATCTCTCGACGAACCTAAGCGGCGCGTACTGCGCAAAGTTGTTTGCTGATTCCGGCGCGACGGTGACCCGAGTGGAGCCGCCCGAGGGAGATCCGCAGCGCCACGCTCAATGGTCGGGGGTTCCCACAAGCGGTGATGCCCCGCTGTTCCGCTATCTCCGACATGGTCAGCGGTCGGTTACGGCTGTCGCTGGTGAGCCCATCATCGATGAACTTTGTGCCGCTGCCGACCTCGTGATCGTGAGTGGTCCTCCGCCTGGTGAATGGCCCGGCACCGTTGTGGTCGCTGCGACTCCCTACGGACTCACTGGACCATTTGCTGATCGTCCTGCAACTGAGTTCACGCTTCAGGCCGATAGCGGCGCAGTCGCGATTCGCGGCGTGCGCGAATTTCCGCCTATCCAAATGGGCGGGCGCATCGTCGAATGGGTAGGCGGCGCGTACGGTGCTGTTGCTTCACTGGCCGCGGTTCGACGTGCACGCGAAACCGGTGCGAGTGAACTCATCGATCTCTCGGTGTTCGAAGTCGCGAATGTAACTGCGACGAACTATTCCGACCTCTTCAACTCGCTTGCCGGGCGTCCCGAGCCCGACCCCACAGTTCCGCCACGCAATGTTGAAATTCCTTCGATTGAACCGACACTCGACGGTTGGGTTGGTTTCAACACCAACACTCGTGATCAGTGGGAGTCGTTCTGCATTCTGATTGAGCGTCCTGATCTGCTCGAGACGGCAGAGTTCGCCGCGCTCGCAACTCGTAATGCTCGTGCCTCCGAGTGGAACGCGATGGTGCGCGAGTACACGACCAAGCACACCACTGCAGAGATTGTTGAAGCTGCAGCAGCGTTGCGAATTCCGGTTGCGCCTGTTGCCGATGGAAAGTCCATTCTTGAACTTGATCACCCGCAAGAACGCGGCGTCTTTCTGCGCGATCCACTGGACGAGTTCTCGATGCCCCGCCGTCCGTATCTCATCGACGGAGTGCCAGGCAGCGCACCGCAGCCTGCGCCAGCGTTGGGTGCCGAGAACGGCGAGGCCATCCCGATGCGAACGCCACGGCCACAAGCGATTGCTGAATCGGTTGCGCTTCCCTTGGCCGGAATCACTGTCCTTGACCTCACGGCATGGTGGGCGGGCCCATCTGCAGCCGGAATGCTCGCAACCCTTGGCGCCGAAGTCATTCACGTTGAATCAACACGACGTATTGATGGCATGCGAACCGCGGGCGGCATGTTCTACAGCCGTCCCCAGTGGTGGGAGTACAGCGCATTCTTCTTGTCGGCGAATACCAACAAGTACGACGTCACCCTTGACCTCGACCGTCCCGAAGGTCGAGCGCTGGCGCTTGAACTCGCCGCAAAGGCCGACATCGTCATCGAGAACTTCACGCCCCGCGTCGTTGAAGCATTCGATCTCGACTGGGATGTCATCAAGAGTGTGAACCCGCGTGCGGTGATGGTGCGCATGCCTGCATTCGGACTCGACGGCCCATGGCGAGACCGCCCCGGCTTTGCCCAGACCATGGAACAGATCACGGGTCTGGCCTGGATGACTGGTCACCCCGAAGATCAGCCGCGTATTCAACGCGGTCCATGCGATCCCAATGGTGGATTGCACGCTGCGTTTGGTGCGCTCATCGGTTTGCAGCATCGCGACCGCACCGGCGAGGGCTGCCTCATTGAGGCCCCGATGTTTGAAGCGGCGATCAGCGTTGCTGCCGAACCGGTCATTGAGTGGACCGCACACAATCTCCGGGTCGAGCGAGAAGGCAATCGCAGTCCGTATGCCGCGCCGCAGAACCTCTACGCCTGTGAAGGCTTCGAGAATTGGTTGGCTGTTTCGTGTGCGACTGATGAGCAATGGAAATCGCTCGCGCGCGTGATCGGTCACCCCGAGTTGGCTGACGATCCGTCGTTGGCAACGCTCGCTGACCGCCGACGCGAGCACGATCGCCTCGATGCGCTGATCGGCGAGTGGGCCGCTCAGCGAGAGTTGAGTGAAGCGGTTGAGACTCTTGCTGCCGCTGGAATTCCGGCAGCTGAAACTCGAGATAACCGACGGTCTTCGGGCCATCCGCAGAACCTTTTCCGCGGATATTGCGAAGACGTCGACCACTCCGTTGTCGGCACTCACCCCACCCCGACCCTTCCGTTCCGCTACGGGAGCGTTGATCATTGGGTGCGCTTGCCTGCACCGACGCTCGGTGAGCACAACAAGGAAATTCTCGGCGGGATGCTTGGGCATTCCGACGCAGAACTTGCTGAACTGGAAGAGAAGGGCATCATCGGCGATTGGCCGATGGGCATAGAACGCTAAGTATCCATTGCTGGAAAATGTTTTAGGAGAACTCGACCATGACTGATTTGTTCGATACCTACAAGGTGATTGACGTCGACACTCATCTCACCGAACCACCAGATACCTGGACTCGGTCCTTTCCTGCCTCGTTGCACGACAAGGTCCCGCACATCGAACGCGTCGATGGAGTGGACCAGTGGATGGTCAGTGGCGAGCGAATCGGTGCGCCTGGCTACTACTCAATGGCGGGCTTCGACGGCATCATGCCGATCAGTACGCCGAAGACGTTCGATGACATCCATCCAGCAATGTTCGACGCGAAGGCGCGCCTAGCGTTTCTTGATGAAGAAGGTGTCGATGCGCAGATCCTCTACCCCAATGTGGGCGGATTCGGTAACGGGTACTTCTTGCGCCTCGGTGATCGTGAACTTGTCGCACAGTGCGTGCGTGCCTACAACGACTTCCTCACCGACTGGTGCAGCGCCGACCCAGCACGTTTGATTCCGATTGCCGCAGTTCCGTTCTGGGATCTTGATCTTGCAATTAGTGAAATCGAACGGTGTCTCGATATGGGCCACAAAGCGATCAACTTCTGCAACCAACCGCAGGACTATGGCCAGCCACCGTTGGCGAGCAAACACTGGGATCCAATCTGGAAGACCGTGCAGGACGCGGGCGTACCGGTGAGTTTCCACGTTGGTGGCGGTTCTATGGGAACGCTGTTCGAAGACACCGCCAACATGGGTTGGATGACGAACTTCGCCAAGGTGTCATCAATGATCTTCATGGACAACATGCGTTGTATGGCCGACCTGATCTTCGGTGGCATGTGTCATCGATTCCCCGAACTCAAGTTTGTTTCAGTTGAATCGGGTGTTGGTTGGCTGCCCGGTGCGCTCGAGACCTTCGATTGGCAGTGGAACAACGGCGGTGTTCGCGACGAACATCCCGAATACGAGCTCACTCCGAGCGAGTACTTCCGTCGCCAGCTTTACGGTTGTTTCTGGTTTGAACAGAAGTCGGCGCTTGCGGCGATCGACGTCCTTCCCGACAACATCATGTTCGAGACCGATTACCCACACCCCACGTGTATGCACCCTGGTCCGCGCACGGCAGCAACGCGTCCTCGTGAATACGCGCAGGAGTTACTCGGCGGACTTCCTGAAGATGTCATTCGCAAGGTTCTCTACGAGACCGCAGCAAAGGTTTACGGCATCTGATGGTCGCATCGGTTGTGCCCCCCGAGTTTGGTTCTGCGTTCATCGTTTCTGAGGTGCGAGGTCGAACCCTTCATCTACGTATCGATCGCACTGAACGGCGCAACGCTTTTACGCAGGACATGTATCGGGCACTGAAGCGCGCAGCGATCTGGGCCGACGGGCAACCCGAACTCGACTCGGTATGCCTTACCGGAACCGACAAGTGGTTTGCTGCTGGCGGCGACATGGCGGGCAAGTCTGAAGATTCCGAAGGCCTCGCGAACGAATGGGATGCCACCGACAACTTTCCGTTTCGACACATCGAACGCTGTCGAAAAATTTGGGTAGCGCGAATTAACGGTCTATGTCATGCCGGCGGACTCGACCTCGCGCTGCACTGCGATGTTGTTGTTGCGTCAGCTGATGCTCGATTCCGCATACCCGAGTTGCTCCGAGGAATCCCCGATCCGTTTATGTCCGCCCGAATTGCTGAAGCCATTGGCATAGCGAAGGCCCGGTACCTCTTCTTCACCGCTGCTGAGATTTCTGCAACCGAAGCCGACCAAATGGGGCTCATCGGAAAGGTCGTCCCTCATGACGAACTCGAGGCGCAGACCGATTGGGTACTTGAGCAGATTTCGCTGACTGGTCCCGAAGCCCGTGCTGCTATCAAGCGGGACCTCAACGCCCGTTTGCCCATGTCTGACACCGGTCTCTTCCATCGAACGATGATGAGTCCCGAGATGGTCGAGGGAATGCGGGCATTTGTCGAAAAGCGTCCTGTCGACTGGCCGCGGGGCTGACCAAAGGACCTAGGCACACGCCGGTACGCTGGGGCTTCGCATGAAGAAGCTGATTCAGTTCGGGGCCGCGATTTGTAGCGGGGGTGTCATCGTCGCTGTCGCGATGGCAATTCTCATTCCCTCGGTGGCCCGAGTCGCTTCGGCAGTCGAAGGTGGCGATGGTGCCATCGATGTTTCCGAGTTCCAGGACTATGCCGTTCGTTCACAGGTGTTTGCTTCCGATGGCTCGCTGATCGCGACCTTGCACGGCGACGAGAATCGCGATCCAGTGCCGTTGTCGTCGATGCCCGACACGATTAAAGATGCTGTGCTGTCGGTGGAAGACGCGCAGTTCTACGAACACATCGGCATCAACCTCCGAGGTCTTGTCCGAGCGCTCGTCCAGAACGTGCAGGTTGGCAAAGTCGATCAGGGCGGTTCAACGATTACGCAGCAGCTCGTGAAGAAGGCGTTGCTGAGCGACGAACGTGTTCTCAATCGCAAGACCAAAGAAGCTGCTCTTGCGATTCGCCTCGAAGGCCAGTTGTCCAAGGACGAGATCCTTGAGCTCTATCTCAACACCATCTATTTCGGTAATGGCGCGTATGGCGTTCAGGCCGCCGCCGAAACGTATTGGGGCAAACCCGTTGCCGAGTTGAACTGGGCCGACAGCGCGCTGTTGGCGTCGATGATTTCGAACCCGGTCGAGAACGATCCCATCCTGCATCCCAAGAAGGCCAAAGAAGAGCGAAAGCTCGCCCTCGACCGCATGGTTGCCAACGGAGTGATCACTCGGGCACAAGCCAACGAGTACGACGCGCTTCCGCTTCCGGTTGGTCGCTGCACCGGAATCGCCGCTGGATTCCGACCAGTCGATTGCGGCGCGATCAATCAGCCTCCCGAAGACAGTTACTTCGTTGAAGAGGTGAAGCAGCAACTTCTTGCCGACACTCGACTTGGGGCAACCTACGAAGAGCGTTACGCACAAGTCTTCGGTGGCGGCCTGCAGATTCACACCACGCTCGACCCGATTGCGCAGAATGCTGCGCAAGACGCGCACGACAACACGTTCCCTTCAAATGTTCGTGCCGATGCTGATTCAAAGGGGATTACTACCGCAATGGTGTCTGTTGAGTCGGCCACTGGTGCGGTGCGCGCACTCGTCGGCGGCCCCGGATTCGCCGATTACAAGTACGACATCGCCACCCATGAACCCGGTCGTCAGACCGGTTCAACGTTCAAGACCTTCGTGCTTCTCACTGCGCTCGAACAAGGCGTGTTGCCTGACGACACGGTGGGCGGAGGTGGCTCGTGGCCGAACCCCGGCAGTACGCCTAACCCCTACGTGATTACCGGTGGTGGCGGAACTCTCACTGGGGTGACGGCAGCGTCTTCAAATGGCGCATTCGTTCGTCTCGGCCAAACCGTTGGGCTTGAAAACGTGATGTACACCGCGCAACGACTTGGGGTGAGTAGCCAATTCGATCCGCGCGCGAAGTCGATGCCGCTGGGCGTGTTCGATGTGACCCCACTCGAAATGGCCTCTGCGTATTCGGCAATCCCGAATGGTGGAGTTCGCGAGCCTTCGTATTTCATTGATCGCGTTGAAGATCGGACTGGCGCAGTGCTGATCCAGCATGAGGCCAATCCGACACGTGGTGTGAGTTGGCAGAGCGCCTGTCTTGCCACGCAGATCCTCGCCAACAATGTGCAGAACGGCACCGGTACCAATGCGCAGTTGAAGGGGCAGTCGGCTGCAGGGAAGACCGGAACCACCGAAAGCAACTCAAACACGTGGTTTGTGGGATTCACTCCACAACTCACTACGGCAGTCTGGATGGGTATTCCCGCTGAAGGCACCAAGCCCATGGGGAATCTTGGTGGTCGCGAGCAGTTCGGTGGTTTGTGGCCGGCAACGATTTGGCACAACTTCAACCAGGCCTATGTCGACCAGACCAAGCAGAAGCGTGTCGAATGGCCGACCTGCGCCGCACCGACTCGTGCAGGCAAGCCGGCTTCGGGTGCGAGCGACCCTTATGGGATTCTGAACGGCGCAGAGCCAACGGTGGAAGAGACAACGACAACGACCAAGAAGCCGGCGACAACGACAACCACCCGACCTGGCACCAGTACGACGAGGTCATCGACAACAACCTCGTCGACGACAACGACGGCATCGACGACCACCACCACCACAACCCTTGGTAGTCCGGCTAACTGATCGATGCGACAGCAAGGGCGATCACGCGTAAGGCTGTGCAAATGACAGATCTCGAGCGGCTCCTTGACCTGCAGGCCAACGACACCGCCGCTGACCAACTGCGTCACCGACGCAAGTCGTTGCCCGAGCGCGCCGCTTTGGTCGAGCTTGACCGCAAAGAAAGCGCCCTTCGTGCCGAGGTCGCCGAGCCTCAGGCCGAGCGCGATGGATTGGCTCGTGAACAGAAGCGACTCGAAGACGAGATCGCGACGGTTGAAGGCAAAGCGGCGCACGTGGAAAAGCAGCTGTACGACGGATCGATGACGTCACCAAAGGAAGCACAAGGTCTTCAGGCCGACCTCGAGTCGTTGAAGCGTCGACAAGCCTCGCTCGAGGACGAAGTCATCGAACTCATGGAACAGATCGAACCGCTTGATGAACAGCTTGCCGCATCGGTTGTTTCGCTTGCCGCGATCCATGCTGAACGCGAGCAGGTGAAAGCTTCACTCGTTTCGTCTGAGGCTGTCGTCGATGGGGAAATTTCTGACACCGCAGCAGCACGACAGGCCCTTGTCGATGCAGTGCCTGCGACATTGATTGCGGAATA
>WLOT01000043.1 GCA_009699125.1 Actinomycetota bacterium
CAGACGCGTCACGAAAGGTGCACCATGAAAATCGGACTCGTGTGGGGATACTGGCCAGCACAGCCCCCCAAGGACTTTGTTGAAATCACTCAAGAAGCAGAGAAGGTCGGGTTCAACTCGGTCTGGACTGCAGAGTCTTGGGGGTCTGACGCGTTCACGCCTCTGACGTGGCTCGCTGCAAATACCTCGAAGATCAAACTCGGAACCGGCGTCGTGCAGTTGTCGGCTCGCACGCCAGTCGCAACGGCGATGGCCGCGATGACGCTGGATCATCTTTCGAATGGTCGCGTCATTCTCGGTCTCGGTGTGTCTGGTCCGCAGGTCGTCGAGGGTTGGTACGGCCGTCCCTCGAACAAGCCGTTGGCGCGTACCCGTGAGTACGTTGACATCATTCGCAGGGCGCTGCGCCGCGAAGGGCCGCTCGAAAATGACGGCGAGTTTTACCCGATGCCATATCGCGGCGAGGGCTCGGTTGGTCTCGGTAAACCGCTCAAGATCATGACCCATCCATTGCGTTCGGAGATTCCGATCTATCTCGGTGCCGAAGGCCCGAAGAACGTCACGCAGACTGCAGAGATCGCCGACGGTTGGCTGCCCCTCTACTACTCGCCGTTCCGTCAGGACGTCTACGCCGAGCAACTTGCCGCGGCGAAAGAAGGATTCGGCATTAGTTCGCTCGTGACCTTCAACGTGACCGACGATGTTGCGACGGGTCTTTGGCCAGTAAAGGCAACCCTCGGCTTCTACATCGGTGGCATGGGTGCGAAGGGGCAGAATTACCACACCAAACTCATGGCTCGTATGGGGTTTGAAGAAGAGGCCTACAAGATCCAGGACCTCTTCTTTGCCGGTAAGCGTGAGGAAGCAATCGCTGCCGTTCCCGATGACTTCGCTGATGAGATCTCACTGGTCGGCCCAGCGTCGCGCATCAAAGAGCGTCTTGAACATTGGCGCAACTCGCCAATCACCGAACTTCTGATTTCGGCCCGTAGCCCCGAAGCGCTTCGCCAAGCCGCCGAACTCGTCAACGGCTGAGCGCGTCGCCGCCTGCGGTTTTCATTCCCTCTCCCACTTTCACTATTTCTTCCGGAGTCTTGATGTCCTCGTACAACCTCGGTGATCTGATCGAACTGGTCGCCGCTGCAAACCCTGATCGTCTTGCCATCGTCGGTGGCGGAACTCGCTACACCTTTGGTGAGTTCGACAAGCGAACCAATCAGGTCGCGCAGATGCTCATCGGCTTGGGCTGTGAGCCCGGTTCGAAGGTCGCGGTGTACGCCTGGAATCGAGTCGAGTGGGCAGAACTCTTTTTCGGGTCGTTCAAGGCGCGCGTGATTCCGATCAATGTGAATTATCGCTACGTTGCGCACGAGCTCGAGTACCTCTTCGACAACTCCGACAGTGAAGTCGTGGTGTTTGAGCGCGGCTTTGCTCCGGTCATCGACGAGATTCGTTCGAAGCTCACAAAGGTTCGTGAGTTCGTTGTTATCGAAGACGGCACCGATCACCCAACGCCGTGGGCGACGTCGTATGACGAACTCGTCGACGCTCAATCCGACGCGGCATTCACAAACGGGCGCAACGGTGACGACCTCTACTTCCTCTACACCGGGGGCACGACGGGTATGCCCAAGGGTGTCATGTGGCGTCACGAGGACATCTTCTTTGCCGCACTCAGCAGTGCACTGGGTGCTGCAATTTCCTCACCTGAGGAAATCGGCGAGCGTTCACTGCCGGTTGAGTTCGCGTTGCCGAGCCTCATCATCGCTCCGCTTATGCACGGCGCGGCGCAGTGGGGCATGTGCAACATGTTGTTTGCCGGCGGATCGGTTGTGCTCTACACGGGGCACGGCTTCGATGCGCATGAGATTTGGTCGATTGCTGAACGTGAGAAGTGCATGGGCATCACGCTCGTTGGCGATGCAATGGGACGCCCTCTTGCCGATGCGCTCGTTGATGGCAAGCAGACCTGGGACCTGTCATGCGTTTTCCGGATCGGATCAGGCGGTGGCGTTTTCTCTCCAGCCGTCCAACAAGCATTGAAAGACGCCCTTCCTCACATCGCAGTGATGGACAGTTACGGCGCGTCCGAAACCGGTGCAGGTGGCATGTCGGCCGAAGGTGGCGCGCGTCGGTTCATGGTGTCGCCCGAGTTGCAGGTGCTCGACGAAAACCTCGTTCCGATTCCCGCCGGTTCAGAGCAGATCGGTCAGCTCGCCCGAACTGGTCATATCCCGATGGGGTATTACAAGGACGAAGAGAAGACTGCCAAGACCTTCCCGACCGACGCAGGCGGTCGACGCTGGTCGGTGCCGGGTGACTCGGCGTCTGTCGATGCCGATGGCATCGTGACACTTCTGGGTCGTGGCTCGCAGTGCATCAACACCGGCGGCGAAAAGGTCTACCCGGAAGAGGTCGAAGAAGCTCTCAAGGAACATCCCGGCGTGTACGACGCGCTTGTTGTTGGTGTTCCCGATGAGCGTTGGGGTGAACGAGTTGTTGCCGTTGTGCAACCCCGTGAAGGCCAACAGCCAACGCTTGAGGATCTGTCGACCCATTGTCGCAATTTCATTGCGGGCTACAAGGTGCCTCGCGCAATTACGTACGTCGATCAGGTCAAGCGTTCGCCTTCGGGTAAGGCTGATTACCGCTGGGCAAAAGAAGCAGCAACTGAAGGAGCAGCAAAGGCATGAGCGTTGACCTCGGGCTTAGTCCCGATCAGGAATCCATCGCAGAACTGTTTGATGGGTTCTTCAGCAATGAAGCCCCGCCAGCTGTTGCTCGCGCTGCCGAGCCTCTTGGTTTCGATCGCGATCTCTGGAACAAGGTGATTGAACTCGGTGCTCCTGGTATGGGAAGTGCGCCTGAGAATGGCGGCGGCGGCGCTTCACTCGGCGATCTTGTCGTCGTCGCAGAAACCGTCGGTCGTTCGATTGCTCCGGTTCCGCTGGTTGATCACCTTGCCGCACTTAGTGTCCTCACCGACGCCGATCTTGTTTCCGGTGAAGCGATTGCTGCGGTTGCCGTTCGCCCTGCAGATGGAAACGGCCTCTGGTCGCTCGTGCCAACCGGCGCTGTCGCCGATGTTGTGATTGGTGTCGACGGCGACGAAACCGTCGTCGTTCGTTCAACGCCGCCGATGTCGGGTCCGCGCAATCACGGCTCAATGCCAATTGCCGATCGTTCGGCTCGTGAGGGCACTCGCACGGTTCTCGGATCAGCGTCGTTGTTCGACACAGTGCTCGATCGGTGGAAGCTCCTCACCGCTGCCGCACTTGTTGGCATCGCTGATGCTGCGAAAGAACTTGGCGTGGCGTATGTAAAAGAACGCGAACAGTTCGGCGTTCCCGTTGGTTCCTTCCAGGCGGTCCAGCACGGACTCGCCGATCTCCCCGTTGCGATCGACGGAGGCCGATTGCTCACGCACAAAGCTGCGTGGGCGCTCGACAATGTGACCGATGGTCTTCTTGATTGGGCGAACAACGACATCACTGATGGTCCCGCTCTCGCAACGATGGCGCTGCTGTTCGCCGCTGATGCAGCGGTGATGGCGACTGATCGAAGCCTGCACTACCACGGCGGATACGGATTCGCCGAGGAATACGACATCCAGATGTACTACCGACGAGCGCGCGGTTGGTCATTGATTCTCAATGACCCAACGACTGTGAGCCTTTCGTTGGCCGACCGTCTCTTCGGGTCCGTGGAGGGCTGACATGGATTTTTCACTTTCGCCTGAGGTTGTTGAATTCCGAGATGAAATTCGCAGCATCGTTCGCGAGTTCGTGACGCCAGAGATTGCCGATCGCATGCACACCACCGGTGTGTTCGACGCGCCGGAACTCAATCTCGAACTGGGACGTCGAGGCATTCTTGAGCGCGCGTGCCCTGGTCTCGGCAAGGGCGACCCCATCGAGATGTACGTGATGTTTAACGAACTCGAAAAGGCTGGCGCTCCCTACGACGGTCTTGCCGTTGCGTTGATGATTGCTGCCGTTGTGAACAAGCTCGGCACCGATGAGCAGAAGGAACGCATTATCCCTTCGATCATTTCCGGCGAGGCGCTCGTTTGCATGGGCTATTCCGAAGCCGACTTTGGTTCTGACGTCGCTTCAATCAAGACGCGTGCGGTCAAGGATGGCGACGAATGGGTCATCAACGGATCGAAGATGTGGACCACACTTGCGCAGGTTGCAGAGTGGCTCATCCTTCTCACTCGCACCGATCTTGATCTGCCCAAGCACAAGGGTCTCACCATGTTCATCCTCCCGATGAGCACTCCGGGCATCACGGTTGAACCGGTGCACACGCTTGGCACGGAAATTACGAATGCGACCTGGTACGACGACGTGCGGGTTGGCGATGAAGCAGTGCTTGGTGGCGAGAACAACGGTTGGCGCACCATGACCACGGTGCTTGCATTCGAGCGAGGCGTTATGGGGGGCACCAATGCAGGAGTTCCGCTTCTGCGTCACTTCCACGAGTGGGCCGAGGCCAATGGAGTCTTCGACGAACCCACGACTCGCGAGCGCATGGCTCGTTCTGTCATCGACATGCAGGTCGCAACGCTTCTCACGATGCGCTCTGCGTGGATCGCTGCATCAGGTGGCATGCCTGGCCTTGAAGGTTCAATGACAAAGGTGTTCGCGGTCGAGGCCTACCAACGTGCATCTCGTTGGACGCAGGCCACCGCCGGTCCTGCGGGTCTTCTTCAGTTCCATGAAGAGGGTGCAGCGGGCGAAGGCTTCGTCGAATACGACGCTCGCCACTCGCCGGTGATGTCGATCTACGGCGGGACCACCGAGATCAATCGGAACAACATCGCCGAACGTCATCTGGGTCTCCCGAAGTCCCGCTGACGGGCAAGAAAAATCTGCCGCCCGACATTGCTCGGTCTCTGTAACAGCGCTACGGTGACCCTCGTCACGGGTGCCGGAAGTCGGTGCCGAATCTCAGGGGGCAACGTTGAGCAGCGACGAGCGGTACATCGTTATTTCGGCCGATGGGCATGCCGGGGGCGATATCCCCGATTACCGGCCCTATCTCGAGTCGAAGTGGCACGAGGACTTCGACGCGTGGGCTGCGGCGTACGACAACCCACACGAGGATCTCATGGGAGACCTTGGACCTCGGAACTGGGACTCGGCTCGCCGTCAGCGTGACGTTGAAGCCGATGGACTCGTTGCCGAGATTCTCTACCCGAACACGATTCCTCCCTTCTATCCAAAGTCGTCGCTCACAGCACAGCCGCCATCGCTTACCCCGCTCGATGCGGAGCGTCGTTGGGCAGGGCTTCAGGCGCACAATCGCTGGCTTGTCGACTTCTGCAACGACGTTCCTGGCCGTCGTGCAGGTGTCGTGCAGATCAATCTCTATGACCCCGAAGCTTCAGCAGCGGAAATTCGCTGGGCGCGCGAAAACGGTTTGAACGGTGGCGTTCTGCTTCCGGGAACACCTCCCGGTGTCGACCTTCCGCAGTTGCACGACTCGTGTTACGAACCGATTTGGCAGGCAGTGAGCGATACCGGAATGCCGCTCAATCACCACACGGGTTCGGCAGCGCCGCCCGCCGATGGTTCCCCCGAAGGCATGGTCACATTCCTGCTTGAGGTTTCCTGGTACGCACATCGGGCGTTCTACCAATTGGTAATTGGTGGCGTGCTCGAACGTCATCCCGAATTGCAGTTGGTGTTCACCGAACAAGGAACTGCATGGGTGCCCGAGGAACTTCAACGTCTCGATCACTTCTTCCAGCGCATGGGTGGTTCAAGTGGTTCTCAGGAAGAAGCGTGGGGCGCCGAAGTTGTCGGCAAGCTGTCGTTGAAGCCGAGCGAATACTTTGCTCGCCAAGGACATGTTGGTGCGAGCTTCATTCGTCGGGCCGAGGTCCAGATCCGAGATCGTGTCGGTGTCGATCGCATCATGTGGGGGAGCGACTATCCCCATCGCGAAGCCTCTTCGCCGTATTCGAAGGAGTGCCTTGCACATACCTTTGGCGGAGTCCCGAAAGCTGATGTCGAGAAAATGCTTTCACTCAACGCAGCGAAGTTGTACGGCTTCGATCTCAACTTCTTGCGTCCAATCGCCGATCGAATCGGCCCGAAGGTCGACGACGTCTTCGCCGGTCTCGCGCCGCGAATTTTGCCGACCGACGCCAACATGTGCCCTGCTTTCGCAGATTACGAATTCGCAACCGAGTGACTGAGGAGAAACCAATGAAGCCTGAAGATTTTGCTGACAACGATCCGTACCTGATCATCGCTGCCGACAGTCACGCCGGTCTGCCGACCAACGACTATCGCCCGTACCTCGAGAAGAAATACCACGATCAACTTGACGGGTTTCTTCTTGAGCAGCAGGAACTGATCGAAGCGTCGACTCGTCTTGGAGTGCGTGACGACAAGTACGCCAAGAAGTGGTTCGAAGAACACGACGAGGAACTTGCTGGTGGTTGGGATGCCATCAAGCGCGACCAGACCCTCGATAGCGATGGCGTCGCTGGCGAAGTCGTCTATCCCGACTCCGACGCTGTTGAAAGCCGCACAGCGGTGCCATTTGGCGCTGGTCTCGGCCTCTCGGGCGACTTGGATCCAGAACTCGGCCTCGCCGGGGCAAAGGCCCACAATCGTTGGCTTGCCGACTTGTGTTCGACCAACCCCGAGCGCCGCTGTGGCGTCGCGTTGGTTCCGATTACCGGACCAGTTGAAGATGCGCTCGCTGAAATCAAGTGGGCCAAGGAGCACGGTCTCGGCGCGGTAATGATTCCCGCACGCTGGTGCAACCAAATCCCGTATCACGATCGTCGCTACGACCCCATCTGGGCGCTGTGCGAAGAATACGAAATGCCGATCGTTACCCATTCGGGCTCGGCACCTCGCGAAGAGTACGGCGATCTTCTCGGCATCTACGTCACCGAGGTCACCTGGTGGCCAGCGCGTCCGATGTGGTTCATGTTGTGGTCCGGCGTGTTTGAGCGCTACCCGAACCTCAAGTTCTGTGCGACCGAAGGTGGTTGCTGGTGGCTTCCGCAACTTCTCTGGTTCTGGGACCGCCTGTGGGCGGGACAGAAGGGTTCCGAGAAGCTCGGTGCAGGCGCATTTTCGGGCAAAGTCGAAATGCTTCCGAGCGAGTACATCGACCGCAACTGCTTCACCGGCCTTGCCAATGTGAAGCGTCGCGAGATGGGACAGCGCTACGAAATCGGAATCCAGAACATGCTCTGGGGTACCGACTTCCCGCATCCCGAAGGCACCTGGCCCAACACTCACGAGTGGTTGAAGAAGACCTTCTACGACATTCCGATTGACGAATCCCGAGTGATGCTTGGTCTCAGCGCCGGCGACGCATTTGGGTTCGACATGGACGCGTTGCGCAAGATTTCCGAGAAGGTTGGCCCCACACCGACCGACCTCGGTCAGCTTGGCGAAGGGCGTACCGCGCAGGATCTCACCGATCGCTGGGCGCCGGTGAAGGAAGTTGGCCGTCACTGGCTGACCGGTAACGACTTCCCGTTGATCCCGCAGTAACACGCGCATGAGCGCAACGTCTCGTATTAGCGGTGTACCGGTCGACCGTGATGGTCGGCCGGTTACCGCTGACGAAATTCTTGAAGTCGCCGGCAACATTGTTGAGCGACATGGTGTCGACGCGCTCACCATGCGTCGACTTTCCGATGATCTTGGCGTTGCGGTGACCTCGGTCTATTGGCATGTCGGCAATCGGGATGCGGTGCTCGACGGGCTCGTCGACCGGCTTCTCGACCGGATGGAAACCATTCGCGCTCTCGGCGACACGCCTCTTGAACGGATGGCATCGCTTGCCCGGCAGTTGCGGGCAACGTTGCTTGAACGACAGCACCTCGTAGGCCTTGCCCACGAACGCGACCGTTCACCAGCAATGTTTCTTCCGGTACAGCAGGCGCTCGCGATTGAACTTGAGTCCATCGGCTTGAGCGGTTCGTCAGCGGCACTTCGGCTGCGAGCTCTTCAGGTTCATGTGATCTCCTCGGTCTTGATGGATCGCGCTGCTGCTCGAAATGCAAGTCACGGCACGGTTGATCCCGACCTATGGCCTGCTGACTTCGCGGACCGGGAACTTGTCGCAGCACTCGCTGACCCTGCCGCCTACGACACAGTTTTCGAATACGGATTGCAGTCCCTTCTGGCCGGTCTTGAATCGACCGACTGACGCCGGAAGCGCCCGTTCGGCGCGACTATCGTCCGATGCATGGCTGAAAATGACGAAGGTTTCCACGCCACTGAAACTCCGTGGCGTCGCGATCCGTCGGAACTGACGGGTCGACTCACCGATTGGGCAACGAGCGCGTTTGGCGCTGGCTCTCGTGTTGCGAACGTCGTGGCTCCCGATAACGGAATGTCGAGCGAGAGTTGTCTCTTCGACATAACGCTCGACGGTGAAACCACGCAATACGTCGCGCGTATGGCCCCTCTTCCGCACGTCATTCCGGTCTTCCAGAACTACGACATTCAACTTCAGGCCAATGCCATGAATGTTGCGCGCGCCAACACCAGCGTGCCTGTTCCCGAGGTAACGCACGTCGAACTCGACACATCAGTTCTCGATACTCCGTTCCTCGTGATGAAGCGACTTCCCGGAAGTGCGCCCACTGATATGCCGCCGTATGTCTTCGGAGGTTGGGTGTGCGATCTTTCTGAAGAGGGCCGCGAAACGATGCAGCGAAATGCTGTTCGAACCCTCGTTGATCTTCATGAACTTCGTCCCGATAACACCGATCTCGCGTTTCTTGCTCGACCCGACAAGGGCACTTCGGCACTCGATCAACACCTTGGTCATGAGCGCGACTACTACGAGTGGGCTCGCGGCGATATCCACTACCCACTCATTGAACGAACCTTTGAATGGCTCGATGCCAATCGTCCGACTGTCGTGAACCCGACGGTTCTGAACTGGGGCGACGCGCGAATCGGAAACATGTTGTTTGAAGGCCCTACGCCGACCGCAGTTCTCGATTGGGAAATGGCGTGTCTTGGTCCGGCCGAAGTGGATCTTGCGTGGATGATTTTCCTGCACGCGTTTTTCCAGAACATGGCCGTCACCTACGGGATGCCTGGCCTTCCCGACTTCATGCGTCGTTCCGACATGGCTGCGCTCTATACCGAGATGAGCGGTCGTTCAGTCGAAGCCCTCGAATGGTTCGAGGTTTTCGCTGCCCTCCGCTTCGCCACGGTTTCGGTGCGTACCACCACGCGCGGGGTTGAGTACGGGCAGCAAGAAGCCCCGGCCGAGCCCGACGACGTGATCATGTTCCGTGGACTGCTTGAGCAAATGCTCGAAGGCTCTTATTGGGAAGGTCGCTAAGCGCGACCATCTCGATCCCGGCCGAGGTGTCCAGAGGCTCCTCAACGTGTCATCCGTCACATCAAGGGTCAGATCGCGCTACGGTTCGCGCCGTGAGCCGGGTGGATGATCTCCGCAAACTTGATCAGGCGCTTTCTCGTATCAACCGGATCTCGACCGGTCGGGTCTCGTCACGCAACCGCTCCGAACGCTCGGGGGTTCTGCTTTCTCGCCCAGCGATTTCGATTCTGGGGGCACTGCATGCCTCGGGTCCGGTGCGACTTTCCTCATTGGCTCGGCTCACCGGGCTTGAAGCCCCGCTGATTAGTCGTGAGATTAAGGATCTGGGTGACGGCGGATACGTCTTCCGCAGTTCTGATCCGACCGATGGGCGTGCCGGGATTGTTGAACTGAGTCCCAAAGGCATTGACGCCTGGAATCGGTATCGACACGCAGCGGACGACATCAACGGCGAGACATTCTCTGAGTGGTCCTCGGACGACCTTCGTACGTTGCGGGTGTTGCTCGAACGAGTTGCGCGCGATGTCTCCAAGGGATCATCGACACTTCGACGTCAGAGCCAAGCGAGCTGAGCGAAGCCATTCAGGCACGACCCAAGGCCGTGACCTACATTCCCCGTTATGAATGAAGCTTCCTCGGACACCGCCGACCTCAACCGACCCATCTTTGCTGCTGACCTCATCATCAGCGCATTGAGTCGCACTCCGGATAATCCGGCAGTGAACATCATTGGTCAGCGCGAGATGACTGCTCGCGAAATGAGCGAGATGGTGAGTCGCTATTCGCAAGCACTCGCGTCGAAAGGTCTCACACAAGGGAAACAACTTTCGGTCCTTGCTCTCAATCGCCCCGAAGTTCTGTTCAACATGGCGGCCAATCAAGTAAACGCAACACGGTCTACGCCTTTGCATCCGATGGGTTCGGTCGACGATCAGGCCTATGTGCTCGGCGATTGTGGAGCAGAAGCTCTCGTTTTTGATCCCGACAACTTCACTGATCGTGCACGGGAACTTGCTGAACGAGTTCCAACGATTAAGCACTTCCTTTCGTTGGGTCCGTGCGACTTTGGCGAAGACCTCAACGCCTTGGCGATGACCTTTGAACCGAAGCCGCTTGTTGCTCCGCTCGTCAATGGCGAAGATCTTGCTGGTATTTCCTACTCAGGTGGAACCACTGGGAAACCGAAGGGAATCATGAGTAGTTATCGGGGCGGCGCCACGATGACGCAGATCCAGATGTCTGATTGGCAGTGGCCTGACGAAGTTCGCTTCCTTATTTGCACGCCGTTGTCGCACGCCGGCGCTGCATTCTTCACTCCGACTCTCCTGAAGGGTGGCTCGCTTACCGTTCTGCCCGGTTTTGATCCGGAGAAGTTCATGCAGACGGTGCAAGACCATCGCATCACCGCAACGATGTTGGTGCCGACGATGATCTATGTGCTGCTCGATCATCCGAAGTTCGATCAGTACGACCTTTCAAGTTTGCAAACAATCTTTTACGGAGCTTCGGCGATTTCACCGACGCGACTCGCTGAAGGCATTCGTCGGATGGGTCCGATCTTCTTTCAGTTCTACGGACAAGCGGAATGTCCGATGACCATCACTGTGTTGCGCAAGGAAGATCACGATCCCGACAACCTCGAACGTCTCGCGAGTTGCGGACGTCCGGTGCCGTGGCTGCACGTTGCGCTGCTCGATGATGATGGCAATGTCGTGCCGCACGGCGAACCAGGCGAAATCTGTGTGCGTGGTCCGCTGAACATGAAGGGGTACCTCGGGAAGCCGGAGCAAACCGCCGAAGCCTTCGAGCATGGCTGGCTTCACACCGGCGACGTCGCTCGCGCCGACGATGAAGGATTCCTTTACATCGTTGATCGTAAGAAAGACATGATCATCACCGGCGGTTTCAACGTGTACCCACGTGAGGTCGAGGATGTCATTTCCACACATCCAGCGGTTTCCGCTGTTGCTGTCATTGGTGTGCCTGACGAACGGTGGGGCGAGTCAGTGAAGGCGGTAGTGGTGCGCCGTCCAGGCGAGTCGGTCGAGGCCGAGGAACTGATCTCGTTGGTGAAGGATGCCAAGGGCTCGGTGCAGGCTCCGAAGAGCGTCGACTTTATTGATGCCATTCCTCTGAGTGCGTTAGGCAAGCCCGATAAGAAGGCACTGCGCGCGCAGTATTGGGGAGACGGCGGACGTCAGGTCAACTGACCACGAACCCTGCGACACCCATTCGCTCGAGGGAACTAGTTCACTCGGGTAACTTTCTCAGACAGGTGTGCGCCGGTAGTCTCACCTCCCCGATGTCCCGTCCAGTGGTCCGAATCGGAACACTAAGGTGGCGCCGGTCACAGTAACGACAATGATTCGCTGGACGTCCTGGCAACGGGGCGAGGGGGAACAGAGTGCAGACATTCCTGCAGTACACGATCTTGGGTCTGGCCATCGGCGGCTCCTATTTCATCGCCGCGTCCGGTCTTGTCGTGACCTACACCACCTCTGGCATTTTCAACTTCGCTCAGGGCGCAATCGCAATGCTCGCCGTCTTCACCTACTGGCAGTTCCGGTGGGGCTGGAATTGGCCGGCGCCGCTCGCTCTGCTCATGGTCCTTGGTGTTCTTGCCCCGCTCTTGGGCGCGGTTCTCTATCAAGTAGTCATGAAGAACCTTCGGGGCACTTCAGAGGTCACAAAGATCATCGTGCCCATCGGCGTGATGCTCGGTTTCCAAGCGCTCGCCACATGGGTCTGGAACCCGTCCTCAAGCACGCCTCGTCAGTTCCAGAAGTTCTTTGGCCCGAATGCATTTGTGCACTTCGGTTCGCTCAAGGTGTCGTGGCACGAAATCATTGCGTTTGTCATCGCTATCGCAATCGCCGTTGGGATCCGCTTGCTCTTCGTGCGCACCCGTTCCGGCGTCGCAATGCGAGCAGTTGTCGACGATCCCGAGTTGCTGCAACTCAATGGAGGTCGCCCCGAGCGACTCGCCATGATTTCTTGGGCCGGCGGTTCCTTCCTCGCCGCTCTTGCAGGCATCCTCATCCAGCCGATGATTGGTTCAGCAATGAGCGCCGGTCAGCTCACCCTTCTTGTGATCGATGCGTTCGCTGCGGCGATGTTCGGTCGCCTCCGAAGCCTCCCGCGCACCTTCGCTGGGGCCCTCGTCATTGGTCTTACGACGACGTATGTCATCGCCTACTTCCCGAGCAAGTGGACATGGTCGAGTTCGTTCCGTAACTCGCTCCCGATGATCTTTCTTTTCATCGTTCTCATCGTGCTTCCCCAGGATC
>WLOT01000044.1 GCA_009699125.1 Actinomycetota bacterium
TCGAGATCGTCGACATGCTCGTGCGCTCGGGTGCGCTCGACGTCATCGTTATCGACTCGGTTGCGGCGCTTACGCCTCGTGCTGAAATCGAAGGCGAGATGGGCGACAGTCACGTTGGTCTGCAGGCCCGCCTTATGAGCCAGGCATTGCGCAAGCTCACGGCAAACCTCAACAAGTCCAACACCGTCTGCATCTTCATCAACCAGCTGCGCGAGAAGATCGGCGTCATGTTCGGCTCTCCCGAAACCACCCCTGGTGGCCGGGCGCTGAAGTTCTACTCCTCAGTTCGTCTCGACATTCGTCGCATCGAGTCCATCAAGGACGGCGTCGAGGTCGTGGGTAACCGCACCCGCGTCAAGGTCGTCAAGAACAAGGTGGCCCCGCCGTTCAAGCAGGCCGAGTTCGACATCATGTACGGCAAGGGTGTCAGCCGCGAAGGTTCGACCATCGACATCGGTGTCGACCTCGGCTTCGTGAAGAAGTCGGGTGCTTGGTACACCTACGAGGGTGAACAGCTTGGTCAGGGACGTGAAAACGCCAAGACCTATCTGCTCGAGAATCCCGAGGTCATGGTGGAAATCACTGAGCGCATCCTCAGCAGTGTGGGTATTGGCGAAAACGCCGAGGTCCCCGAGGACGCCGAGGATGTCATGAACGCCGAGCACGACGTGCCGATTTCGCTCGACGACTGATTCCCCCGTCGTTTCTGCAGTTTCTGTCGTTCCTGCCATCCCGAACGGTCCCGAGGCGCCACTGGCCCTCGGGACCGTTCGCGTATCCCCGGTAGCCTGTCGCCGTGACTGATCAGCCCCGCAGCTACGCCATCCGCACCTATGGGTGTCAGATGAACGAGCACGATTCCGAACGCATCGCTGGGCTCCTCGAAGCCGATGGGCTGGTTCTGGCCGAGTCTGATGAAACGGCCGATGTCATGGTGTTCAACACCTGCTGCATCCGCGAGAACGCCGATAACAAGTTCTACGGGCATCTTGGTCGATTCAAAAACATCAAAGAAGAACGTCCTGACATGGAAATCATCGTGAGTGGGTGTTTGGCGCAGAAGGACCGCGACGCCATCGCCGCTCGTGCGGGCCATGTCGATGTTGTTGTTGGCACCCACAACGTGCACCGAGCGGTGGAGTTGTTGCACGAATCGCGTCAGTCCGGACCGATCACCGAAATCTGGGACGAAGCGCTTGATGACGCAGCGACGTTCCCCTCGGCGCTGGCGGTGCGACGTGAAGTCGATTGGTCGGCATGGGTCACGATCCAGGTCGGTTGTGACAACACCTGTGCCTACTGCATCGTTCCAGCAGTTCGCGGTCGTGAGATCAGCCGTCCGTTCGGCGAGTTACTCACCGAGGTTGAACGCCTGGCAAATGACGGCGTTCGGGAAATCACCCTGCTCGGACAAAACGTGAACTCTTACGGCCGAGATCTCACCAGCGCGCGCCGAGCACTTGATCCAGCTGCAGACGACGCCGATGTTGTTGGCAGCCAATGGCTTGGCGATCGCCGCGCCCGACCGCTCTTTGCTGATCTCCTTACTGCGGTAAGCAACATTGAGGGTATTGATCGGGTGAGATTCACGAGCCCACATCCCAAAGATCTTCGTGAAGACACGATCGCAGCGATGGCATCGAACCCGTCGGTGTGCTCTCACCTTCATTTTCCATTGCAGTCCGGCAGCGATCGGGTCCTCGCGCTGATGCATCGCGGCTACACCGCCGAGCGTTACCTCGAAAAGCTTGCGGCGGCCCGAGCCGGAATTCCCGATCTTGCGGTCACGACCGACATCATCGTGGGTTACCCCGGCGAAACCGAAGAGGATTTCGAACGCACACTCGAAGTTGCTGCTGCTGCGGAATATGACTCCGCGTACACCTTCATCTTCTCGCCACGGGAAGGAACCGAAGCGGCCGACATGGTCGATCAGTTCTGCGACCCGGTCGAAGTTGGCGATCGCTTTGAGCGATTGCGCGTCGTGGTCGAGCGCTCTGCGCTCGCGAAACACATGGCCCGCATTGGTCGCACAGAACACATGATTGTCGAAGGCCCGTCGAAGCGAGACCCCGAGGTCTTCACCGGCCGAACTGTGCAGAACAAGTTGGTGCACTTCACGAGTGATCGCCCGTTGCGTTCTGGCACCTTGGCAACTGCGTTGATTACCGAGGCGTCGACGCACTTCCTGCGCGGCGAATTGGTTGAGGTGCTTTCGGTCTCGCGTCACCGCACTCGTTTCGCAGTTACTGCAGGGTGAGTTCGTCGCCACGGTTTCGTCCTAGCGGTCGACACCTCGCGCTTGTAGGTCCGACTGCTTCGGGGAAGTCCTCGTTGGCGATGGCGTTGGCGCGTAGCCACAGTGACATTGAACTTGTCACGGTGGATTCGATGCAGGTCTACCGCGGGATGGACATCGGTACCGCGAAGCCGACGGCGGCCGATCAATCCGAAATCGTCCATCACCTTCTCGATGTGTGCGAGCCCGATGACGATTACACCGTCGCCCGATTCCAACGCGACTGCTTTGCAGTGCTTGAAGACGTTGAAGAACGCGGCAAGCGTGCCGTGCTCGTCGGCGGCACTGGGCTTTACCTCCAGGCAATCACCGATGATCTTGAGATCCCGGCTCGATTTCTCGATGTACGCGCTGAACTCGAAGCCGAGCCCGACACAGCGGTGTTGTTTGCCCGCCTCGAGGAGCTCGACCCGCTCGCCGCGTCACGGATGGAGCCCACGAATCGTCGACGCGTCGTGCGGGCGCTCGAAGTCACCGTTGGGAGCGGTCGGCCGTTTTCGTCATTTGGACCTGGCCTTGAGGAGTATCCGGCTGCGCCGTTCCCGGTCGTGGGGCTAGCGATGGAACGTGATGTTCTCGACCGACGAATCGCTCAACGCTATGAACAGCAGCTGGCCGACGGGTTTCTGGCTGAGGTCGAGGCCCTCGTGAGCCGTCCGGCAGGGCTCGGACGCACGGCTCGTCAAGCACTCGGGTACGCCGAACTGCTTGACCACATCGAGAACGGAACACCACTTGATGACGCGCTCGAAACGGCAGTGACACGGACTCGTCGATTCGCTCGGCGCCAGCAGCGATGGTTCGGCCGAGACCCCCGAATTAACTGGATCGAGACCGATGGTGAAGTTTCGGCAAATGCACTCGCCGAACTCGCCCGCGGGCTGATTGACTGAACCCACCATGAGACTCACCAAGCACCACGGTCTGGGCAACGATTTCGTCATCGCTCTCGAGGAAGTCAACGGACCTCTTCATGGCGATGCCACTTTGGCCCGCGCACTCTGCGACCGTCGTCGGGGTATCGGTGCCGACGGTCTCATCATTGGGTCTCGTCCCGCAGCCGATGCGACTGGCCCCGATGGCCGATCAATCGATGTCGTGATGCACCTTTGGAATGCCGACGGAAGTCGCGCCGAAATGAGTGGCAATGGCATTCGCTGTCTTGGCCAAGCACTCGCGATGGCACGAGATGATCACGAAGCCACCTATGCCGTCGCCACCGATGGCGGTTTTCGAGAGCTCGTTGTGCATGACGATGCAACCCATCGACTCGCCACTGTGAGCGTCACGATGGGCCTCGTTGGCGAAGGTCCAGAAGTTCCTCGTTCTGTTGCGGAACGACTCGGCGGCGATCGACATGCCACGGCCGACCTCGGCAACCCGCACATCGTTGTACTTGTTGCCGATCTGGCATCGGTCGACCTCGTGGGCACAGGTGCGTGGATCGAGTCGCAGTTCGATGCGGGTATCAATGTCGAATTCATCGCGACAGGGACAGAGCCCGATTCGCTCGACCTGCTCGTGTGGGAGCGCGGTGCGGGCGTGACCGAAGCCTGCGGCACTGGCGCTACCGCCGCCGCAACGCTGGCTCATCAGTGGGGCCTGGTAGGTCGTGAAGTGCGCGTGGTCATGCCCGGTGGTTCGGCTGAAGTGATTGTGGCCACCTCACCCGATGGCGAACCGATACTCATCGGACCTTCGCAACACATCGCCACTATTGAGCTTCCGGATGCCTGAACCAACCTCGCCGATTGTCGGCGATCACCGCGGCGGCTTCGGCGCGTTCGCCGGTGAAAGTTCGGGGCTCATCGACCGTACGTTCCGTGAACGGATCGTTCTGGTTGGTGTGACCTTTCCCACCGAAGACGAATTCGATACCGAACGTCATCTCGATGAACTCGCCCTTCTTGTCGACACGGCTGGTGCAGACAGCATCGCCCGCGTCGTGCAGCGCCGACACGCTCCCGATCCGGCAACGTATTTGGGAAGCGGAAAGGTCGAGGAATTGCGTGAACTCTGTGTGTCGGTCGATGCCGACACTGTGGTGTTCGACAACGAACTTTCGCCTGCACAGCAGCGAAACCTTGAAAAGTTGTTGGGTCGTTCGGCGATTGATCGCACCGCGGTCATCCTCGACATCTTCGGTCAGAACGCGCACAGCTTGGAAGGTAAGGCCCAGGTTGAATTGGCGCAGATCCGCTATCGACTTCCGCGGCTGCGTGGAAAGGGCAATCAACTTTCGCGTCAGGGCGGTGGCATCGGCGCTCGTCAGGGCGGTGGCGAAACGCAGCTCGAAGTCGATCGTCGGCGACTCCAGCGACGGATGCACAAACTCGAAGCCGACCTTCGGGAAATCTCTCGGGTGCGAGATACCCAGGCGAAAGCTCGCCAACGTTCACGGCTTCATCGAGTCGCAATCGTTGGCTACACCAACGCTGGTAAGTCCACGCTTCTGAATCACCTCACCGATGCAGGTGTGCTTGTCGAAGATCGCCTTTTCGCAACACTTGATGCCACGACTCGCCGACTGCAGTTGCCGGGTGGTGAATCGGTCTTGCTCACCGACACCGTTGGATTTATCACCAAGCTTCCAACTCAACTCGTTGAAGCGTTCAAGTCCACACTCGAAGTTGTTGTCGACGCAGATCTCTTGGTTCACGTCGTTGATGGTTCGGCGGCCGACCCGGAATCCAACATCGAAGCTGTCGACCGAGTACTGAACGAGATCGGCGCTGCAGACGTTCCTCAAATGCTTGTGGTGAACAAAATCGATATCGACCCGGATGGCGCCAAACAGCTGCTTGAAGACCATCCCGGTTGCGTCGCGCTGTCGGCCAAAACGGGCGAGGGCGTGGCCGACATGTTGCGCACGCTCGCCGACCGATTGCGTGGACTCTCGACCATCACGGAACTACTCATTCCCTTTGATCGGGGTGACCTTCTGGCCGCATTGCATCGCGAAGGTGAAGTCCTGCTTGAAAGCCCTGCCGACGGCGGAATGCTGGTTCGGGCCCGCCTTGACGAGGTTTCGGTGAGTCGTCTCCACGAGTACGTCGTGAGCGGTCAGACTCTGCGTTCATGACTGCAGGATTCACGCCACCTCCCTATCCCTACGATCGGCTCGATGCGTTCAAGTCGATTGCTTCGGCGCACGAGGGTGGAATGGTCGACCTTTCGATCGGCGATCCATTCGATCCTCCGCCTTCGGTTGTGATCGAAGCGCTTGCGTCATCGGCGAGCGAGCGCAGTTATCCCGCGTCAATCGGATTTCCCGCCTATCGCGAAGCGGCAATCGGCTGGATGAAACGCGAACTTGGCGTCACCGTTGGTCTGAAGGAAATTGCTGCGTGTATTGGCACCAAAGAATTTGTCGCCGGACTTCCGCATTGGCTTCGGTTGCGCACTCCTGATCGCGACACGGTTCTGTATCCGGCCATTAGTTATCCCTCGTATGCGATGGGCGCAGAACTGGCCGGAGCTCGCGCCGTGCCTGTTCCGGTCACGGCCGATGGTCGTAGTGATCTCGATGCCATCGATCCTGCTGATGCGGCGCGTGCGTTGTGTCTTTGGGTGAACTCGCCGGGAAATCCCACCGGACACCTTGACGATCTTGAAGCCGCAGCGAATTGGGGCCGAGCACACAATGTCCCGGTGATTTCCGACGAGTGTTACGTCGAATTCACTTGGGACGGCCGCGGTCGGACAATTCTTGAACACGGTCTCGATGGCGTGTTGGCCGTTCATTCGTTGTCGAAGCGGTCGAACCTTGCAGGCGTGCGCGCTGGCTTCTACGCAGGCGATGGCGATCTCGTTCATTATTTGTCAGAACTACGTAAGCACGCCGGCTTCATGGTTCCTGGGCCTGTTCAAGCAGCAGCAGTTGCCGCGTGGAACGACCAAGCACATGTTGATGTGCAACGACAGCGCTACCTCGAACGACTTGAACTCTTCCGCACCGTGCTGGCGGGAATTGGTGTCGATGCACCAATGCCCGGCGGCGCGTTTTATCTGTGGGCCGCGGCGCCCGACGGCGACTCGTGGGCGTTGGTCGAGAGACTCGCGGCCGAAGGTGGGGCGTTGGTGTCGGCAGGAGAGTTCTACGGGCCGGAAGGTAGCGACTTCATTCGTGTCGCTGTCGTCCAATCAATGGAGCGTCTCGAACTCGTTGGACGACGCCTCGGGGTTCTCTAACCGCGTTTGCAACCGATTCGTGACCGGTTGACGAGGAATCTGGACCATCTCCCCGACGCGCTGGTCGTTACGTCGGCCATGATCGACCTATGACGCAAACGATTCACCAGCCACTGGTTGTTCCGAAACGATCCAAAGCCGGATTCATTTGGGCCGCGGCCATCTTTGTGGTGACAAGTGCCATCGGCATTGGTCTTGTGATCGGTTCGTTCTTCGTTCTGGCATCGTCCATTTCGGGATTCAAAGCGATTGATGCAGGCGAGACGTCGAAGGTCCAACTCGGAACGGGCGAGTGGTACGTCTTTGGTGGCGCGTCGAGCACGTTCGGCATGGGGCAGATCACGATCGACATCACTGACCCATCTGGGGCTCAGGTGACTCCCAATACCTCTGCGGCGACCTACAGCGCGGACGACAACGGCATGAAGTACGAGTCGTTTGGTTCCTTCGATGTGAAGACCGCTGGGATCTACACCGTGAGTGTCGATGGCCCCGCGGGTACCACTGCTCGAATCGGTCAGATCTCGTTGCTCAGTTTCATCGGCATGCTTGTCGGCGGCATTGCAATCGGTGCGCTCGGCTTCGTCGTTGCGCTGATTGTGTTGATCGTGACCCTTGTTCGTCGATCGCGTTCGAAACGGACGATGGCTCCGCCGATGCGTTCCGGCCCGCCTCCCGCGCCACCTGCACCTCCTGCGGTCACTGCAGTTCCGATGGCATCTCCGCCTCCGCCCGCCCCTCCGGCGCCTATGTCTCCGCCTCCACCCGGAAACTGAGCACCGAGGGCGTGGCTCGCGGGCGGTAGCCTGCGCCGCTATGGCTGATCTTGCTTCGACAATTGATGAACTCTGGAACAACCGCGACTCTCTGAGCGCTGCCGACACCGATGCGGTCGCTTCCGTTGGGCAAGCAATCGCGCTGCTCGACTCAGGCGAGGCCCGTGTGGCAGAACTTGGTGCCAATGGCGAACCCATCGTCCATCAGTGGCTGAAGCACGCGATCCTGCTGTACTTCCGCCTTTCGCAAATGGCCACCATCGAACTCGCCCCTTTCGAATTCGCCGACAAGATTCCGCTCAAGAGCGACTTCGCTGCGTCTGGCGTCCGTGTCGTTCCTGGCGCTTCAGCTCGTTACGGCTCATTCCTTGACCGCGGTGTGGTGATGATGCCGAGTTACGTGAACATTGGTGCTCGCGTTGGCGCCAACACCATGGTCGACACTTGGGCCACGGTCGGCAGTTGCGCGCAGATCGGCGCCAATGTGCATCTGTCCGGTGGTGTTGGCATCGGTGGCGTGCTCGAACCGCCGCAGGCTGCCCCCGTCATCATCGGCGACGATGCGCTTATCGGTAGCCGCTGCATCGTTGCCGAAGGTGCTCGTGTCGGTAACGGAGCGGTGCTCGGCGCTGGTTGCATCCTCACCGCCTCGATCCCTGTGATCGATGCCGAAACTGGCGAAGAACTCAGCCGCGGCGTCGTTCCTTCGTGGAGCGTTGCCGTTTCGGCTACCCGTCCCCGCACCTTTGCTGGCGGCGAGTTCGGTCTTCCCTGTGTGCTTGTGCTCAAGCGCCTCAAGGAAGGCGAGCGTCACGACAAAGCTGCGCTCAACGACGTGCTTCGCGATCACGGCGCAGCGACCTGATCATGGCCTCCAACGATCGCACCGATCTGTTGGCCCGTACGGCCGCGCTTGTCGACGTTGCGTCGCCGAGTCGCGCTGAAGGTCCAATTGTCGATTCGATCGAGGCGGAACTGCGCGCTCATGCGCATCTCGAAGTGACTCGGGTTGGCGACAATCTTGTTGCCCGCACGTCACTCGGGCGGCTTCACCGCGTTGTGCTTGCTGGCCATACCGACACCGTTCCTGCGGCCGACAATGCAACCGCTCGCATTGAAGGTGGCCGACTCTTCGGCGTCGGCTCGGCCGACATGAAGGGCGGGCTCGCCGTAATGCTTGAGCTTGCGGCCACGCTCACCGAACCTGTCGTCGATCTCACATTTGTCTTCTACGCCCGTGAAGAAATCGCCAGTGCGGAAAGTGGATTGGGCGAACTCTTCGACGCTCGTCCCGACCTTCTCGTTGGCGACATTGCCATTCTCGGTGAACCGACCGATGCTCGCATCGAAGCCGGTTGCCAAGGAACGTTGCGTATGCGCGTGCAATTGCAGGGTGTTCGCGCTCACACCGCTCGGCCCTGGATGGGCCGCAATGCCGTACATCGTTTGTCGGGCCTGCTTTCGGCGCTCGATTCCTACGAAGCACGTTCGCCAATCATCGATGGCTGTCAGTTCCGCGAAGCGCTGCAAGCCGTTGCAATCGAAGGCGGTGTTTCCGGAAATGTCGTCCCCGATTCTGCGAGCGTCACCGTCAACTTTCGCTTTGCGCCCGATCGTTCAGCATTCGACGCGGAAACTCATGTTCGTGAACTCTTCGCGCCGTTCCTCGAAGAAGGCGATGTTGTCGAGGTGCTCGATGTTGCCAACGCAGCAGCACCAGGACTGAATCATCCGTTGCTTGCATCGCTTGTTGAGCGAAGCGGTTCGCAGGTTCTCGCAAAGTTGGGCTGGACCGATGTCGCTCGCTTTGCTGCACACGGAGTGCCAGCAGTGAACTTTGGGCCCGGTGACAGCACCATTGCGCATACGGCAGGGGAGTACCTCGATCGTGCGCCGCTTGAACGTGTGCATGCAGTACTCGTCGGATTATTGACCGAGGCCTGAACGCAAACGTGACGTGTGCTGGTGCACACGTCACGTTTGAACCGAGGAGGTTGTGGTTCAGAGCTTGCGCATAACCGTGACGACTTTGCCGTACACGGTGACTTCCGAAGAGTGGAACTCCATTGGCGAAAGTCGTGAGTTGGCGGGGAGCAACGTGACGGTGTCGCCGCTGCGTGTCCATGTCTTGACGGTGGCTTCGTCGCCAGGAATGCCAACGACGACGATGTCGCCCTTCGACACGTTGGTGCCGGCCTTGGCCACGATGTAGTCGCCATCGAAGATGCCGGCGTCGATCATGGAATCACCACGGACACGGAGCATGAACAGCTCGCCGTCGCCACACAGATCGGTGGGCACCGGCATGATTTCTTCGACGTTCTGTTCGGCGAGCACGTCGGTGCCGGCGGCAACATCGCCAACAAGTGGCACGTGACGGAACGGACGGCGTTCGCCGGAAGCGCCAGAGTTGGGGTCGTAACGGACTTCCATGGCGCGGGGCTTGGTTGGGTCACGGCGCAGGTAGCCGAGCTCGTTGAGGCGATTGAGGTGGTTCTGCACGCTCGATGGTGAGGTGAGGCCAACGGCCTGTCCGATCTCACGCACTGACGGGGGATAGCCCCGCTCGTTGAGGTGCTGATCGATCACATCGAGGATCTGTTGCTGGCGGGGAGTGAGGCGGTCGGTGCTCATTGAGGACTCCGGATGTTGGGGACGAATGGGGAGAACGGAGGGGCGGAAAGCCGGTGGGGCCGTCGAACCTCTGTACGACAGTACCGGCTCGAGGGGCCCGAGGCAAACACCCGTTCGATTGGGTCTTGACATCGAACGGGTGTTCGTGTTTCGATAGTGCCACACGAACGGGCGTTCGATCCGTTCACTCTCACCCCAGTTCCCCCTTTGCTTTCCCGACTGTCACACCCCACGTGGAGACTTCCCTCATGGCTGCAATCCTCAATCCCACCGCCCTTTCCGCCCCCGCTACTCAGAGAGGCACTGCCGACCTGGCCGAGTCCCTCCTCGAGGGCTCCTCGCCGGTTGCCCCCTGGAACCGTGTCGAGGCCTTCGAGCCGCGGCGTCCGGTCCGTCATCTGCAACTGGTGACCGAGCCGGCAGCAGCTGCCCCCGCTGCTCGTCGCAGCCCGGTGCGTGTGCTGCTGGCGGGGCTCGGTCTTGCCGTGCTCGTTGCCTTTGCGGCGATGGGCATTGTTCCCTTTCTCGGTGCCGACGCTGCTGCCTCCACGCCGGCGTCGTCCGCCGACACCACGAGCCCGGCCGGTGCCGACGCCCTGTCCGCGTCTGTACCGGTTGTGGCCCCGGTGGCCGTCGTTGCACCTCTCGAGATCGTCGTCCAGTCTGGCGATTCGCTCTGGACCGTTGCTCGTCGTCTGCAACCGCGTGGAGATCTTCGTCACTTGGTCGATCGTCTGATCGAGCGCGTTGGTAGCACCAGCGTCACCCGCGGTCAGCACATCGATGTGAGCGGTCTGCTCGACTGAAATTTTGCAGCGCCAGCGCGCGTCATTCGACGTGTGACAAAGATCCGCCTTTGATGTGGCACAAAAAATCACGGTGTTCGCAGTAGTTTCGGTGCGTGCGTTGTCCCGCTTGTACTCACCTCGACGACAAAGTTGTCGATTCTCGACAGTCAGACGATGGCGATGCCATTCGTCGACGTCGCGAGTGCCTTGCTTGTGGCGCGCGGTTTACGACCTTTGAACGGCTTGAACTTGTCCCGATGATGGTTCTCAAGCGATCGGGTGATCGCGTGCCGTTCGAACAGGCGAAGATCACCGAAGGCATCGCTGCTGCGGCCAAAGGTCGGCCAATCGACGAGGGTGTCATCGAGCAAGCAGCCGCATCGATTGCTGAAGAACTTCGTCTCCTTGGTCCAGAACTGACGAGCGAACAGGTTGGTTTTGCTGTCCTTGAACACCTTCGCGAAATCGACCACGTCGCCTACATGCGCTTCGCCAGCGTCTACAAAGGTTTCGATGACGCTGCCGATTTCCAGCGCGAGATCACGTTGCTAACAAAAGCAACGGAACCAAAGCGTCACGATTCGCGCGCGTAGCGCAACAACAACACGTCATCTTCAACGATGACGCGTGCGAGTTGAAGGCTGCGAGCAATGCTTGACGACGATCGGTCTGCGCTGCTCGTTGCTTCACTGCCGATGAGAACTGGTGCAACTGTTTGACACCACTCGTCAACAAGATCGTCAGTAAGTAGCTGATTATTCAGCGTTGGCCCGCCTTCACATAACAACGTTTTCAGTTCCAGCGCGCGAAGTTCCGCAAACGCAGCGCGCAGGTCAACAGTGTTTGAACCGGCGATGATGATGTCGGCGACATCGCGGAGTTTTTCGACAGCATCGGAAGAAGCAGTCGTTGTCGTAATCACAATTGGTCGTTGTGTCGGATCGCTGAAAAGTCGCGACTCCGGATCAAGGTGCGCGCGACCGCTCACAACTGCGAGACGCGGGAGTGCGTGTTGTCCGCGCGCAACGCGACGGGCTTGTGCATCGGCATCGAGTTGCACCGGTCCGTAGTTCTCCGCCCGAACGGTTCCCGCCCCAGCCATGATCACATCGGGCAGCTGGCGCAATGCATGAAACATCGCTTTGTCGGCGGGACTGCCGAGGCCCCCTGAGCGACCATCAACTTCGATGGCCCCGTCGATGCTTGCGACCATATTCACCAATACCCACGGCCGATCGGTCCGAGCAGGTCGTGCATCGGCCGCGACGAGTTCCACAGGGTCCAGATTGGTGAGGGGAGTGGGAAAGAGCTGATCCACAAGGCCACGTTAGGGGTGAATCGGTGAGTCGGTCACCGGAACTGTGGACAACTGTGGACAACTTGAGGGTTGTCCACCGGTCATCCACCGACTATCCACCGCAAATACACAGGGTTATTCCCCTTCCAACCCACAGGCATGAGCCGTACGGTTCACCTCGGGTGCAGTGCTGCGGCGCGAGCGACGGACGGTGGTGCAACGTTCTGTGCGTTCTCGGTTGGCAGGGCGGCTCCTAGGGCGTGGGTCTGCGTGACCCGCTCTACCTGGCGCTCGCGTTGCAGCGCACCCAACCACTCGAAATCCCACGTCAGTAGCGATTCTGAGGAATCGTTGACAAGGGTGGAATTACTCTGATGTAATTCCCCGACATCTTGTGGCCCGGAAGGTGAGGGGGCCAGAACAACCACAACATCTTGTGGTGGGCAGGAATCGGGACCCCAAAAGGGCTCGGTTTCGGCACCGAGACCACGACAAGACCCAAAACTCGTCACAGACAGCGTCGTCTGGAGCGGTTTGAGGGTGTGGTGGAA
>WLOT01000045.1 GCA_009699125.1 Actinomycetota bacterium
CCCTATTGTTCCCGGCACCGACGCGGCATTCCTTCTCGCAATGTGCAACGTCATCTTCAGTGAAGGCCTCTTCACTCTTGGCAATGTCGAGGGCCTCGTTGAAGGTGTCGAACAAGTTCGCGAAGCGTGTGCTGACTTCACGCCCGAACGAGTCGCTGACTTCTGCCGCATTCCTGCCGACACCATCCGTCGCATCGCACGCGACCTTGCGAACGCCGAGCGCGGCGGTCTTTACGGCCGCATCGGCCTGTGCAATCAAGAGTTCGGAACGCTTGCTTCATGGCTCGTTGACGTTGTCAACATCATCGCCGGACAGTTCGACAAGTCCGGTGGCATGTTGTTTGGCAAGCCCGCCGCCAAACCAATTACGTGGGTCCCCGACACAAAAATCATGGGCGAGCCTGAGTTCGGTCGCTGGCGCAGCCGAGTTCGTGGCGCACCAGAAATCCTTGGTCAGGTTCCCTGCTCCTGTCTGGCCGAAGAAATCGCGACGCCGGGCAAGGGCCAGATCAAAGCGCTCATCAACATCGCCGCAAACCCTGCGCTTTCGGTTCCCGACTCTCAGAACCTTGAAGACGCGCTTCCATTACTCGACTGCCTCATCGCTATCGATTGCTACATGAACGAAACCACTCGTTTCGCACACGTACTTCTTCCTGGCCCGTCACCGCTCGAGTCACCGCACTTCGATGAACTCATGTGGGCATGGTCGATCGGTTCTGCCTCGAAGTGGAGTGATCAATTGTTCGACACGGGCGAGGATTACGTGCCCGAATGGGAGATTCTCGCTCGCCTCGGTTGGTTATGCGCGGGCAAGAAGGACGCCGACTTCGATTTCGAAGCACTCGACGATGGTTGGTTCACCACCATGTGTCAGATGTACGGACGCGATCCCGAAACCACGCTTCCGCTTTATGACCACGGCGGCCCCGAGCGAATGATCGATCTCCAGTTGCGGATGGGCCCGTGGGGCGACCGATACGGCGAAGACCCCGATGGCCTCAACCTTCAGAAGGTGAAAGACGCGGTGCACGGTGTCGATCTCGGGCCGATGGTTCCCAATCGCGTTCCTGAAGTCATCGGCACGCCGTCAGGAAAGATCGAACTGGCCCCCGAGTACATCCTCAGCGATCTTCCTCGACTGAAGAAGGCACTCGACCGCGATCCCGATGCGTATGTGCTCGTGAGCCGACGCAACATCAAGTCGAAGAACACCTGGATGCACAACATCAAGGTGCTCGTGAAGGCGGGCAATCGCTGCACGCTCATCGTGCATCCCGACGATGCGTCCGAACTCGGTCTCACCGAGGGAGCAAGCGCCCGCGTCACCAGCGAAGCCGGTTCCATCGAGGTTCCCGTTGAGATCAGCGATGAAATGATGCGTGGTGTCGTATCGCTCCCCCATGGTTGGGGTCACGACAAAGCCGGCACTCGCCTCTCTGTTGCTCGTGAACATGCAGGCGTTAATTCAAACCTGCTTGCTCCCGGACACTTCGTTGATCAGCTTTCAGGCAATCAAGCGGTGAACGGCATTCCCGTCGAGGTCGTTCCCGCCTAACCTCGCCAAGGTGTCCACCTGGATCTTCCTCGGCGTTCTCGCATTCGCGACCTTCGTCGTTCTGGGTTTCTACGGACTCTCCATAAGCGGATGGAAACCGCCCGCACCGCGCACCGACCTCGCAACGCCCGGCCACTTCGTGCGCATGCGCGGTGCCGACAATGAAATTGATCTCGGTCGCGGTTGGCGATCAACCGACGACCCCGACGCGGCATGGCACCTGTGGTGGATTCCATCGACAACAGAAATCGTCGGCTTACGAACAAGCGAACTACCTCCCCCGCCGGGCCCGTTCTACATGGGCCCTGTGCACGGCCGCAGCCCGCTCGACCCAGTAGGCGTGCACCACTTCACCGGCATGCGCATTCTCGGCTACTGCGAGACGCGACCAAGTCGTTCGCTCTGCGATGAGTTGCGACCGTTACCCGACGGACTCGATCAGTTCACCGGCGGCACGCACTCGGCCACCCACATCACCAGCTGAGCGCACTTACCGTCGAGAAGGAACACGCGTAGACAGTGCGCGATTCACCGACGGCAGGAAACACGACCGATTGCAGCGGACTTCCCGAATCAAGTCGCGCGACTTCGCGTCCGCTGGCAATTTCACGCACTACGAACTGTTCCATCCATCGTTCGTTGTCGTGATGGGCTGAGAGGAAGAGGCCTGAGGTGGGGTCAAGAATCATGTGCGATCCGTGATTTTGTTCAACGCTCCAGCGAGGCGAAGTTGAACCATCAGCATCGATATCGAACGCAGCGAGGACGCCATTTGCGCTGTCGAACCCAACGGCGATCATGCGGCGCTCATCGATCAATGGCGGATTCGCGACCATTCCGTTGGGAAGTCCACAGATTTCCGTGAGCGCCACCGCTGCAGTTTCGAGATCGACGCGAACTAGATGTAGTGGCGCCGGTGAAATTCCTTGGCCACGAAAGGTGCCGACGTAGTTCTCGCTGCCGCCGCCGTTATCGAGAAACCACGCGGCACCGAGAGCGAGAACTGCATCCCATCCGTAGGTCTGGCCCTCGATGGTGCGATACCGAGGAGTGAATGTTGGGTCGAGTTCGAGTGATGCGCCGTTCCACGCCAACCGGAACATCGAATGGTCGCCGACGACGTAGACCGTGTCGCCATCGGCCGACAGACGCGCGATCGATGGTTCTGAAAGTTCGACCCGCGAAACGATCTCAAGTGTGGTGGGAGAAAGAACCAGCACCTCGCAGTTCTCCGCCACGAACGATGCTTCGGCACCGGGAAGACGTCCGCCGAAGTCTTTCGTGACGAGATGGCCGTCGGGAAGAACAACGAACGAGTTATACGGGCGCTCTCGCGGCAGCTCTACAGAGGCCTCGACCTCAAGGTTGGCTGTCAGCCGATGGACGTGGTTACCAAAAACAATGATGAGTGAACCATCCGCATGCGCAGCGATTCCGCCCGGCCATGCCGAACCTCCGGGGAGTTCGTCAACCCGTTTCAGCGTCTCCAATGTGTTGGGATCAATGCGTTCGACCCAACTTGTCTGAACAGAACTTTCGCCGCCCACGCTGTGTCCGTGCAGAAACACTTCGCCTGAATCGCGACGCACCACCATCGTGGCACCGTGCGCATCGCGCGAAACAACTCTGGGATCAGCCGTTGGAAGTCCAGCGAATGCTCCCGCAGTCACTTGTTGGCGCAGCGGTCCAGCGTCTTCTGCCGGCCAGGAACTCGGCCAGTAACCGGATCTAGGGAACGCTTCGCTCACTGACGGGCCATACCAGCGCGCTGGGATGCCGCTGCGTCATCTGCAGATTCGGGTTTGCGAGATTTCGCGAGCTCGATATCGACGCGATGCAAAGTTCCCTCGAATGGGAATGCATCGGAATAGCGACGACTCACCGGCAGGCCGTGGTCGAAGCCGATACTTGATCCCATGCTTGAGATCACTCGCATAACAAACGGGAACTCGACAGTGCCGCACTCGGCGCCATCGATAACCACGGATGCATGTCCACCTTTACCCGTGCGTTCGAAGCGAACTCCGACCACCGAATTGCCGACAGGCACTTCGCGGTCGGATTCAATCTCGAAGTGATCGCCAAACACGTTGTAATCGAAGACGAGTCTGTTGTTCTGCACGAACACAGTGAGACCGCTATTGCCGTTACCGAGCGCGTACAACACGCCACCTTGACCGGATTCACGGTTGATGGTCGCATTGAGTGTCCACCCTCGACCACCAAGCGCGGCGGAACTCTGCGAGGGCAACGGAGCCATCGGCGGAAAATAGGAATAGCGACGGTCGGGACGATGGGGCGAATGCTCGCCAAACCGCGCTCCGAACAACTCAACGCCGCGGTCATCGAGGGGAAGGACGCCGTAGGTTTCGGCCTCGGCCCACCACTGTTCGATCATCTGTGTAAGGCGTTCGGGCTCAACTGCCGCCAAGTCGTTGCACTCGGAAGGATCAACGTTGAGGTTGTAGAGCTCCCACACATCGTCATCAAATGAAAGGCCAGGAGTATGTCGGGTCACGGCCTTCCAGCCGGCGTCGTACATCGCACGGTGACCAAACATCTCGAAGTACTGGACATCGTGATTAGTTGATGCGTCGGCGTTCGTGAAGGCATAGGTCATCGACTCACCCGCAATCGGGAATTGCTCGACACCGCGGTAGACCGCTGGCGCCTCGACGCCGATGATTTCGTAAATCGTTGGCGCAACATCGGTGACGTAGTGGAACTGATCGCGAATCGCACCACCGTCGGAAATACCTGCAGGCCAATGCATCACAAACGGAACGTGCACACCGCCCTCGTGGGTGTTCTGCTTGTACCACCTGAATGGCGTATTTCCTGCTTGCGCCCACCCCCACGGATAGTTCGCGTGCGAATCTGGACCACCGATTTCTGGGATGCGATCAACAGCTTCGTCGGGAGTCTCGATCATGAAGTTGAAGAACTTCATTTCATGCAGAACTCCGAACGGCCCGCCTTCTTGGCTTGCTCCGTTGTCGGCCATGACCACGATGACGGTGTTGTCCAATTTCCCGAGCGCATCGAGTTCATCGACCAAGCGGCCAATTTGCGCGTCGGTATGTTCGAGGAACGCACCAAAAGCTTCTTGCAAGGCAAGTGCGAGTTTCTTCTGGTTCTCGGGCAGAGAATCCCAAGGTTCGACTCCCGGGTTCCGCGGTGCGAGTTGGGTGTCAGCGGGAATCAGACCGAGTTCAATCTGCTTTGCGAACCAACGTTCGCGCGCAACATCCCAGCCTTCGTCGTACTTGCCTCGATGGCGAGCGAGATACTCCTCGGGCGCCTGATGCGGAGCATGAGTTGCCCCAAAGGCGAGGTAGGTGAAGAACGGGCGATCGGGTCGAATCGAGACGGTGTCGTGGATGAACTCGATCGCTTTGTCGACCAGATCTTCACTGAGGTGATATCCCTCGGCCGCAGTCGCTGCCGGATCGACTCGATGGTTGTCGTACACAAGGTCTGGGGCGAACTGATCGGTTTCGCCATCGAGGAATCCGTAGAAACGATCGAAGCCACGTTGCAATGGCCACGCGTCGTACGGCCCGGCAGCGGAGGCTTCGTCCATAGGACACAAATGCCACTTTCCAAGCGCAAACGTCGTGTACCCGACTTCACGCAAAACCTCGCCCATCGTTGTCGCATTTTCAGAAATGCGACCGGTCATGTGCGGATAGCCAGTGTTGAAATTGGCGATGCTTCGCATTCCGACGGTGTGGTGATTGCGGCCCGTCAGCAGCGCTGCTCGTGTCGGCGAACACAGCGGCGTTACGTGGAAGTTCGAAAAGCGCAGACCATTGCTGGCCAACTTGTCGATGTTTGGCGTGGCCATGTCGGAGCCAAAACAATTGAGGTGCGAGAAACCAAGATCGTCGAAAAGGATGACGACAACGTTTGGAGCATCGTCCCCAGGGTGCTTGGCCGGCGGCCACCAAGGAGTCGATTCAGCGTGAGTGCGGCCAATCTCGCCGCCATAGTTCGCATTCAGCGACATCACTGAGCTCCGTTCATTGGAATCATCGACGGGGTATCGCCGCGTTGCTGAGATTCGTTGCGGTGCTGTGCTCGGGCATGCGTCACCTCGTGAGTGAGAATCCAGAACGAATTGGAGCGCACGGCATCGACAACGTTGCCGGCAACAACAGCAGGATCGATTGCCTTTGTCTTCATGAACGATTCGAGCATTTCGATCGGCACAGAATCGGGCTTGGGAAGACCGAGATGGGCCGGAGCGTTGCGCGTCGATTCAAAAATTTTCGTGTCGACAAGTTCTGGGCAAAGGCATGACACGCCAACACCTGTTCCAGCGAGTTCCATGACCAACGCTTCTGACAATCCGACGACGCCGTATTTCGCGGCGTGATACGCCCCGAGCATCGGTGTTGCGCAAAGTCCAGCTTCGGAGGCCGTGTTGACGATATGACCTTCGCCTTGTTCGACCATGAGCGACGTGAACGCTTCGACGCCATAGGCGACACCAAGAAGGTCGACGCCAATTACCCAATCCCACGCAGCAGGTTTTGTCTTCCATGTCGACTTGCCAGTTCCACCAACTCCGGCGTTATTGAAGAGCAGATGCACAGCGCCGTAACTCTCAACTGCGAAATCACGAAGGGCGGCGACCTGTGCCGCATCGGAAACATCGAACACGAAGGGAACGACCGGAGCGCCATCGGCCTGCAGGCGCGACACGTGTTCGTTGAGAAGAGGGGCTTCGATATCGGCCATCACGACCGACATTCCTTCAGCAACGAATCGTTCTGCAGCGGCGAGGCCAATACCCGACGCAGCGCCGGTAACAACTGCGACTTTGCCTTGGAGTTCCATGTTCATGCCCCTCAAAGTTCGCCAACGGGTATGTTGACGGAGATGGTTGTGTCAATACCATTGACACGACTGACGCTACCGAAGATCCCGGAGGCCTGCCATGACTGACACCACCACTCGACGAGTCGCCCTTGTCGCCGATGCTCGCCATTACGTGGGTCCAGAAATGTCCCGCATGCTTGCTCGTCGCGGCCACGATCTCGTCCTCGGCGACCCCGAGCCAGAACTCGTCACCGAACTTGAAGCCCTCGGCACAACCGTTCTCGCCGTGGAGAAGGTGTCGAACATCGCCAAGCCCGAGAACTCGCAGAAACTCGTCGATGCAGCGCTCGCTCACTTCGGCCACTTCGATGCCGCTGTCGCTGCGTCCGGACAAATCATTCCTGGTTCATTCCTTGAGTCCACGATCGATCAGTACGAGAAAATCGTCGATGGCTGTCTCTATGCGCCGTACCACTTTCTCAAAGCCGTCATCCCGCCACTGGTCGCACAAGGTTCAGGCCAGGTATTGGTCATTACGAGTGCAGCGGGCGCACGACCAACCCCCGGAGCCTCGCTGTATTCATCGGTTCGCGCCGGAGCGACGATGCTCACGCGCAATGTGGCTGGTGAAGTTGCACGCAAAAACGTTCAGGTCAATGCGGTCGGAACGAACTTCATGGACTTCCCCGAGTTCCTTGAAGCCACCGGAGCAAAAGATCCGGCTGTGCGCGAGATGTTCGAAAAGCAGGTACCAATGCGACGACTCGGCCGTATGGATGAGTTCGCTGCGTTCTGTGCACCGTTCCTCGACGGAACGAGCACCTTTACGACCGGCCAGTACGTGTCTTATGCCGGCGGTTGGGTCTGAACGACCGAACCACCAGTGCCACACCAGTGACACGACACTTCTTCGATTGATTCGGAAAGAATCTCCTCACTCTCGACCTCGAGCTCTCCGCCCACCGTGTAGTGGTGAAACGCACGAGTGCGCTTCGTAGAGACAACGTCGAAACGAGTGAGATTTCCGCAAGCGGTGCAGCGATAACGGGTGGAGGACACGCAGCGAGACTAGCGAGGCTGGAACAACCTCCTTGCATACGAACGCACGTTCGATAAGACTGCCTGAGTGCGCTCCCCCGCCCAAGATCCCCTGCAGTTGTCGCTCGACGATCTCGGCACGCCTCTTTCACAGGTCACGTTCTGCATCATCGATCTCGAAACCACGGGCGGATCAGCATCTACGTGTGGGATCACCGAAATTGGTGCGGTGAAACTCCGCGGCGGCGAATGTCTCGGCACATTCCAGACGCTCGTAAACCCAGGTTGCGCGAGTCCTCCCGAGATCACGGTGCTCACCGGCATCACCCATTCCATGGTGATGCCGGCTCCGCGCATCGAGGCGGTGCTTCCGTCGTTGCTTGAGTTCATCGGCGATGCGGTCATCGTCGGACACAACATCCGATTCGACCTTTCGTTTGTACAAGCCGCCCTCGAACGCGACCAACGCCCGAAACTCACGAATCGCGCCGTCGATACCGTTGCGCTTGCTCGACGACTGGTCCGCAACGAAGTTCCAAACTGCAAACTTGGGACTCTTGCCGAACACTTGAGACTCGATCACAAACCATCACACCGTGCGCTTGACGACGCATTAGCGACTGGCGATCTCCTGCATCTCCTGATCGAGCGCGCCGGCGGTCTCGGAGTCACGGGTCTCGATGACCTTCTCTCGTTACCGAAAATGGCCGGCCATGCCAGCGCACAGAAACTCCGCCTTACCGATTCACTTCCCCGATCCCCCGGCGTCTATCTGTTCCGTAACGCTCGAGGCGATGTGCTCTACATCGGAAAGGCCACCAATCTCCGCGCACGAGTGCGCTCGTATTTCTCGGGCGACGACCGCCGGAAGATCGGATCGCTACTCCGAGAGACCGCCCATATCGACCACGTCGTCCATCCTCACCCACTATCTGCTGCGGTGCACGAGATTCGTCTTATTCACCAGTACATGCCGGGTTACAACCGACAGCTCAAAGACTGGGGTCGGTATGTCTATGTGAAGCTCACGCTTTCCGAAACCTTCCCTCGCCTCTCAATCGTGAAAGACGTGAAAGACGACGGCGCCCTGTATCTCGGTCCGCTGTCATCTCGGTCCTCTGCACAACGAGTCGTCGATGCCATTCACACTTCAGTTCCGCTTCGTCGTTGCGCCGGTCGCATAGGTAAGCGTGCACTACGCGACGCTCCTTGCACGGCCGCACAACTTGGTGTGTCGATGTGCCCGTGCGCTGGCGGCGTCGACCCCGACGAGTACCGACTCGTCGTTGAACGAGCCGTTCGTGGACTCACCGCTGAACCCGACCTCCTTCTGCAACCACTCACAGAACGAATCACCTCACTCGCAACCGAGGAACGGTTCGAAGAAGCCGCCGACGTCCGCGATCGAGCAAGCGCATTGGCCGGCGCCATCAACCGTCAGCGCAAATTCGATCAACTCCGCAGGGCCGGAAACATTCACATAGACCTCAGCCCTTTGGGCGGAGTCGCGCTTGATCACGGACGCCTGCAATCGGCTTGGGGCGAAGGGGAACTACCGAGCCTTGGCCTTCCTACCGCTACCGATCAGTTCTTCCGCAGCGACGAACCCCTCGCACCACTCGGCCGAGAACTGGCCGATGAACTCGGATGTATCGCTTCGTGGCTCGACAAGAACGCACCTGATCTCACTCTTGATCACTGCGACGGAGAACTGACTTCAGCACTTCCAGCGCTTCCCTCGTTTGCCCCGCGAAAAGGACTCGCGGTCGACGACAGCGACTTTGTTACTTCGTCGCGTCGTTCGCGGCGCTGATCAATCGATCGAGCACAGTCGCTGTGGCACCCGAGTCGATTGAGGCTTGTGCCCTCACCACGCCAGCGGCGATGTCATCGACGATGCCCGCAACGAAAAGACCAGCAGCTGCGTTGAGACAGACAATGTCTCGGTAGGCACCTTGTTCGCCGGCGAAGACCCTCCGAGCAATGTCAGCATTTACCTCTGGACTGCCACCGGCGAGCGCATCAACCGAAACGAGCGAGATTCCAATGTCGCGTGGATCAAAGGTCGACGTTGTGACGCCACCATCACGAAGTTCATGCACCGTGCTCGTTGTCGTAGTCGTGAACTCGTCCATGCCATCGTCGCCTGTAACGACAAGCGCACGCGGTGCTCCGCGTTGCTGGAGAACTCCAACAACGATCGGCGCGATTCTTGAGTCGCTGACACCAATCACCTGACGCTGGACGTGAGCCGGGTGTGAAAGCGGTCCAAGAAAGTTGAACACCGTCGGCACACCAAGTTGTGTGCGCACTGGGCCTGCATGCCGCATCGCTGGGTGGAACGAACGAGCGAAACAGAAACCAATTCCCGCTTCGGCCACGCAATGCGCGACTCCTGGACCATCAAGTTCGAGTGGCACGCCAAGCATTTCGAGCAGATCAAAAGATCCCGAAGTCGACGAGGCTTTTCGATTTCCGTGCTTCACCACACGAGCACCCGCACCCGCAGCGACAAAACTCGCCATCGTCGACACATTCAGCGCATGGGCGCGTCGACTTGGGGCGCCACCGGTTCCGACAATGTCGATGGCATCGGGTCCGGCAGGAAGTTCAATCGGTGCCGCCGAGTCGAGCATCGCATCGACCATGGCTGACACTTCGGTGATCGATTCGCCCTTCATGCGAAGAGCAATGAGGAATGCGGCGATCTGCGCGTCGGTGGCGTCGCCAGCGAGAATCTCGCGCAACGCGTCGCCGGCTTGCGCCGCGGTGAGATCAGTGCCGGCGACGAGCGTCGAAAGAACTGCCGGCCACTCCATGGTCAGGCCGTCCGACGGCGTTGACGAATCATCCGACGCCGCTCGCGCTCAGTAGCGCCGCCCCAAACGCCGTCCTTCTCGCGAACCGCGAGTGCATGCTCGAGGCAGGCTTCGCGGACGTCGCACTGACCGCAGACGACCTTCGCCGGCATGGCGTCAGCATCGTCTTCGGGGTCGGGAAAGAAGATCTCGGGGTCAATACCCGTGCAGGCGGCCAGTGAATGCCAAGTGTGATTCATGGGTGCAGAACGGCTCCTGCGGAGCGGGCGAATAGGGAAAGAGGAGTATTGACCCCCTCTGCCCGGTGACACAAACCGAATTCGGCCTGGCTCACTGTCTTCGTTTCCGCAGGTCAGGCGATCGGGCGTTCTGAGTTGGTCCGTTCTAGGCTCGCAGCGATGATCTCCACCGCCTTCAACCGTTCCGATGCCCTTCTCCGCTTGGAATCCACCGACTTCGATGTCGTCGTCATCGGCGGCGGCATCACCGGCGTCGGATGCGCGCTTGATGCCGCATCACGGGGGTTTCGCGTCGCCCTCATCGAACGTGACGACTTCGCATCAGGTACATCTTCGAAGTCTTCGAAGCTCGTTCACGGCGGAATCCGATATCTCCAACAAGGCGATGTGCGCCTCGTGTACGAAGCACTCGCCGAGCGCCAGATCCTGCGCCGCAATGCCCCGCATCTCGTCAAGGTGCTTCCGTTCCTGATTCCCATCTTTTCGTCGAAGGGCGTGGTGAACCGAAAGCTCGCCCGAGCAATGGGCACCGCCATGTGGATGTACGACCTCACAGGTGGTCTTCGCATCGGCAAGATGCATAAGCGAGTCTCGAAGAAGCAGGCGCTTGAGTGGTTCCCCACTCTTCCTGCCGACAAGTTGATGCCGTCCTACCTCTATTACGACGCTGAAGCCGACGATGCTCGCTTAGTCGTGACCGTTGCTCGTACCGCAGCACTGCGATTCGGCGCAACACTCGTCAACCGAACCGAGGTTGTCGATCTCACGAAGGATGCAAGCGGCAAGGTCAACGGAGTCGTCGTAAAGGCCGACGGTCGAACCTTCACTGTTTCCACCAAAGCCGTGGTGAATGCCGCTGGCGTGTGGTCGGACGATGTTCGTGCTCTCGACGAAGGCGAGCATCCTCATTCGATTCGACCGGCCAAGGGTGTTCACATCACGGTCCCGTGGTCAAAGGTTCGCAACACCGTCGCCGCCGTCATCCCCGTGCCAGGCGATAAGCGTTCAGTGTTCGTTGTGCCGTGGGGCCAGTTCACCTTCGTCGGCACGACCGATACGGATTACACCGGGCCAGTCGACGACCCTCAATGCAACGAAGACGACGTCGAGTACCTCCTGCGTGCACTCAACGGTTCCATCACTGAAACCGTGACGACTGACGACATTCTCGGAACGTGGGCTGGTCTTCGCCCGCTTGTCGCCGATCCCGAAGCATCTGGCCGCACCGCCGACCTTTCACGCCGACACAAGGTTCGTCGTTCCGATTCCGGCGTCGTCACAATCACCGGCGGCAAACTCACGACCTATCGAGAAATGGCTGCGGACACGATCGATGAAGTGCTGTCCGAAGTTCTTGGCGCTGATCGCATCACTCGACTTCGCCGACGCAGCAAAACCAAGCACCTAAAGATCCACGGTGCAAATGGTTACGAAGAACTCGTCGAGGCCTCTGATGCCCTTTCACCGCTCGGAGGCGAAGTCGTCAGACGACTTGCGAATCGGTATGGATCTGACGCAACGACTGTTCTCTCGATCGCCGAATCCGACCCCTCGCTCGCCGAACCTCTCGTTCCCGGACTCCACTACCTACGTGCCGAAGCGATCTTTGCCGTGCGTTACGAGATGGCCACAACAGTCGATGACATCCTCAGTCGACGCACGCGAGCCCGACTTGAGACTCGCGATGCTTCCGCCGAGGCCGCCGCTACCGTCGCTGCACTCATTGCCCCTGAACTTGGTTGGGACGAAGTAGAGCAAGCTCGGCAAGTTGCCGATTACCGGGCACGCATCGACGAAGAACTCGCAGCGATCGTCGCCTGATGCCCGCTTACCCCACACCGCCCATCGACCTCGACGCCGAGAACACCACGGCGCATTTCGATACGAACGTTGTTGCTCTCAACGATCAACTGATTGCAGAACTTCGAGCCACCGGCGCCGCCATTGATCTCGGTGCCGCTGACCGTGTTGAAGCCAGCCGCGATTGGTGGCC
>WLOT01000046.1 GCA_009699125.1 Actinomycetota bacterium
TGTTATGGTGCATGGACTATTGTAGAAAGAACGACAATTCTTCTATCAGTCGAGGGCTCGGCTCTCGGCCCAAGCAATGGGGTTCCTGCCATGGTGAAAGTCAGCCGTCAACGCTCTGCAGAACTGCGCATCGAATTACTTGATGCCGCTGCCGCTGAACTCCGACGGGTGGGGTACGACGCGATGGCGCTCACCACAGTCGCGGGAAATTGCGGTCTCGCCACGAGCGCCATCTACAACCGCTTCCCCACAAAAGAAGCACTCGTTGACGCTCTTCTCACCGAACGCATCGAACCTGAACTTGGTGCCCAAACAGACACTGAAACTGTCGCTTTCTGGTCAGGATCAGGAGAACCGCCGAAACTCAACTTCGCACAACTTGGTGTCGTTGCGGAACTTCTCTTAGCAGCGCGACACACTCCGTCTCTGCATAACTCGGTATACGGATTTCTCCACCGCCGAGCAGCCACGGCGCTCGCCGAACGTAATAAGGCGGCCGCACGCGGTGATGTACGAGACGACCAAGACCCCCGCGTTCAGGTTCTGATGCGCGCCGCCACCTGGATCGGCTCCTATTTCTTCAGTCTCGTAAGCGAACCACCAAAGCGAGGAGAGAAAACTCTCAACGAGCTCACACGCATGGCCGTAATGAACGTTCCATTCTCGACTCCGCTTCCTCCTCAAAGCCCTAACAAGCCACGAGTCATGCCAAAGGTTCGCAGCGTCCAAGACGACGCCAACGACAACATCCACGTTGCTCTCGTTGACTCTGCTGCAGAGGTTTTTGCCGAACTGGGCTACGAAGCCGCTGCGGTAGCGGACATCGCGAGGCGCGCCCAACTGACAACTGGCGCCATCTACAACCGTTTTTCCGGCAAAGCAGGGCTCATGAATGAGGTCATCCTCTCCAAACTTGCTGATGACGCGCAGATTGTCGGTAGCGATCTCGTTCGAGCAATTGCGTCATCTACTCCGATTTCACAACCAGCACTTAAAGACCTCATGTCTCGCTTGAACGACGACTCGACCGTGAACAACCGTGGTCTGCGCCTTGCTGCTCGCGATGCAGCGCGGCACGAGCCTGAAGTCGCTGCCGTTGTTGGTCCACTCCAAGATGCAACCCTTTCCTCTATGGCGGACTTCGTGAGAAATGCGCAGGGTGAAGGTCTGATCCGGTCCGATATCGACCCCGAAGTTGCGGTGTGGTTTTGGTCGGTAAACCCGGTGGGAGCTGGTCTTGTTGGTGCAGCCTTCCCTGAAATCCCTCTGCAAGCGTTTGGCCCGTTCTACTCAACTGCCATGCAGATTTTGCGAACGCAACCAGCCTGACCATCAGCGCGCCTGTTCGCACGGCGATAGTTTCCGGACATGGCCCTTCCAACCGATCCTGCCCGTCTCGATGCCACAGCACAGGCGGAACTCGTCCGAAATGGCGACGCGTCCCCTACTGAACTTGTCGATGCTGCAATCGCGCGCATTGAAGCAATCAATCCTCGACTCAATGCAGTGATTCATGAGCGCTTTGAAAAGGCGAGCGCCGAAGCTGCGGGCCCTCTCCCCAATGGTCCGTTCGCTGGCGTCCCGTTTCTTCTGAAAGATCTCGAGACTCGCAGCGCCGGTGATCCCCATCACGCCGGAACTGCATTCCTCAAGAATGCAAACTTCATTTCTGATCGCGATGACTACGTCACAACGCGTTTTCGCGCCGCAGGACTTGTCATCGTTGGCCGCACCAACACACCAGAGTTCGGTACAACAATTACGACCGAACCAGAATCACACGGCATCTCTCATAATCCGTGGAACACCGACTATTCCACTGGCGGTTCATCGGGTGGATCAGCAGCCGCAGTTGCATCGTTGATGGTCCCCGCCGCGCACGCGAGCGACGGCGGCGGTTCCATTCGCATTCCTGCCAGCGAATGCGGACTGGTCGGCCTCAAACCAACCCGTGGGCGCGTTCCCCTTGGCCCAGCAATCAGCGATTCATGGGCGGGTTCCACTTCAAACGGCGTTGTCACGAGAACTGTGCGCGATACCGCGGCACTTCTCGATGCAATCGCGGGACCAATGCCGGGTGATGCGTACGCAGCACCAGCGCTACCAGGCCCACTTGCTGCAGAGGTTGGTCGCGAACCCGGCTCACTAAAGATCGGTGTCCTTGATCATCCACTCCTTCCCGGCGTTGAGACATCCGGTGAAATGACTAACGCAATCCGATTCGCCGCGTCACTGCTCGAACAACTCGGACACAAGATCGAAGACTCGCATCCTGATGCCATGGGCGATGCGCGATTCACCGATGCATTTACGACCGTGATTGCAGCACATGTTGCCCACGATCTCGATGCATGGGGTCGCGTACTTGGTCGCGAGATCACCGAGGCCGACGTCGAAGAACGAAATTGGATGTTTGCGACAATTGGACGGTCATTCACTGCACCGCAGTACCTCGATGCAATCTTCTGGCAGCAGGAATGGTCGCGGCGTATGTCCACCTGGTGGACGAGCGATCTCAATCCAAATGGCTACGACATCCTGTGCACACCAGTACTCAATAGCCCGCCACCAAAGATCGGTTGGTTGAGCGATCCCGTCGAAGGGCTTGGTCGAGTCACTTCGATCATGCAGTACACCGCTCAGTTCAATGTCACCGGACAACCGGCAATTTCGCTGCCGCTGTGGTGGACCGACGACGGCCTCCCCGTCGGTATCCAGTTGGTTGCAGCATTCGGTCGCGAAGATCTACTGATTCGTCTTGCGTCAGAACTTGAGGGCGCATGCAGTTGGCATGACCGGGTTCCCCCGGTAGTTGCGTAACCGTCTGAAACCTTCAAACCAAACCTGCATAATCGTCTTCGCAACAAAAAGTGGCCCGGCACACCTAAGGGTGCCGGGCCACTTTCATTTCCAACCGATTGAACGACCCAATCAGTAGGCGCGTGCTTCTGCTGGTTCTTCGGCGAGGACGCTGTCGGAGGGACTAAGGAATCGCCACACCAAACCTGCGATTACTGCGCCAACAATTGGTGCAACCCAGAACAGCCACAACTGGCCGAGCGCCCAACCACCCTGAACAACGGCGGGCCCAGTCGAACGAGCGGGGTTCACCGAGGTGTTGGTCACCGGAATCGAAATGAGATGGATAAGGACGAGGGCGAAACCAATCGCCATCGGCGCCGCAGCTCCAACCGCCTTCTTTGCCGTGGTTCCGAGGATCACGAACAAGAAGCCTGCAGTCATCACGATTTCGGTAATGAGACCAGCTGCGAGGTTGAACCCATCTGGCGAATGTTCGCCGTAACCATTTGCAGCAAGGCCGTCGACCTTGAGATCAAAGCCAGCGCGACCAGAAGCAATCGCCCAGATCGTAAGTGCAGCAAGAATCGCGCCGATCACCTGAACGACCACATACGGAAGGACTTCCTTGGTCGGGAATCGCTTCGAGACCCACAAGCCGATGGTGACGGCCGGGTTGAAGTGACCACCAGAGATATGACCAACCGCGTAGGCCATGGTCAGAACGGTGAGACCAAACGCAAAGGAAACGCCGACAAGCCCGATTCCTAATTGAATGCCATCGCTGCTGCTGATCAATTTCGCTGCCAACACAGCGCTGCCGCAGCCGCCGAGTACGAGCCAGAACGTGCCGATCGCTTCGGCGATGAGCTTTTTGCTCATGTTCATAGATGCCCCCTTGGGGTGAAAAGAATCGCCGGGAGTCGACGACGCAGAAAACGGTAGAAGGCTCACGCCCCACACGGGTGGATGGAGAAGTCTCGTTCGTTTGCAAGAAGCACCTCAGCCAGCGCGTGATTGACCTACTGGAGTCGTGGCAGGCTCAGTCCGTGACTCTTGAACTTCCTTTGGCCACAGACCTCCACACCCTGCTCACCCTCGATGCGGTGAGCCCCGATGCTTTTCTTGCCCCGAGCGCTCACACCGGCTGGGGACGCATCTATGGAGGTCAGGCCATCGCTCAGGCGCTCCGCGCTGCAGCGTTGACCGTGAACGACGGCCAGATCCCTCATTCGATGCACGCGTATTACGTGCGCCAAGGCGACGAAGCAGCACCCGTGCTCTACGAGGTGCAGCGAATTCGCGACGGCCGGTCATTCTCGACACGTCAGGTTGTGGCCTCGCAATCAGGAGGAGCGATTCTCAATTGCATCGCGAGTTTTCACACGCCCGAAGAAAGTGAAGAACGCGAAGCAACGTTCTTGCCCTCCGACGCTCCGCAATCAGATGACTTGGAAGATGAAGAAACACCGCTGTTCTTCCAAACTCGGGCGCAACGCGACAACCATGGCATGGCGACACTCGCATGGATGCGCGCCAATGAATCATTTGGCGACGATCCCGTGATGAACGCGTGTGCTCTTGCCTATCTTTCCGACGAACATCTGCTGGGAGCTGCGCTCACCGGACACAGCCTCATTGGCGATTTCGAGAAGTTAATGACGGCGAGCCTCGACCACGTCCTTTGGTTCCACCGTCCGCTTCGGGTCGACGATTGGCTCTGCTTCACTCTCGACGGACAAGGAATGTCCGATGCGCGCGGACTTTCGATTGCTCGAGTATTCGATCGGGCCGGAACACACGTTGCGACCGCTGCTCAAGAGGCCCTCGGGCGCCCCCGTCGCTGAGACGTTCCTGCGAGTTCATCGGATATTTCCGAAACTCGGCTGCGAAGCCGTCTCAATCTGTGTCATCGTCAAGGGGTCATGCCTGATGATTCCACCCGTACCCAAGACTTCGACGCCAACGCCGCTGGACCAATGACGCCCCCGCCGGCCACTGGCATGGGCACCGAACGTCCCGAGGAAGTTCCGCCCACCGGTGGCCCTATTGCCCTCGAACGCACCTTCGCCTTTATCGACATCTGTGGATTCACCGCACTCACTGAACGTCATGGTCCTCGCCGAGCAGTGCGAGCCCTTGAAGTCTTCCGAACATTGGTGAAAGAAGTCGCTGGTCGCCGCGGTGTACGCGTCGCCAAATGGTTAGGCGACGGTGTTCTCCTTGTTGGCGTGAAACCAGGACCAATCGTTGCGACCGTTGCTGAGATGACCGGCCGCTTTGAATCCTTCGCTATCGATCTTCGTGCCGGCGTTGCCAGCGGCACTGCGTTGTTGTTCGATGGCGACGACTACATCGGTCGACCGGTGAACCTCGCTGCCCGCCTTTGCGACGAAGCAGAACCCGGCCAACTCCTCGCCCATCCGTCCGCACTCAACGGCGTCCCCGATTGGGTTGATATCGGACCACCGAGCGAGGTTTCGGTTCGCGGTGTTGGCCCGATCGAAGGCGTTCGTCCCCTTCGGCCTGCAGCCGATGTGCAGTTCCCGCCGGAACCAAACCGCGATTCGGAACTCTGATTCATCGAATTCCTCATTTGGCATTGCCACCGGCGGCTTGGTGCCGGAACTGAGGCCGCCGCTATGCTCTCTCGGCTGCTGAGGCTTCGCCCAGCAGAGCAAGCGTGACACCGGCCCCCATCGTCTAGCGGCCTAGGACACCACCCTCTCAAGGTGGCGGCACGGGTTCAAATCCCGTTGGGGGTGCCACGCAGGACGCGGATCGCGCTAGTTATACCCGCCCGATAAGTCGACGACGAGATGCGTCGCGTTCTGAGTTCGCAAACAGATCTGACCTGCACTCGGCCCCGTCACACCAACGGGCACCACGACATGCGCTGCCTTGGTCTGACCAGTCACCAGATTCAGCACTGAGGTTTCCGAACCTGGCGCCGGAGGCGAGGAACACGGGAAGACCGATACCCAACCCGGCGCTCGGGCATCAGTTGCCGTCACGTTCACTTCGACTGCGGTTGAACCGATTGCAGCTTTGCCAGCGCCGGTCACTTGAACGGGCACCGTCTGTCCAGCACCTACGACGCCAATCGATGTTCGCGAGTCAAAGACTCTCGTGGGTGCGCTGATGTTGAGTCGTTGACCCGATGGTCCGACATAACCAAAGACATCCACAATGACGTTCGCTCGGCTCTGGGAAAACACGCAGATGGCGCCGTCCTGCGAAAGCGGCACAATCGCGCCATTGCCGGCCGGCCAATTTGGTCCGTAGTTCACGTTCGACACAACCGGCGGTGAACCATTGCATTGCCATGCAGTTAGATAGCCAGAGATGCTTGCGCCATCGGCGGTGAGACTCACGAGCGCCGCAGTTGCCGAAACAGGAACGCCCGCTTGTCCAGCAATCTGCACTTGCACCCAGTTGCCCGCCTGCACCGGAACCGATTGGCGCGAATCGAAGACACGCACAGGCGTCACCGGCGTCACTGCTGTCGACACTGCCGAGTCATACCGACCCTGCAAATCAACAATCAGATGTGTCGATGCTTGCGTCGAAAAACACACTTTTCGAGTTGCGTTCACCCGAACAGTTACCAAATTCGTCGAGACGACTCCCGAGGTGTAATTCAGTGTCGAAGCAACTGGCGGTTCTCCGCACGCGTAAGCAGTCAAATAACCAGGCGCGGCCGCTCCATCCACAGTCACATTCATCGTTACCGACGTCGTGGTTGCGGTGATTCGCGACGCAAGGTCAACAACGAAGACCTCACCGGATTCAAGCGCTCGAGTTGAGGTCGTTCCAGTCGCATAACGAGTATCAAGAACTCGTGTTGGCCCCATCGGCGCATAACCACTCGATGATGCAACGCCGACCGGTCCCCCTTCATGCGAAAAGGCGAGGCCTCCGGGAGTTTCGTACACACGATCAACAACAAGTCGTCGCTGATTGCCCGGATAACTCGGAGCGAGCCCCTCGCTCCAGTAATGATTCGCGACATACGCCGCTCCGCCCACTCCACGAAAAACCGACGAGCCACCGATACCAGTCATGCCCACTCGCGAATTCATGACCTGCCCGGAACCGACCCGAGTGCAGATTGGCGTCCAACTGAATTGGAGTGGTCCACATTTCGCCATACCCATCGAATACCCGACGGAATTCCATAAACCACCCGAGTAAAACAACGTTGGAACACCATCGGATGTTCGAACCATCGATGGGTTCTCGGCGACACCTCGTTCCCAATCCGCCCCTGCGTCCATGAGATACACCGGAGCGCTGCCTGCCGCCCAACCCACCGATTGCGCACTTGTGAGCGAAATTTCCCGCATCCAGAGCGACGACCAGTCCTTGCCCGCTTCGCCTTGGTCCTGCCACATCAACCAGGTCTTGCCCGTTGCAGAGTCAGTGAAGACGTACGGGTCAATCACTCCAAGCGGAGTCGCCGAGCAAAAGAACTGCTGAGGTGAGGTGTAGGGCCCATCGGGCGTCTGACTTGTTGCGAAATCGATGCAATGTGTGCCAGACGCATTCACGCGCAGCGCGTAGAACATGACCCACGCGCTTGTGCCATTGCCCGACAACTTCGCAGCAGTTGGCGCCCACACTTCATCAGGGAAATTCGGGTCACCCGATGTCCATGTACTTCCAGCCGGCGATGGATCCGGCAGCGCATCGTGGAACTGTCCATTGGGATTTGGAATCGCATGATTCGTTCGCGCAGTCCACGTCACAAGATCGGTTGACCACATCACTGGCACGTAGACGCCGCCAGTTGTAGTTGAGAACGCGTAGTACCTCTGCGTTCCTGCGTCCCACACAACATCAGGATCAGGAAAATTCTGCGTGTACACCGCACCTGGAGCGAAATACGGAGCACCGACAAACGAGGGTTGATAGTGAGTGTCCTCGGAAGCAGCCCCAGCGGTTCCTGGCGATGCAACAACGCCACTCAACAGCGCTGCGAGCACCACGACGAGCCCTGCGACGCGAACGGCAAGGCGGTGGCGACTGAGCGGAACGCACAAACCGGAGGTCGGGAGGAAGGCCGTCATAGAGGAGCCACAGAACGACGTGGTGTCCCAAACGCTATCGGCCTCCTCGACAGATCCTTCGTCGGGTCACGCAGACCTACGCTTTGGCCATGTCCGCGGCTGCTCTTGTTCTTGCTCTTCTCGCTGCAATCGCTGGAGCGGGTGCAGCGGTCTTTCAAAGTCGAGGCGCTCGATCAGTCACACCTGCTCCCTCGAATGCATTTCGGTTGCTCTTTCTTCTCTTGCGCAAGCCGATTTGGCTGCTTGGCGCTGCGCTCGCCGGGGTTTCAGGTGCCTTTCACGCAATCGCACTCAGTCACGGGTCGCTCATCGAGGTCGAGTCGATCATGGTGACGTCACTTCTTTTTGCCCTTGGGCTCGGCATCGTCGTCACCGACGCACGGGTGTCGCTCCGCGATTGGCTTGGCGCAATTGCGACCATCGTCGGCCTCGTCGTCTTTCTTCTCTCTGCCGATCCTCAAGATGGCGTGTACACAATTCCAACTCGCACCGCGATCATCGGCGTCTGTGCGTTCTTTATCGTCATGACCATCCTCGTTAGTTGCGCATTGCGTTCGAGAACTCCAAACGTTCGCGCTGCACTTTTCGGAACATCAGCTGCGGTCTCGCTCGGTTCGGCCGCAGTCATGCTCAAAGTCATCGACTCCAACCTGGCCAACCACAACCGACTGCTTTCGTTCCTTCCCGCACTCGCCTTTCTCGGTCTGTGCGAACTCGGAGCGCTCCTGCTCCAGCAGGTGGCGTTCCGCCAGGGAAGCCTCGCCGCCGCCCTCGCCCCGTTCGTTGGCGGCAATCCCTTGGTCGCCGGGGCTGTCGGCATCGTGGTCTTCGATGAGCGCTTTCACCACAGCGTCGGCGATCTTCTCGGATCCCTCACTGGGATCGGGCTCGTCGTGGCCGGAATAGTGGTGTTGGCCGCTTCTCCGCTTGTGGCTGCCGGATCAGGCGAGACCGCCGATCCCAAAATTGAGGCCCCCTAGGGCGAGTCGGCCCGGCAAAAGGTGGACCGACTGCCCGTCTCCGTTAGTGTTCCGTGACCACTGACACGTCTTTGGCTGTCTCAGCACCGATCAAGGGGATCCGCATGACACTCGAGGGAATCGACCTCCTCGACCTCGACCGCTTCCAGCGACTCGAGCACTACGAAATGTTCGACCGACTCCGCGCCGAAGATCCGGTGAGTTGGCACGAGTATCCAGGCGCTAATGGCTTCTGGAACGTCGTGAAGCACAAGGATCTCGTCACCGTAAACCGCGACACAGCACTGTTCTCCTCAGAAGCTGGCGGCATCTCGATTCTCACTCCCGAGGAATTCCCGGGCGAGGCACAGGGCATGGACCCTCGCGGCCTCATGATGCTCTACACCGATCCGCCCAAGCACACGCGCTATCGCCTGCTCGTCAACAAGGGCTTCACGCCCCGCATGATTGGCCTGCTCGAGAAGTATCTCGAGCACCGTGCGATTCTCATTGTTGACAACATCATCGAGCGTGGCTCATGCGACTTCGTCGTCGACCTCGCATCGGAACTTCCGCTTCAGGCAATTGCCGAGATCATGGGCGTCCCCCAAGAAGACCGCATGATGCTGTTCGACTGGTCGAACCGCATGATCGGCCTCGACGATCCGGAATACGCCAACGAAGACGGCGCTAACGCTTCTGGCGAGTTGTTCATGTACGTGAACGAGCTCGGCAAGCAGCGAGCAAGCGACCCTCGTGACGACATCGTCACCAAGCTCATCAACTCCGAGATCGAAGGCGATCGCCTCTCTGAACTCGAGTTCGACATGTTCATGATGCTGCTTACGGTTGCTGGCAATGAGACCACCCGCAACACCACATCGTGGGGCATGTGGGCACTCATGCAGAACCCCGATCAGTACGCCGCTCTTGCTGGCGACATGGACGGCAAGATCGATAACGCGATCGAAGAAATCCTCCGCTGGGCAACGCCGGTGTACCACTTCCGCCGTACCGCCATGGATGACACCGTCATCGGCGACAAGGAAATCAAGAAGGGTGACAAGGTCGTCATGTGGCACATCTCTGCCGACCGTGACGAAGAAGTCTTCGACGATCCCTATCAGTTCAACATCGAGCGTTTCCCGAACGAGCACATCGCGTTCGGTGGCGGCGGCCAGCATTTCTGCTTGGGCGCAAACCTCGCTCGCATGGAACTGAAGCTCATCTTCAAAGAGATCCTCGAGCGGATTCCCGACATGACCCTTGCGGGCAATGTCGACATCCTTCGCTCGAACTTCATTGGTGGCATCAAGCACATGCCGGTGAACTTCACCGCTGGTGCTCGCCGTAACCCGGCACCGCTCGCTACTGCCTAGAGCACTCGAAGCACGATTACGCCGAGATTGACTCGTCGCTGCGCTGATAGCCGGCGACGAGATCGATCTCGGCGTTTTTCGTTGGGAAACCGAACCACACCACCGCGAGTCCGATCAGCATTGAAACGATGCCGACGGTAAATGAAACCTGCTGTCCATCAACAAACGATTGCTTCGCTGCAGCAACGATCTGATCGGTGTACTGCGGATATTGCATCGCAATGTTTTCAGCGCTCGAAAAGGACTTTGTAAGTTGTGTGGTCACCGAATCGGTAACGGATGTCGGCGCGTTTGCAATCTGTTTGGTGAACGCCTTCGCGTAACCCGCTGTGAGCACAGCACCCAGGATCGCTTGGAGAATGGCTCCACCAAGATCGCGTTGGAGATCAGCAGTAGCTGACGCCATTCCCGCTCGCGGAACCGGCACCGACTCCGTAAGGGACTTTGACGCCGGCGGACCCGCGATACCGACACCGATACCGAGCAGTGAATAGGCAAGTGCGACAACGACAAACGACGTGTCTTGTTTCCACAACAACAGCATCACGAGGAAACCAAGACCAACTGACACAAATCCAGCAAGAAGCGCGTCTCGCGATCCGCGGCGCTCAATGATTCGCGCCGAAATTGGCGCGGCCACGACCATGAACACCGCCGTCGGAATGATTGAAAGTCCGGCTTTCCATGTTGAGTAACCCAACACGTTTTGCAAATACTGCTGTCCGATAAACATTGCGCCAACCAGAGCGCCGAAAACCAACATCCCGGCCACTGCAGCGACCCAGAACGTGCGACGTCCTGCCAGTTTCAGGTCATAGAGCGGGAATGCTGCGCGGCGCTGGCGCAGAACAAACGCACCAACCGCAGCGACAGAAACAAGCCCGATGATGAGCGCAGCGGTACCCGCTCCAGGCTCGGGGGCGAGCGTGATCGCAATGACTGCGGCCGCCACCATCACAACAGAAAGCACTCCGCCGAGGTTGTCGATTGGTGAGTCGTCCTCGTTGATGTGCGCCGGGACAAAGGCCCATGCCGCAACAAAACCGATAACTGCGAGCGGAATCGTGATGAGGAAAACCGATCCCCACCAGAAGTGGAGAAGGAGCGCTCCCGCAACAAGGGGTCCGAGAGCAGACATAGCTCCGCCAATACCGGACCACAATGCGATCGCTTTCGTGCGATGAGAACCGGCCCAAAGCGCGGTGATCAGCGCCAGCGTGGTCGGGAACGCCATGCCAGCAGCCACTCCGCCAAGGACCCGGGCAAAGATCAGCACGCCGATGCTCGGTGCAAAACCGGCGATCACACAGGCGGGCACAGACAATCCCATGCCAAGCAGCAACATCATCCGTCGTCCATACCGGTCGCCAAGTGCCCCAAGCCACAACACCGTGGCCGCAAGACCCAGCGAGAAGCCGACAGCAACGGCATTGATCGCGGTCTGTGACGCGTCGAAGTGACGGCCGATGTCGGGCAGTGCCACATTCGCCACTGCCAGGTTGAGGTTGGCAACGGTGGCCACCCCAATCAGCGTGGCGAGGATGATGCCAGCCTTTGCGGGCATGCCTTCAGATGTTTGAGCGTCGGTTGCCATTTGGTGAGTCTTACGCAGGTTGGCCCGCCCCGGGGAACCTTGACATAGTCCAAGACCTTCCCTACGGTTCCGCCATGCCCGCTGCGGAGTCGGTCGCCGAAACCGAACGCTCTCTCGAACGTCTCTTTCGGCTCACAGTGAACCGGGCAATTCATCATCGCCAAACCGCAGCGATCGGCGTCGAGGTCACTCGCGCTGGTTACGCCATTCTCCGCACACTTGCCGACACCGGTGAACTGCCTATGGGGCAACTCGCTCGCAGATGTTCTATGGACCCTGCTGCAGCAAACCGCCAGGTGCGCGTGTTGGAAGACGCCGAACTCGTTGAGCGCGGCACTGACCCTGACGACGCTCGTCTTGCCGTCGCTCGACTCACAGCCAAGGGCCGACGCACGCACGATCGCATCGTGGCGTTACGCGTTGAACAGATGACTGACGTGCTCGACAACTGGAGCGAACACGACTGCACCGAACTCGTTCGTCTTATCGACCGCCTCGTCACCGACCTTCGCTTGACCCCAATCCGTACTGATTCATTCACCACTCAGGAGCAACCATGAGCCGCATCAACAGTGACCGCCGAATCGACTACGCCGGTTCCGTCCACGACGATCGCGAAATCGACGCAGTTGTTGAA